>QKPP01000114.1:0-55575 GCA_006508105.1 Myxococcales bacterium FL481 | reverse complement strand
GTGTGACCGTCAAGCGCACGCTGGGGTGACGCTTGCGGCCGCGAAGCACCGCCGCCGCGGCGTGTAGGTCCGCCAGCGAGCCGCCGGTACACGACGCGATGACGACATTGTGGATGGGAACATGGCCCACGTCGGCCAGCGGCACGCGGTTTCTGGAGTCGCCTGGGGTGGCCACCGTCAACGGGACTTGGTCGAGATCGACGCGAATCGTGCGGGCGTACGCCGCATCCTCGTCTGGCGCCACCATCTCGAACGGCGCCTCCCGGCGCGCGCGCATAAACTCGGCAATCGGCTCGCAGGGCTCGACGATACCGGTCATCAAGCCCCCCTCGACGGTCATATTGGTCAGCACGCTGAGCTCGTCGACATCCCATTGGTCGAGCCCGGCGCCGCCGAATTGCACGATGCACGTGTCGGTTGGCGAGTCGCGCCACTGCTCCTCTCGAAAGTACGGGTCACCGATGAGGTGCAAGATGAGGTCCTTGGGTGACAAGGCGCCCTTGGCTTCGCCTTCGACCACCACCCGCACGGTTTTCGGTACGGTGACGGGGATGAACCCGGTGCGCAAGGCGAACGCCATGGCGGTGGAGCCCACGCCAAACGCGAACGTGTTGAGCACTCCCGCGGTCGGGGTGTGGCTGTCCGTGAGCACGATGATGTCGCCCGGGCGCGCGTATTGTTCCACCACCAGACGATGACAAACCCCCGCGGGATGCGACCGCCCCGGTCCGTGCAGGCGGATCCCATTGCGTTCGCATGCGTCGACCATCTCCTGCGTGAGGTCGCGTGCCGGCTGGAGTCGCTGCGCTTTCACCCGCAGCGGAACCGTGTCGTGGTCGATCAGCACGAAATGGTCCTCGAACGCGGCCGCGAGTTCGGGGCGAACCACCGGGGCGTCCCGCCACGCCCGGGCGTACAGATTCATCACCATGCCCGCGGTGTATTCGTGCATGCCGCGAAAGTCGGCCTCGCACAGCACTTGGTCGCCAGGACGCACGGCCGCGATGCCGCGGGGCGAGTCGGGACCCGTCCACGCCTTGCGAGCAATGATCTTCTCGACGCAGTTTTGCGGACGGGGGGCCACGTCGGTGGCGTAGGTGGGCGCGACCTGGCCGTCGATCAGCGCGCTGCCGTAGGCGAGCAGTCCCCCCCGTTGGGCCACCGCGCGAAAAAACGGTGGCAAGCGCGCGGCCAGACCCGCCAGATCGACGTCGGCACCCGATGCCAGTTGCCGCAGCACGTCGAAGTCGGTGGTGAAGGGCAGCCCCGCGTACACCATGTTCTCTTGGAAGATCCGCTGGAAGCTGCGCGCGACGACGAGTTCGATGCCGGCACCTTGATGCGCGACGACAGCGACTTCACGGCTCGAGCCGGATCCGTAGGCGTCACCGCCGACGACGACTTGGAATCCCCCCTGCCGGATCGTTTCCTTCGCAACGACGTCTTTGAAGTTCTCGAGAAAGTACGGCCCCAAGATCTCGCCGGTGTATCCCAGCGTGCACGCGGCTCCGCTGATCATGGCGTCCGTGTTGACGCCGTAGTGCAGTGCCGCCGTCAGGCCGGTCTCCAGCGCCAGTGGCGAACCTGCGAGTTGGTCCGCGATCGGTTGGGGGTCCTCGGTGAGCCACAGCAGCCGGCCGGTCAAACGCATAACGAGGGGATAGCACTCCGCGCCGCCGGCTGGCGCAAGTTGGCTCACACGCGGCCCAGTCTCCCGCCCGGTCCCGCGCCCGACCCGGCGGGCCCGACCCGGCGGGCCCGCGGGCGCTCGTGTGGGGCGCTTCGGGGACTCAGACGGCGAGGCTCAGACCCGTCGATTCGAACCTAGTCGCGGCTGCCACCAAGCAGATGGAGAATCGCCTGGAACATGTTGATGAAGTCCAGGTACAGCGACAAAGCTCCCATGATCGCCACGTTGTCGCGGTCGCCATGGACCAGGTAGACCTGTTTGATCTGTTGAGTGTTGTAGGCGGTCAATCCCGCGAACACGAGCACGACGAGCGCCGATATCCCCAAGCTGATCCCCGGTACGAACCAGGATACCGCGGTCGCGAGAATGAGCCCGATGACGGCCATGTAGCCGAACCGCCCCACGGCCGAGAGATCGCGTTTGGTGACGAATCCGATGAAGGACAACGATGCGAACATGCCCGCGGTGATCAGAAACGCTCCGCCGATGGAGCCCAAGCTGTGCAGAAACGGTAGATGGCCCATCGAGGCGCCAAGCAGCGCCGAGAAGACCATAAACGTCGCCACCGCGCCGGTGCGACTCATGTTGCCCATTCGTGGCGTGACGAAGAACGCCATCGCCAGCGGCGAGAGCAGCACCACCCACCCCAGGACGCTAAAACCAGAAAACGAGCGCACCATGCCTTGCTCGGTCCACAGGTAGGCGCTGTTGTAGAGCATGCCCATCACTGCGGGGCTGGTACTGACGACGTACGCAGCGACGGCTGTGACCAACAACCCGGCGCTCATCCACCCGTAGACCCCAGCCATGAAGCGACCGAGCCCGGTGTGCAGCTGCGTGCGCGGATCGACGTAGGCCGCGGCCGAGCCGTGGGCCGCGTCCCCCGATTGGCGGTGGTCTTGCTCGCTGGTTGGGTACATCGCATCAAGTTTGACCATCGCTCGCGGGGTGGTCAACCGGGTCGGCCAGCGGGACCATGTTGACCCGGGCGGCTGACCCGGGCGGCTGACCCGGGCGGCTGACCCGGGCGGCTGACCCGGGCGAGCCCTCCGAGCGCGGCGCGCCGTCGCCCGGCCGGATGCGCGGGTCGGCCAGGTGGGTCGCGCGAACGACCACGGGACGGGCCACGGTGGCGAGGGAGCCGGGTTGCCACGAGCCCACCTCGTCGCGCAAAGTCAATCGGCGTGCCTCTCCAACTCCGCGTGTGGCGTTGCGCCGCAAACCACGCCGACGGCCGCGCCGAGCGTCGCCCCGATCGCCATTCGGACCGACGCACGCGTCGCCGCGAGGGGGTCCGCCCCGCGGCCGTCGCGTGGGGTGGATGGTGGTTGGCGACCGCCACCGCGTGTGGACATGCCGACGCCGACGGGCCAGCGCCGTTGCGGCCGCCGGTGTCGACGCGCGCGTGTCCGCAGCCGTACGACACGCCGCTCGCCAATCCCCAGACCACCGAAGCGATGCGCTGCGATCGGATGGAGTCGCCGGCTCGCAACGCGGTCAGCGTCGACGGGACGGTACTCGGGCGGGTGGGCGAGCCGGGACATCCGGGCGAACCACTCGCCGGCGTGACGGTCAGCATGCATGCGATCGCCGACGATGGCTCCGGCCGCTTGGCGGCCACCCTCGGGCGCACCATGTCCGACGCGCAAGGCCACTTTCGCTTGTCGCTTCGGCTCAAGCCGGGCGACTACATGGTCGCTGCGCGCTCGGAGCTCGGCGACGAGGTGCTGTCGATGGTTCGGGTCAACCTCAGTCCCCACGGGCCCCGGCGGATCGAGCGGGTGCGCTTGTGGGTGCCGGTCGAGGCCCCGTCCGCGGCCCCGGCGGGCGGGCAGCCATGATCGGCCGACGCGGGCGCCGCTAGGGCGACGAACGGGCGACGTTCCGCGGCCGTTCGGCGCATCGCAGACACGGTTGCACATCGGGGCGACGCGCTCGTCCCCACCGCAGTGGTACTCGCTGGGTCCGTAGACCGCGAAGCTGGCCCCAGCCCGGCGCCGGTGGTCGGCGGCGACGGCCGCAAGGGGTCGCAAACCTCGCCGTTGCCACGGTTTGGTGGGGCCGTCGCAAGCCGGTTGTCGCTGCGGTCCGGTGCCGAGGTCCCCGACCCAGACCAAAATGGGGGCGGCGTGACGCGGGCCAGCACGCCCTCGAGCTGCCGCGCCAGCGGTCAAGCGAATCGGCCGGGCTCGACGTGGCCCAGCGCAACGACGGGCACCCGCGCGACAGTCGGCGGTCACGCGACCTCGGTCGACCATTTTCCGCGCTCGTGCACGCAGGCGGACGCGATCCAAGCGGCGAACCAGACCCAGCTGCCGGCCCGACCGAGCCCTCGCTGCGACGCCGTCATCGGGATCCGTCGCAGGGTCGCGTTTCGTCGCGACCGGTGACGAAGCCTTGCAGCAGCGCAGACAAGGCGTTGGGATCGACCGGCTTGCGTACGCAACGGGTGGGGTGATCACCGATGAGCTGGCGATTCTTGGGACTGGTGGGCTCGCGAGACAGCAAGATCACCGGCAGGCGAGGAAACGCCTGCCGCAGTTGCCGATAGGTGTGGCGCATATCCACCGACGCGGTCTCCAGGTCCAAGACGGCCACCTGAATCCGGGAGGCCATGTCGGCGACAAGCTGCAGCGCACGGCGAGGTTCGTGGCAACGAAGCGGAGCGCAGTGATGAGCGACCAAGAGCTCTTCGAGTTCGTCAAGGTCGTCGGCATCCTCCATCACGACCAAGACGGTGGGTCCCGTCGCGTCCCAGTCGTCGGTACCGCGCGGTTTACCGACGTCGACGCCGGTCTGGGCCGCCAGCGGGAGACGGAGCACAAACGATGTGCCGACCCCCTGGTGGCTCTTCACCGCGACCATGCCTCCGTGGCGGGTGACACTGCCTTGCACCAGGGCCAGACCCAGCCCGGTGCCGGCGCCAATCGCTTTGGTCGTGAAGAACGGCTCGAAAATGTGGTCCAGATGCTCGGGGGCGATGCCCGTGCCGCGATCGCGCACGGTCAATTCCGCGTGGGTCGGTGGAGCATCGGCATCATCGCATTCGCTCCAGGTGTCGAGCTGAATGAAGATCGGCCCGCCGTTCGGCATGGCGTCGGCAGCGTTGAGCACCAGATTGGTCACGCAGTGCTCGAACTGCATCCGGTCGACGTCAATCCAGATATCGTCACCGAGTTTCGCGTCGAGTTGGACCCCATGGGGGAGTCCTTTGACGAGTTCCGGCAAAAGCTCGAGTTCGAGGAACTCTCGCGCGTTGGTACGGACGGGCTGAAACGGTCCTTGCCAGGTGTACGTGAGCAGCGAGCTGGTGATACGCCCTGCCGCGACCGCGGATCGCAAGATCCGCTGACCGTAGTGTTGCGCCTGTTCCTGGGAGACTAAGCCGCTCGCCAAGAGCTCTCCCAGTCCGCGCACCGGGGTCAAGATGTTGTTGAGCTCGTGGGCGAGGCCCGAGGCCATGGTGCCCACCACCTCGAGCTTGCGGGCCCGCAACAGCTCCGCCCGAGAGGCTTGCAGGGCGTCATCGTGCTCTCGGAGCCGGGTGAGTAGTTCTTCGCGGCGGACGTGGGCTTGCTCGAGCCGCCGGAGCAAGGCCGCACTCAGCACCGAGCTCGCGCGCTGGATGCCGGCGCCGGCGACCACCGGCAGGGCCAGGTAGACCGGCAGCACCGAAAGCGCAAGGGGGTTGCCATGAACATCTCGCAGTGTCCCGTCGGCGATCGTGGTCCCGTGGGCCCAAAGCAGCGGCAGCACGCTGGCGGCAAGCATCGCATTGACCCGGGCGCGGACCAGCAGACCTGACCACAGCAGCGTACCGAATATCCCCGCGAGCGCCGTGGCGGGACGATTGTGGTCCAAAGCGATGGCCGCGCTCGCCAACGCGAAGACGGCCACGACGACCGCCCAGCGTGACGCATCGCCATCGCGATGGCGGCACCAAGCGAGCGTGGACGCGGCCGTCAGCAGGGCGAGGTACAAAAGCAGCAGTGGTGCGCGGTGGGAGGCGACCGACGGAAAGCGAAGCTCGAGCACCAGCGCCAACCACGAGCAGCCCGCCGCCAACGCGAACATGCCCCGCTGAAGATCGCGGACGTGGCGGAGCTCCGGCTGGGTCGGCGGGTCCGCAGCGACTGCCGACGAATCCTCGGTCGTGGCCATGGGCAGGGCGCGATACGCTTGCGCTGCGGCGGGTATGCCATACTTTGCCCCATGAGCCCACGGTTTACCGGGACCGCAGACTACATCGCTTCGGACGAGCTCTCACGCACGGTGGAGGTCGCGTTGGCGGTGGGACGGCCACTACTGCTCAAGGGGGAGCCCGGGACGGGCAAAACGCTGCTGGCGGGCGCTGTCGCTCAGGCGCTCGGGCGCAAGCTGTGGCGCTGGCAGGTCAAGTCGACGACCAAAGCGATCGAAGGGCTGTACATGTACGATACGGTTCGTCGTCTGCACGACAGTCGCTTTGGGGACGGCGACGCTCGAGACGTCGCGCAGTACATCGCTCTAGGCCCGCTCGGACAAGCGTTTGCTGCGTCGGCGCCCGGGGTCGTGCTTATCGATGAAATCGACAAGGCCGATCTCGAGTTTCCCAACGATTTGCTCCATGAGCTCGACGCGATGTCCTTCACGATTCCCGAGACGAACGCGGAGATCGTGGCCAAGCATCGTCCGTTGGTCGTCATCACGAGCAACAATGAAAAGGAGCTGCCCAACGCGTTTCTGCGGCGCTGTGTGTTCCACTGGATCGCGTTCCCGTCGCGCGAGTTGATGGCCCGGATTGTGGCCGTGCATCACCCCAGCCTCGACCACGAGCTGGCATCGGCGGCCATGGACGCGTTTTTCCGATTGCGGGCGGACGACGGGCTACGCAAGCCGCCGAGCACCAGCGAGCTCATCGATTGGCTGGCGGCGTTGGAACACTGCGGTGTGTCTCCTCAAGACCTCGGGCGTCGAGAGCTGCCGCTGATGGGGGCGTTGCTCAAGCAAGAGCAGGACTGCCAGCGAGTCGGGCGAGGCGGATCGGGCCGGTGAGGCGCGACGGCGACTTGTTGCTGGCATTCTTCTACACGCTGCGCAACGCCGGGCTCCCGGTCTCCAGCCACGACTGGCTGACCCTCCTCGACGCATTGCGAGCCGGGGTTCACGGCCACTCCCTCGCCGGATTCTACGAGGTGGCGCGCTGCGTGCTCGTGACCCACGAGGCTCAATACGACGCGTTTGACCTGGCCTTCGCCGCGACTTTTCGCGGGCTTGAGGGCACGCGAGAGCAGGTCGTGGCTCGCTTGCGCGACTGGCTCGCCGGGGCCGTCCCCACGCCCGATCTCGATGCGGAGCAGCTCGCGGCCTTGGAACGTTTGGATCTAGGCGAACTGCGCCAGCGCTTTTTCGAGCGACTGGCCGAACAGCAGGGTCGGCATCAAGGCGGCGGCCACTTCATCGGCACCGGCGGGTTTTCGCCGTTTGGACACGGGGGGGTCCATCCGACTGGCGTGCGGGTCGGGGGGCTTGCGGGCGGGCGTTCGGCCCTAGCGGTGGCATCCGCCCGCCGCTTTCGCGAGATGCGACACGACGTCGTGCTAGACACGCGCCAGTTGGCGACGGCGTTGCGCCGTCTGCGTCGCCTCGCGCGTGAGGGGCCACGCGATGAACTCGATATTGAAGCCACCGTCCACGCGACCGCTCGCAATGCGGGGGAGTTGGATCTAGTCTGGCGGGCCGATCGACGCAACGATGTGCGGTTGCTGTTGTTATTGGATGTCGGCGGCAGCATGGATCCGCACGCGAGCCTCGTCAGCCGGCTGTTTAGCGCGGCGCACCAAGCCGGCGGGTTCCGGGAGCTACGGGCGTACTATTTTCATAACTGCGTGTACCGGCGCGTGTACACCGGCGCCGACTTTCGCCACTCGGTCCCCGTCGATCAGTTGGTCTCGTCGCTGAACGAACGCTGGTACCTCGTGCTCGTGGGCGACGCCTGGATGCATCCGGGCGAGCTGCTCATGACATCCGGCGATTTCTTCGACACGCAGCGCGGGCCCTCGGGTCTCGACTGGCTCGCCCGGTTGGCTCGGCGGTTCCCTCGTTCGGCCTGGCTCAATCCTGAGCCCGAGGCGCGGTGGGCCGCGCCGACTATCGCCGAGATCCGGCAGCTGTTCGCCATGTTTCCGCTGACGGTGAACGGCATTGAAGCGATGGTCGATGCGTTGCGTGCAGGGACGCCACGCGCCCGAACGGCCGGCTAGCCGACGAACGCCATCGAGGCGCTCGCGGTCGGGGCCGCGCCGCCTCAGCCGGCAGGCGGGGGGTCGGCCGTGAGCACCACCGCCGTGCCGTACGCCAAAATCTCCGCGGCGGCCTGCATGACCGTGGACGTGGTGATCCGCATGCCCACCACCGCATTGGCGCCTCGGGCCAGCGCTTCTGATCGCAGTCGGTCGAGCGCCTGTTCTCGGCTTTGAGCGAGCATGGCGGTGTACTCGTTGACTTCGCCACCGATGAGGCCGCGCAAGCCCGCCAAGATGTCGGCCCCGACGTGTCGCACGCGAACCGTGTTGCCGCGGACGAGTCCGAGCACCTTGGTCACGCGGTAGCCGGGCACGACGTCGGTCGTGGCGAGCAAAAGCTCGCCAGCCGCGGGTGCGAGGGAGGAGTCGGATGGACGGGCCAGTGCGGTCATTTGCGGGATCCTCGACGAGCCTGCGAGTGTAGCCGGGCGTCGCGACATCCGTCGTCTGGTCCTACTCGCCGGCCGCGAATCGAGTGCCCCTTGGCGATCGGCCGTCGCCGATCGATTGTGCTCGGCGGTCTGCCCCTCGGGCGCTCGCGGCCGGTCGTGCGGGCCGCCTCTTTCCGCGGCTCGGAGTGGCTGACTAGCGCTTGAGATGTCGGTAGGGGTCGTGCCGCGCCGCGGCTAGCCGCGTGCGCACGAGGGTGCCGACGAGCCAGCCCAGGCCGGCAAGCGCGATCGCCGAACCCGCCACCGGGGCGAGGACGCTCAGGGCCGCGCCGCCCGCTAGCACCACCAGGCCGACGCGGCGTTGCAGCGCGGCCGAACCATTTTCGTCGACCGCGATAGCTCGCTGATCGGCGTCGCTGCGCGCGAGCCAGCGACCACCGAGTTCGCGCCGCTGTCGACCCTCGGCGGCCAGCCGATCGCGCTCGGCCTCGCCGACATACAACGCGAGTTCCTCGTGCTCGTGGTCGACCGCCTCGCCGCGCCGCGTCCGGTCGATCAGCTCCGATTGTCGCCGCGCACGGGGGTCGTCGCTCACTCGGGCAGCTTACCGCAGTCGCCGGCCCCTCGTCGGCCACGGCGAAGGCAACCGGCGCGGGGCGTTCACCCTACGTTATGGCGTGCGTACGCGGATCCGCGTCGTGCCGTCAACCTCGGTCGACGCTTCCACCGTCAGGCCCGCTCGCTGGGCGCCGGCGAGTCGCTGGGTCAGCATCGCCCGCGTCAGCGGGGCCAACAGTTGGCGACGGAGCCCCTCGAGATCGAGTTCGCCGCACACGAGCCGCAGCCCGCCAGCTTCGCGCACCAGCCCGAAGTCTTCCACCGTATCGAGCGTGCCCGCGGCAAAGCGGAGATCGACGGGTTCGCCGGCACATTCCAAACTGCCCTCGAGCATGAGTTGCTGCCCGGCGTGGGCCGTCTCGTAGCGCAGCTCGAGTTCGTCGAGGGCGAGCCGGACCGCCGCGAGATCGGCCAGCGCCGCGTCGAGATCGAGGTGAACGTAGCGGCTCACGCGGGGGCGGCTCCGTCGCGACCACACACGGGGCACGAAAGGCCGGTTTGGTACCAGCCGCAGCCCCGACAGGGGACCGCGTCGACGATCTGGGCCGGCTCCGCGTCGTCGGTGGTTGGGGCGCGCTCGGGGACGTCGAAGTGCTCGAACAGCGAGCCCGAGGTCGCGAGACGGCGAAAGCGATCCTTGTCGGTCGGCACGTGGTGAGTATAGCGAGCGACGCCCGCCTACGCTCGCCGGGCCGACGTCTCAGCCCACCGGCGCAACGCCGAGACGGAGGCGGCGTGGCTGCGAGAGAGCGGCACAGCGGCCGCCAGGGCGCGCGAGAAGTCCCCGGCGGCGACGGGTCGCGCCTCGGCAAACGCGTCGAGGCGCGCTTCAACCAAGGCGGCTTCGAGGTCCGCTCCCGAGTAGCCTTCGGCCGCGTCCGCGACGGCGGCGAATGCCTCCCATGCGTCGGCACAGGGCGGGGACGCGCCGCATCGTCGGCGAGGCTGGTCGTACAGGTGGATCCGAGTGATCGCGAGCCGCTCTTCGGCGCTGGGTAGGTCCACAAAGAAGGTTTCGTCGAATCGGCCGCGGCGCCACAGCTCGGCCGGCAGGCGCGTGGTGTCGTTGGCCGTCGCCACCACAAACACCGGTCGGGTGCGTTCGGCCATCCATGTCAACAAGCCTCCGACCACACGAGCCGTGGTGCCAGCGTCGCTGGCGGCCCCTTCACTGCCCGCGAGGACTTTCTCGATCTCGTCGATCCAGACGACGACCGGTGCGAGGCGTTCCGCGGTCTCGCACGCGCGACGCAGATTGGCCTCGCTCTCGCCCACGGTCGAGCCGAACAATCGTCCGGGATCGAAGCGCACGAGCGGCAAATGGAGGGCATCGGCGGAGGCTCGCGCCGCCAGACTTTTGCCGCACCCCGATACGCCGACCAACAGCACGCCCTTTGCGTCGGGAATACCGGCCGCACGCGCGTCGGGGTGAAACGCGAGGGCACGGCGGCTGAGCCAGGCCTTCAGTCGCGACATCCCACCCAACTCGTCGACCGGCGCCGGGGCGACGAACTCAAGAACCGACCCGCTCCCCACCGCTTGGAGCTTGCGTGCTCGTAGGCTTCGCATCAGCTGGGCCGGGTCGTCGGGCGTGGCGGCGAGGGCCTCGGCGACCACCCGCTCGGCGGTAAACCGCTCCAGACCGATCAACTCGCGTGCGATCGCATCGCGGCCGCCCGACAAGGCCTCCCAGGCCTTGCTGTCGGAGCCCACCGCGTCTGCGATCTCGAGCACTGTTTGCACTAGCTCCGCTCCATCGGGTGCGGGGAGGCGTTCGTGCGCGAGCTCGGGGATGTCAGGGACCTTGTCGCCGACCCGTTCGACGAGCACGAGCGCCGGCCCGCTCGTCCGCTGCGCGAGTTCGCGGAGCGAACGTCGATCGGCCGCTCCTTGTAGCGACGACGAGGCGTCGAGCAACACGATGATCTGCGGTTCGGGGTGGGACCGGGCGCGTTCGAGACAACCGGTCAACGTCAGCGGTTGAGCCCGATCCCAGCCCCCCGCGGCGGTCCACTCGTGCGTGGCCCAGCCCAGTTCGCGCGCCACCGCGGCGAGCATGTCGAGGGCCCGGGCCTCGTCGTGCGTTTCGAGGACGATCGCCCGTACGCCGGCGCGCAGTGATTGCTTGAACCGCTCGGAGACGGCGGCCAAATCGGCCGTCACGAAGCCGTGCTCCGCGTTTGGACCTGGCGCGCCGCCCAGGAGAGCCACGCTCGTAGTAGATGGATATGGGCGGCGGGTCGCAGCGGTCCAACGTCGTCGAACCGCCACCCGTTGACCCACAGTCGCGCGCCCCGCAGCTTCGCCAGCCGGGTCTGCAGCCAAACGAGGTCTTGCGCCCGGCTGGCCGCTCGTCCGGCCAACGTCCCCGGGCCTTCGAACACGGCGATGCGATAGTGCAAACGGTCACCGACCCGGAGTCGCTCCAAATCCCGGCCAAATGCCGCCGTCGCGCGATGCACGATGTCGGCGAAGTGCTTGGCCCGCGAGGTCCGAAAATCGATGGCGATCATGGCGGGACAGGCGGCACCGCTGGCCTGACGCCGCGTGACCCCGTGGGCGAACGCCTGATACACGCCCTCGACGACCCCGGGCACGGTGGCGTTCATGCTGAGCAACGCGTCGACGCCCGCCGCTGACCGCTGACCCGCAAGGCAACTCGCGACGTGACGCACCCGCCCCGGGGCGAACGTGGTGAGTTCGACCAGGCGCTGGCACGCGTGGGGATCGAGGCGGCTCTTGTTCCCCTGAGCGTTCCCCTGAGCGTTCCCTTGAGCGTTCCCGCGAGCGAGCAAGGTCTCCAGTTCGGTGAGGGCTTGCTGTCGCGGGTCCATGGCTCTAGCTGCGTTCGCGTCGGGCTCGTTCCATCTCGCGCTTTTGCTCGCGCTCTTTGATGGTGGCCCGCTTGTCGTGCACCTTTTTACCGCGAACCAGCGCGATGCTCACTTTGATCACGCGACCTTTAATGTAGGCCCGAGTGGGCACGATGGTGCATCCTTGTTTTTGGACCGCGTCGGAGAGTTTGTCGAGCTCGTGCCGTTTGAGCAACAGCTTGCGTGGGCGCAACGGGGGGTGGTTCCGCGCATGCGCTTGCGCAAACTCGCCGATGTGCGCCTGGAGCAGAAACAGCTCGTCGCCATTGAACTGGCAAAACGCCTCCTTCAAGCTGATTCGCCCGTCGCGGATCGCCTTGACTTCGCTGCCCTGCAGCGCAATCCCGGCCTCGAGTTCCTGGAGAAACTCGTAATCGAACCGCGCCTTGCGATTGTCGGCCAAGACGGGATTGTCGTCTTTGCTCTTGCGTGTGCCGCCCAACGGGCGGACGCTACGCAAGCGTGCGCAGGAGGGCAAGCCCGGCGACTTGCCGGGCGCCGGCCCGACGCAGCGCCGCGAGACAGGCGATCAACGTGGCGCCGGTCGTGGTGACATCGTCGATCACCAGTAGCCGCAGCCCGCGAACCGAGCCTCGCGGGCAAAACGCGCCCGCGACGTTCGCCTGGCGTGCCGCCAGGGGGAGCTCGTGCTGCGCAACGGTGGCTCGCCGTCGCCGGAGGAGGCGTCGCAGTGCCGCCACCCGATGCCCGCCGAGCTTTCGCGCCTGGCGAGCGCGCTCGGCCAACACTTCGGCTTGGTTGAAGCCGCGCTGGATCAGCCGGCTGCGGCCGAGGGGCACGGGCACGATCGCGTCCCATTCGTGGTGAGCGAAGCTGTCGGCGTCGGCCAACAGCCCACCGAGCGGGCCGGCAACGGCGAGATCTCGCGAGAACTTCAGCGCGGTGATTGCGGTCATCCACGGTCCGGCGTAGGCGAACCGCGCTTCAATGCCGTGGAGATGGCGTTGCTCGGGGGGAAGCGGTTGGTGGTCGGGTCGGCATAGGGAGCATAGCGGCAAGACGGGGCGAGGCCCGAGTCGTGACGGCAGGAGGCGGCGACACGCGACGCAGACGGGAGGGAATAGGAATCGCTTGAGCACGGGATCTGATCGGCCATGCGAGCTTCGCGTTGCGACCGATGCGTGACTTCATCTCCGATTGGAGATCGCCTGATCAGATCTCCGATCGCAGGTGATCGATCGTGGGCTCATGCGTGCAACCTCGGTGCGCACGGGATCGTACACCGGGTGATCTTGGCGACCAGGGCCCTCCGCGCTGCCGATCGGCGAGGTGGTCCGCGTCGTCGGGTGTTGCAAGCGCCGACTGGCACGTACCCCATCAGCGGCTTTACTAGGATCGTGGCTACGCTTGAGAGGCGTGGCCAGTGTGGCGCGGCAGGATGCTCGCGCGTCAGCCTGGTTGCAAGGCATCGGTTCTAAGTGAACCGCGACGCGAGATGTCGACGACCCGCTCTCGCGAGCCGCCTTCGGGTCGACGAGAGACTGCAGATGACCATTGATACGCAAGTTGCACGCATCGGCGAGGCGTTCGCGACGGGGACCTATCTCGTCGCCCCCCACGAGGTTGTCGCTTGTCGCGAGCGAGAGTGGCTCGCCGCGATGGGGACCGAGCCCGATCCGGTTCCGGCTCGTCCCTCCAGTTGGAGGACGGTCTGGTGTCACGCCAGCTTGGCCGACCGAGGACGCCCGCAGGTCGACCCGGCGGCGAACGGTGGTGGTCGTCTGACCAGTCAGCGGCTGCAACTCGCCGTCGATGACGCCAACCTCGTGGCGAGCATCGCTGCCGCCAAAGCCGTGGCCCGTGTGAGCTGTGAATCCAAACTCGTGGGGCGCTTGCGTTGGAGCGGCCCGGTGCACTGGCTTGCCCGTCCCCGCCTCGGCGAGCGGTTGGTCGCCACCGCGACCGTGACCCGTCGCGCGCGGCTGGACTCCCAGACTCGCGCGTTGTCGCTGGGCATCGAGATCCGGTCCTGGGACGGGGCTCGGTTGCTGGGCTCACTGGGCGTTGTAATTGAACAAAGCGATCGGATCGCTGAAGTCATCGAGTTGCTGGGACCGGTTACGTGCGCCGCGTAGGGCGACGCTTGTATCGCTGGCCGTTGCATGACTTGTCGCCATTGACTGCGAGACGGACGGCCACCCACCTGACCACGTTGCGGGAGGATCACCCGGGGCGCCCGATCACGAGCTGGAGCAAACGTCTTCGGACCAGGATCCGCGGCCACCGTCCGACGCGTCGCGCCACCTAGGCTTGCCGCAAGTGTCCACCCATCCGCATGCGGCCGGTGCCAACGAGTACGGCCCGAACGCATCGAAGGGGACTCGGTGCCAGACGACCGCGATCTAGCGACACATTGCGAGGGGCGGGGCCGGCTCGGCGACCGCGGGAAGCTCACGGCTCGTCTCTTGGCGGACCCGAACGCGGTAACGCTCGAGCTCGTCGTCAATCTCGCGCGAGGTCCCGCCGCGATGGTCCACGAGCATCGTTGCGATCTGACGCGCGACGCCGGCGCCGAGCAGTGGGTCGGCGAGCGCAAGCGGCAACCGCCGTCGCAACACGTCGTCGAGGTGTTCGGCGCCCTCGCTGGTGATGGCGTGCTCGATCTCCACGGCGCGGTAGGGGAGGTCGTCGACCAAGCGGGCGGCGAGATCGGGTCGAGCCCGCGCGCGCGCGGCCAGGTCTCGACTGGTTGGCCCGTGTCGCGGCGCAAGGTCACGGATCAGCGGATCGGACCACTCGTCGGGGCGCAGCGGCTCTCCGGCCACCACCGGGCGCGATGCGGTCTCACACGCCCTCCAGCCGCTCGGGGCGTTCGGGGCGTTCGGGGCGTTCGGGGCGATCATGGCGACGACTTTGTCCACGACCTCTTCGGCCATGGCGCGGTAGGTCGTCAGCTTCCCGCCCACGATGCCCAGGACTCCCCGCTCGCTTTCCACCAGTCGGTGAGATCGCGACAGTTCTTCCGTGTTTCCGGGGATCCCGGCGCTGACCAGCGGACGCACCCCGGCCCACGCACTCACGACGCGGTCCAGCTCGAGGTTGGCGGCCGGCATCCAGCGGCGCGCGGCCGCGAGCAGTTCGGATTGCTCGTCCGGCGTGGCGCAGACGTCCCGGGGGTCCCCGGTGAACGGATCGTCGCTGGTCCCGAGATAGGTCCGCGTGCCCCAGGGTACGACGAACAGGAGTCGGCGTGAGCGAGGCACTTGGAACACCAACGGATGGCGGACGGGCACATCGCTGGCTCGTAAGGTCAGGTGAATCCCCTTCGACAAACTCAGCAGGCGGGCCCCGACCGGGCCGAGTAGCCGCTCGGAGGTCCACGGCCCGGTGGCGACCACGACCGCCCGCGCGGTGATAGCCGGCCCGTTGTCGAGCTGAATACGATGGGCCTCGCGTTGACCACCGAGGCTGGCGACCGCGCAATGCGTGGCCACGGTGGCGCCGGCGAGCCGGGCGTCGTTGAGGACGCTCAAGGTCAGGCGAAAATCGTCAGTGACCGCGTCGTCGTACAGGACCGCGCCGCGCAAGTCGGTGGACGAGAGAATGGGCTCCGCTGCACGGGCGCGTTTCGGCGACAAGAAGGCGTGCGGCCGTGCTCGCCACAGCGACAAGGCGTCGTACAGGCCCAGTCCAAGCCGCAGGCGGGTCGCGCCGACGCGGTCGCCTCGATAGGTCGTGAGCATGAATCGCTGCGGCGTCACGAGGTGCGGGGCGAGGCGAACCAGCGACTGGCGCTCGCGAATGGCCTCGAACACCAGGCCGAAGTCGGCTTGCTCGAGGTAGCGCACGCCACCGTGTACGAGGCGGCTCGATCGACAGCTCGTCCCGCTACCCACGTCGTCCGCTTCCAGCACAAGCACTCGCATGCCGCGAAGGGCCGCGTCTCGAGCCACACCGGCGCCGGTGATACCCGCCCCGATCACGACGAGATCCCAGTCGGATGGGGCGGCGAGACTCCGGCGGGTGGCGTTGAGCTCCGGCGCGCCCCAACGCGAGAGCGCGTCGCCGGTTGGCGGTGGAGGTCGGCGCGGCACCTTCTCAGTGTAGTCGGCCCGCGGCCAACTGCAGCCCAGTCAGACGCTGGCCGCGGCGTCGCCACGCGCTGTCGCCACGAGGTGGGCGGTCGCGGTGGGCCGGCGGGGTGAGCGAGCGGAAGCACGACCGGGGCCGCCCGGGGTGCGACCGCGGCGATGGCGATGCCGGGCCGCGCGAGGCAACCGAACGGTCTTCGTCGAGCCGGGTCCGTTCGAGAGCGGCGAATCTCACTGCGTTCCCCGGCGAGAAACGCCACTGGCGTGAGGTCGGACGAGCTGCGGCCCCATCCCGCCCCCGTCGCAAGGGGATGTCGGGCCCTCGATCGGGAAGCTCCGATGGCGTCTCGCTGGCCGCACCGAGGGCGGGCCTTGTCGCTCGATGCTCGCCAGGCGCCGGTCATGACGCGGTCTCGCGCTGCTCCAGCCTCCGACGATTCGGCCCAACCGGGACAACCGCCTGGCCGGAGGACGCGTCTCGACGTGAGAGTTCGCGCCTCGCGGCGGCCTGGGAGCCTGCGGTGGCCTGGTCCCCGTCCGCGCATCGCACTTCGTGCGGCGTGAGCCAATGGTCGCCGTGCCCCTGAGGTCGTCGTGCCGATTTCGGGGGACCGCTCGTGGGGCACGGGTCGGACGAAAGCGGGGCTGCAAGATCGCCGGTCATCTGGTCGGTGCAAATCGATGGTGCAAACCGATGGCGCAAACCGATGGTGCAAACCCGTCGACGTGGCGAGCGATGCAAGGGGTCGATTGAGAGCGAGACGGCTGCGCCCGGAGCGAGCGAGGACGATCTCGCCGGGGTCGACGTCAGGCCCTTGATGCTTGATGCTTGATGCCATGATCAGCGCTCGACGGTCGAGTCGCGATCAGATCCCATCGACAGTGCCCACAGTTCGTTGGCTGTGCCTTGGCGAGGGCCGTTGACCGTCTGCGGGTGAGCGGGATATCCATCTGGTGCAATTTTCTAGTCTTGATAGTGCAATTGTGCATCGGCGATACGGGCATCGAGAGCGTCATACGGCTAGAGCAATCCGGCCGACGGCCCAGCGCGACGGTTCAACGCACTTGCCGGGGTATGACAAAACCTTGCGGTCCGCGTGGAGCGAACGCTCGACGACTGGGCCGCGACGCTTTCGCGGCGTGGCGGGGTTTCGGCCCGTACCGGGAGCGGTGCGCTTCCTGCTGCGCTATCCGCCATCGTTGCGCAGCAAACGCGGCGTCAACGACCAAACCCCGCCATTGCGGTGGCCCGAGCGCACCGTCCGGATCGAAACGCGCAATTCATGTTCGCGACATATTCCAATGATTCTGCAGCGGTACGCGGGACGGTGCGGTACTCCCGATGCGACGCGGGGTTTTTTTGGAGCCGGGGCGAGACAACCCTAGTTCGAGCGCTCACAATAGCGGCGTCCGAAACGAGATAGCGACTGGGGCCAGTGGGGCTCCACGAATGAGACTCGCTGGATCGTGTCCTGCTTTGCCCCTTGAGATGGCGAAGCGGCCCGCGCGATCACGCGAAGCTCCAACTCGGTGAACGATATGCAAGCCTTATTGCGTCTGACTTTGATTCTGTTTCCGTTGACCGCCTGCAGCGATGACGCGCGTGAACACGTCGCGCCAGTATCGAGCGAAACCCTCGCGTTCGATCGGGTCACGCCAGAGAAGCTCGAACGAGCCGAGCACGCCGTCCCCCTCGGGCCCGAGCCGCCGGTGGCTGCTTCGATCGTGCCGAATCACTGCGAGGATTTCACTGTCGTTGAAAACTCGCGGGGGCAGTTGCGATACCGTCGCAACCGCAGGTCCTGGACCCGTGCGGATCAGCGCGGGTTTCGGCGTCTCGTAGGGATGGTCGCGTCCGAGATGGGCGCCGAGCCGCGCCTGTTCCAACTGTGGTCTTTGCGAGAGTCCTCCCACCGTCCCACCGCGATCCATGTGCTCAATCCGGACCTCGAAGGGGCCGTCAAGGCGTGGGAGCGCCACTTGTACCGCCCCGATCGCGCGTTGGAGCTCGGCGAGATGATGCGCAACTATGGAGCCAAGCGGCGGGAGTACTGGCAGGCCAAAGCCGAGCTTGATCGCCGTCAAACGTTCCGTCAAAACCCCCACTACCTCGAGGAGCTCGAGTTTGACTTCCTCGGGGCCCACGGGGATCGGCAGCGGCGTCGCGCGTCGCGATGGTCGTTTGGGTACGGACCGTTTGGATTCAATCCGACGTACTTCGTGCCGGTGTGGGACCAAACGGCACCGCCGTGGGTGTTTTGTAGCGAGGGGGGAATCGTCGCGATCGTGACGGCAGTGTGGGCCGCTCGTGAGCATCAAGCCGAGTGTCGGTCCCAGGGCATGGGCGAGAGCTACAGCGTCGTGAACCGTCGGTTCAGTTCCGGTCACTGCCGACCTCGACCCGGGCGCGAGGCGATGTTCGCCCGGCGCGCTCGCATCCAGGGGCTTGATCCATCTCGCACCGCTCGGCTGGGTCGACGGTGGCCGAGCGAGTCCACGGACCGCGCAGCCATCGTGGCCCACATGCGCGCGCGGGCCCGGGCCGACGGGCTGTTATAGGCGACAGGCCAAGGCTCCACCGTCGGCCGCTCTCGGGTGTACCACTCCCCGTCGCCTCAGGCTTTAGCGGTGGTAGGGGTGGCCCGCCAAGATGGTGCCGGCGCGGTACAGCTGTTCCGCCACGATCAGGTGGACGAGACGGTGCGGAAGGGTGAGTCGCGACAAGCCGAGCACGAGATCGGCGTCGCGTCGCGTCGCGTCGCCGAAGCCGTCGGCGGCACCCACCAAAAAGTCGACGGTGGTGCGGCTGGCCTGACGCTGTTCGTCGAGATAGCGGGCCAGTCGCTCGCTGGTCCACTGGTGACCGCGCTCGTCCAGCACCACCCGGGGTCGCGATGCCGCTCGGAGCATGGCTGCTTCGTCGCGGTAGGTGAGGAGTTCGATGGGCAACAGCGTGCGAGAGCGCTTGAGATACTCGGCGATTTGTGGGCTGCAGTAGTCGTCGCGGCGACGGCCGACAGCGAGCAAGCGCAAGCGCAGGCTCATTCGTCGAACAGGCCGTCGTCAGGCGTCAGCGTCTGCCGGGCGGCCTCTGACGCGGCGGCCAGGCGGTCCTCGTCGATGTCAGCCGGTGCTTCGTTGAATTCGTCCGCGAAGCCACCGAACTCGATGTTGCCCCGAAACTCGGGCATGGGGTCGGGCGCATCGAGCCCTTCGAGGTCGGAGGTGTCCATCGTCTCCGCGTCGCAGCCTAGTTCAACTCGCGGGGCGTCGTGCCACATGCTCTCGAGGTCGTAGAACGAGCGCACCGGGTGGTAAAAGACGTGAACGATGAAGTCGTCGTAGTCTAGGAGTACCCAGTTGTAGTCCGAGAGACCATCGCTCCCCACGGGACGGCGTCCGGTGGATGCGATGCCTTCCATCACGGCCTCGGTGATCGCTCGCACTTGACGATCCGAGCGGGCCGATAAGAGCAACACCCAGTCGGTGTAGCCCGCGACTTCCGTCACACGCAGCGCCACCGGCCGCCGCGCTCGTTTGTCGATAGCGTGGTCGAGGGCGGCTAGGAGTTCAGCAGGCAGGTCTTTTCGGGCGTAGCTACGCTCGGGCGGCACCTGGAGCTTGTAACGCGCGATCGCAGGATGCGGCAAGCACGTTCCACCGCCGCGAGCCGGGGCGGCGTCAGCGGCCCCCGAGTCCTCGGAGCAGGCGCTCCTGCTCCGGTTGGTACCGCGGCGTCTCGGGGACCGGTTGTGCCTGTGACGGCGCCACGACGGGGCGACTGACGTCGAGCGGGCCGCGAACGGCAACGAGACTCGCGTGGCCGGCGATCTCCACTCCGGCGGGATCTCGCAAGCGGTAGCGCACGTCGACATTGGCGTCCACCCATAGACCGGTCGCTTGCTCGAACACGACCGTGCCGCTGACCCCATCGATCTCGGCCTGTGCGTGCCAGGCTCGGTGTGAGCGCTGCGATCGCAGGTCCGGCCGGGTCGTCGCGGCCGTGCGCAGCTCGACCCGCATGCGTCCGCCCTCCGGGTGCGCGACGAGCTCGAGTCGGGGGGCGGCGAACTCGACGATGTCGTGCACGCAGTGTTCGGCCTCGTCGAGCCAGCGCTCGTACTGCCGCGACTCGAGCGGCGCGACGTACCAGTTGCCGTACTTGCGGCGGGTGTAGACTTGCTCCCCGAGCAACACCACGTCGCGTGCCGAGTCGGCGTCGTTTTCCTGGTGCAAAGCAAACCGGGGGGGCTCGTTGGCCTCGCTAGCGTAGCGAAGCTCGAGCGTATCGATGATCGATTGGGGGCTGGCTCGAGCCTCCCCCACACGGGGGCGGGTGTTCAGCTCGGGTGGCACCAGCTTGAACGTGGCCGTGTAGGCGAGGCGATGGGGACCAACCGCGCGGGCCCGACTGTGGGGCGAGCCGAGTTGGCGCAACAAGTCGGCCACGGACGGTTGTGCCCCGAGATTAAGCGCGGTTCGGGCCGACGTGCCGGGGGTCGCCACCGGCGCTGGGGCGTCGCTGGTCTCGCCCCCACAGCCGTGGGTCACCGTGGCAGAGCCCGCGAGTCCGAGGACGCGAAGATAGCGCAACACCGCCGCTAGGGTACCAGGCGGGTGCTTTTTTGCACGAGCATCGATCCCACGTAAGCTCGACAGGGTGGGACAACTGCCTGTTGAGGCTTGGCTCGACCAGCTGGCATGGGTCGCCATGCCGGCTCGGGTGCCGACCGTGGTCGATCCGGCGGTGCTGCGCTTGCTCACGGCATGGTGGATGCCGCTGGCCGCGTTCGTGTGGGGGACATTGTGGGGGTCGTTTGCCAACGTCGTGATCTGGAGGGTGCCGCGGGGGCAGAGCGTCGTTCGCCCCGGCTCGCGTTGTGGTGCCTGCGGGCAGCCCATTCGCTGGTTCGACAATCTGCCGGTCATCTCTTATTTGATGCTGCGCGGGCGGTGCCGGGCTTGCGATGCCCCGATCTCGCTACGCTACATGGTGGTCGAGCTGGCGGCAGGCATGCTCAGCTTCGCATTGTATCGGGCGATGGTGGTGGTTCCGCTGCTCGAGGGCGGTGGCATCGAAGGGGTGGCGGCGTGGCAGTTGTGGTTCGTGTTTTGTCTCGCGCTAATCGTCGTGACCTACACCGACTTGGATCTATGGGTGATTCCCGACGCGGTCGTGCTGCCCGTGGCGGCGCTCGGCCTCGTTGTCGCCGCAGTCGAACCTGAGCTCGCCGGGGTTTCGTGGCGTGAGGCCGCGGGTGCGGCGGCCACGGGGTACGCCATTGTCGCGACGATCCGTTGGGTCTACCTGCGCTGGCGCGGCATCGAAGCCATGGGCCTCGGCGACGGCAAGTTGTTGCTGATGATCGGGGCGTTTTGCGGCTTCCCGGGGCTGCTGTGGGCGTTGGGAGCCGGCG
This sequence comes from Myxococcales bacterium FL481, assembly GCA_006508105.1. Taxonomy (GTDB): domain Bacteria; phylum Myxococcota_A; class Polyangia; order Nannocystales; family Nannocystaceae; genus FL481. Next base: position 34,249 of record QKPP01000114.1, on the reverse strand, counting down.
CGACGCAAAGCCTGTTGATCGCGGTGCCCATGTTGATGTTCGGACGGGGGGTGGCCAACAGCGATCTGCAGGCGGTGCACGGGGACGACCCGCTTCTCGGAGAGGAGGACCCCGATGCCGGCATCGCGGGCAAGCGGATCCCCTTCGGTCCGTTTCTCGCGTTGGCAGCGTTGGAATTTGTGCTGCTTCGTCCGCAGTTGGAGCGCCTGTTCGAGTGGTTCGTGCAGGGCTGAATCGTCGACTCCCGTCGGCCGGTCTGTCCTCGGCGTCTAGGAAAGTTGCCGGCGCCGACCCTCGCTCGGGTTGACGGGGGACCTCGCGCGGGCGTGGGTCGTGTCGTCGCACCCGTAGTGGTGCTCGATTCGGATCTCGTCCGCGACCGAGGTCGCGACCAGCTTGGCGGTCGCTTCCGGTAGCTCGATCAGCATCGAACCCGCGGAGTCTGGCGGCAACACGCGGTCCACCACCACGTGGGCCGATCGAAAGCCACCGAGCCAGGCGCGTCGGTCGCTGATGTACAGCCGATCGCCGGCCTGACAGCCCAGCGCCTGCGCGAGCGGGGGGGTGACCCGCACGCAGGCCAGACCGTCGGCGGTCGCGTCGACGCGTAGGTCCGTCGCGGGGCGCCAGTGGGCTTGCGCGCACCGACGCGCCGACTCGATGCCGGGACGCCCGAGGTACCGCTCGATCGCCACGGACACGGTCCCCGCCACGAGGCCATCGAGGACTTGCGGTCGCCGGTGACGGGTGAACCACGACGCGAGCACCCCCGAGGTCACGCTGACGACGAGGCCGAACAGTGCGCGCATGAATGCGTGCTGACGCAGCCCGGGCGCCGAGGGGTCCCCAGCGGGTACCCCGTGGGCGAATGGCGTCACAAGATCGGGCCACACCGCGGAGGCAAGGATCGCCACCACCCCGCCGGCCATCGCGGCGATGGCACCGGTCGACGTGAACCCTCGCCACAATAATGCCAGCAGGAATGTGGCCACCAGCGGCGGGGTGACGGCGGCCGTGAACGCCCCATGAGCCGCATAAATTGAACGAAAACCCATGTACAGGGGGACGAGAGCCAATCCGCAGATGGTCACCGCGAGCGCAGTCCATCGCGCGACCCGAAGATAGTGACGTTGGTCGGCGGATGGACGAATGTAGGGGCGGTACACGTCATTGATGATGATCGAAGCTGCTCCCGTGATGAGCGTGTCGATGGTCGACATCAAGGCGGCGGTGAGGGTGGCGAGGACGAAACCGTACAGACCGGGGGCGCTGAGGAGGCGTGTGGTGACGTAAAACGCCTCTTTGGCGTCGACGCTGGCCGGCAACGCGCCCGCGTGGACCAGCGCGCGCCCGACCCAGCCTCCGGACGCGACCACACAGGCGGCGACGGGCATCAATATCAGCGGGACGACCAGCATCGCCCGACGTCCGTCGTCGACGTGTCGCGCCGCCAAAAAGCGCATGATGGTGCCCTGATTGAGAAAGTAGAACATCGCGGTGTTCGCCACCCCGTCTTGCCAAAACACACCGACGCCGGGAAAGGCCGGATCGGCGTTGAAATGGGGAAAGGCCCGGCGGTGGGAGCGGGGCAAGTGTGACCACAGGTCGTCGAGGCCCCCGAGATAACTTGCACCGAGGGCGATGATGGCGACCCCGGCCAGCAGCAGCATCACGCCTTGGAACAAATCGGTCACGATGACGCTGCTTTGGCCGCCCGCGGTCACATAGGCGCCGGAGATGCAGCATACGGCTGCGGCGGCGCCAAACACGGGCCAGCCGAGCATATGGTGCAAGGCGGTCCCCATCGTAAACAGGTTGACCCCGACGTAGCCCACGAGATAGACGAGCAAGATCGTGGTGACCCCGGCGCGGACCCGGGGGCCGAAGCGCCGATCGAAGTACTCCGGGATCGAGCCCACGCCGGAAAAGTAGAGGATCGGCAGCCAAGAGAACCAAAACAGAGGCATCCAAAACCAGTCGTTGAGATAGGTTTGGCTGCTCGCAAGGCCGTGCTCGAAGCCTACGCGGCTGTACTTGACGAAGCTGTACGAGCCGACGACGGTGGCCACCAAGCTAAACGCGATCATCCACCAAGCGAAGCGTCGACCGGCAAAGAAGTAGTCGTCGAGGGTCTTTTGCCGCCGTCCCGCCCAGGTGCCAAGCGCCAATACGGCGGTGAAGTACAGGCCCATGACGGCGTAGTCGAGCCCGGTGACCTCGCCGGCGGCTGAGGGCGATCCGGTGAGCGGTGGTGCGGCGGGGGCCTCGGTCATCTCGCCGTACTCGAGGTAACCTTGGAGTCCCGCAAAGCCGAGCAGCCCGCCGACCAACACGACCAGCGACCGCAACGGGCGACCACGCAAGCCCACATAGCCGCGCTTCCAGGCCAAGACCAGGCCGAAGCCGAAGATGACCGAGCCCACGGTGTACTGATAAGAGAATGTATCCATCGGGGGCGGGTCGATCGCTACACCGCGACTTCGACCAGTTGGGGCGTGAGCACGTCGATGAGGGCCGTGGGCGTGATCGAGATGAGAAACCCGCGTTGGCCACCGTTGAGATAGATACGATCGAGTTCGGTGATGCTTCGCTCGACGAACGTTGGCATCGGTCGGCGAGTCCCGAACGGCGACGTGCCGCCGACTTTGTACCCGCTGTGGCGCTCGGCCGTCGCCGGCTCACAGGGTCGGATGGTCTTGCGGCCGAGGTGCCGGGCGAGCTGCTTGGTCGAGACACTTCGGTCGCCGTGCATGAGCACGACCAAGGCATTGCGCGCCTCGTCCTCCATAATGAGCGTCTTGATCACATGGTGCTCGGGAACTCCCAACGCTTGCGCGCTCGCGGCTGTCCCTCCCTTGTCGACGTAGGCGTACTCGTGGGGCTCGAAGTCGACCTGCGCCGCTCTCAACGCGCGCACGGCCGCGGTGACGGGGTGCTTGGCCTTGGCCATCGGCGCGTGAGGCTACCATTCGGGCGGAGGTGGCACGCAGACCGCGGTCTTGGGGCTCGAGAACCCAAGCCTCGCTTGGCCACCGGATGCGGGGCCAGGGGTGGGTTCCGTCGCTCACGGCCCGGCGGCGCGATGGCTGCGATCGTCCGTGGTGGCATGCGCCGATCGGCCGTGTCGGCCCGGCGACGCGGGTCGGGTGCGGATCGGCGGCGGAATACACAGATCACTGACCACGAGTCGCACGGGCCGCACGGGTGGCGCCCGAGGTGCGAGGGGACCTCGCGAGTCGCGTGGCGCGCGATGCGTGGGTCGGTCGCTGATGGTGTACTGTGGCGAGCATGGAGAGCGGAGACGACGCGCTCCTCGAGCGTTGGCGCAGCGGCGATTTAGCCGCGGGTAATGCATTGTTCGAGCGCCACTACGCTTCAATTGCCGGGTTCTTTCGCAACAAGGTCGGCGATGCATTCGAAGACTTGGTCCAGCAGACCTTCCTCGCTTGCGTCGAGGGGCGCGACCGGTTCGACGGCCGTGGGTCTTTTCGAACCTACATGTTCGCATGCGCGCGAAACAAGATTCACGACCATGTGCGCCAGCTGCTGGGGCCCCGCGGGCGCGTCGAAATGGGGGTGACGGCGATTAGCGATTGCGGGCCGTCGATGAGTTCGATTGTACACGCTCGCTCGGAACAAGCGCTGTTGCTCCAAGCGTTGCGCTCTGTCTCGATCGACGATCAGATCATCTTGGAGCTGTACTATTGGGAGCGCTTGACCGGTCCTGAACTGGCTGGAGTGCTCGGTCTCGCCGAGGGGGGAGTGCGCAGTCGCCTGCGCCGGGCGAAGGCTCGGTTGCTGACGAACATGCGCGAGGCAGGGCAAGCCGCGGTCGCCACGGTGACTGAGGACACGTTGGACGAGTGGGCAGAGGAACTTCGGGAGTTGGTGTTGGGGGACGCGGACCGGACCCGAGAGGGCCCGTAGGTTGCGACCGCCACGACGCACCGGGCGAGCACGGCACTGGTCCCCCCGGTGCGTCGATCGCAGCGCCGGCTGCGCCGGAGCTGCGGTTTCTAAAGCGGTGCGGTGCGAACGATGAGCGTGAACGGGACATCAAACCGTCTCGTTCCATTGCCAACGGGAGAGGTCGGGTCTGGTACCGCTATGGTTGCTTTAATATTGAATTCAACTCTATCAACTTCTGACGGCGCCGTCACGGAGGCGGCCCATACGTGATTGGCGACGTTGAGGGCCACGGTGGGGGTCGCGGACTGAACCTCCGCAGACACCGTGCCGACGATTGTTTGAGCGAAGGCCAGCTGCACCTCTGGCGCCACGAATTGGTCCTCAATCACCAGTTCGATCGTGCTGTTGTTCTCGATCGCGAGCAGCGTCGCGTCGAGAACGAGAGCAAGCGTTGGATCTGTCGCGGTCGTCAGAGGCTTGAACTTGACTGGCAGTGGAAGGGGGCTGGCGCTGGGGTATAGAAGTTGGATTGTGTTGGGCATGATACGTTTCCCTGGTGTGCCCGAAGGCGGTCTTGTGGGTTTGCTTATCTAGTCTTGTACGTAGAAATCTGGCGCTCGAGATGCGGCGGGCGAGGGCGGTTCACGTGCGGTCGTCCGCTCGGTGAAGCGGTCTGCTCGGGGTCCGGTTTTTGTGCCGCGCGACGCGGCCTCGTTCGAGATGCTGATGCTGACGCGATGGGACAGATCGTTGGCCCCGGACGCTTCACCGTGTCGCGTACCTACGGGTCATGTTCAGACGATGATGGCGGAGCCATCACCGCGAGCGCTCGCTGAACGTCTTCGATCAACCCTTCGTCATCGAGCGCGGTGGCACCGGCTAGCGCGGCTGACAGATCGGCACGGGCTTTGTCCGGCGCTCCGGCGAGCGCCAGTAGCTGAGCCCTGGCCATTCGCGTCTCAATGATCGGTCGGTCCGCTTTCGTATGATCGTTTGTCAGATCGCGCCACGTTGCGAGCGCAGCGTCCAGCTCGATCTTCGCAGCTTGTGTCGCGCCTTGTTGCGCGAGGGCGCGGCCGAGCCACGAGCGAGCGAGTGCCCCTTCGGCACTGTGCAAATTCGTATGATCCGGATCGCCCCGACTGAGGAATGCGATCACCTGCTGGGCGACGTCAGCAGTTTGGGCGAACTCTTCCTGTCTGAACCTGGCCTCCGCTTGGAGGAGCATCGGGGCGGCGTGACGCACGTCGTCGGCGGGGAGCTGATCTCGGTGGATCTCGCGCGCCTTGGCGACATGGGACAGAGCTTCCCCGGGGTCTCCGCGGTGCAAAGCGAGCTGGGCCGAGGCGGTATGAATCCACGCTTGGTAGACGTTGCGGTTGCCCTGGCTGGAAAGATAGATCTCTTGGGCTCGGTCGAAATCCATCTGTGCCGGCTCAAACAGACCGGCCGCCGTTCGTAGGATGCCGCGATTTGCGAGCAGGGTGGCAAACTTGTGATGGGCGGGTCCGAGCACTCGTTGCGCCATGTCAAGCACCTCATCGTACAGGTCGAGCGCGGCGGCGTGACGACGTTGGGCGCCGTGGATATCGGCGAGCGTACCGAGGGCCCGGATCGTTTCGTACGCGTCACCACTGGACGCCCGCCGTGACAGTTCCAGCGATCGCTTGGCCGCTCGCTCGGCCTCTTCGAGTCGAGACACCGTCTTGTAGATATAGGCGATACTCAATTCCGCGTTCGCTCGACGGTGGTCGTCGCGATGCGGCAGCGCGTCGATACTCGCGATCGCGCGAGTGTACAGTAGCTCGGCCTGCGGCAGGTTCGCGGCGTCGATCGACCAACGCTTTAGCCGAAGCTGCGCGAGCCAGGCGTCCGCGGCCACGGCGTCATGATAGCTGGCCATTGCGACATTGATCGCTTCATCGAGGGCCGACTGTGCACGACTGGGCTGCACGGCTTGCTCGTAGCTCAGTCCCAGTGTCAGCAAGCTCTCGGCGAGGACCGGCGCGTTGTCGAGGGCTCGTGCGTGCTCAACCGTTCGTGCCGCTTGCTCCACCGCGTCGTCGCACCGACCCGATCGGTACAGCGATCGTGCTCGTACGAGCGCGTCGCGTAGTTGTGTCGCACGAGCCCCGGTAGCGGAATCCTCCGCCTGTCGGCCGCGATGGGCGTGGGTGAGTTGCGTGCAAGTGCGCGGAGAAGGAATCGAGTGAATCGCCGCCGGAGCCTCCGTGAGACTCTGAGCTTTCGCCGTGCGCAGGACCTCGAGCAAGTCTACGAATTCGTGCCTTCGATCATCCAAGCAAGCCGTTCGCCGATCGAGCACTTCGGCGGAGTAGCGTCGCTTCACGTGAGTGTCTTCGCACGCCTCGTTGGACGAGGCCCGCCACTTGTCCGCGTAGCTGTTCAGCGCTCCGATCGTCGCCGCGCGCTGTTCGAGTGCTTGGGGGGTGACGGTCCGCAGCAACTGCTCGATCTCGCGACGTTTTTCCGAGTTCCACGCGTCGTCGAACGCGTTCGCGACGGAGGCGCACGGAGACGTGGGTCCAGCCGCTAGCTGCCAAGCCAATGCCAATCCCCCGCTGACCGTGAGCGCGGCCGTTGTCGCGACGGCCATCCGTCGCCGTCGAGGCCGCGCTGCGGACGAAAGCGCGGCCAACAACGCCGGCATGTCGGGGTAGCGATCCTTGGGCTCGAAGCTCAGTCCTCGACGGAGCACGGGCAGCAGTCGCGTGCCCAACGTATCGGGCGAGGCCGGGGTTGGCTTGCCAGTCAGGATCGAAGCGAACACCTCCGTGCGGCTGTTGCCGCGAAATGGCCGATCTCGAAACAGGGCCTCATAAAATGACGCACAAAAGCAAAACTGATCGCTTTGCGCGGTGACCGTTTGACCCTGATGCTGCTCGGGCGACATGTAGGCGGGCGTGCCGAGGACCGAGCCGGTCATCGTCAGCTTCTCGGCGATCATGCTTCCGCTCGAGCCGGGTATCGCCTTGGCCATCGAGGCGCTGGCCGATTCGTCCTGCGCGGTGCCGTCAGCTCCGCGTGCGCTGCCGAAATCGGTCACGAGCGCGCGGTGGTCCGCCGTGAGGAGAACATTGCTCGGCTTGAAGTCACGATGAACAAGGCCGGCGGCGTGTGCCGCCGCGAGGCCGGCTCCCGCCTGCAGGAACACGCGGACAATCGTCTTCGGGTCTGGTTCCGCGCTGGCTACCCACGCGTCGATGGTCGTGCCGGCGACGAATTCCATGGCGATGTACAATTCACCCCGAAACTCCCCCACCTCGTACACCTGCACCACGTTGGGGTGCGACAGGCGGGCCATCGCCTGTGCTTCGCGTCGAATCCGCTGTCGCGCCCGATCGTCGAGTATCGCCGTGCGCGGGCGCAGGAACTTGAGCGCGACCTTTCGGTCGAGGGATTCATCGTACGCGGCGTAGACCACCCCCATCCCCCCTTGACCCAGTTTGTCGAGGAGGTGGAATCGGCCGATGCGCACCGGCGCGATCTGTTCGCCAAAGAGACGGGCGCGGATGGAGGCTTGCGCGAGCTCGCGGTGGAGTTTTCCCGACTCTGACGACGGCTCGGCGGGCGTTGGTGGGCCTGACACAGTCTCCGCTTCCCAGCCCTGCCAGCGTGCGGGAGCTGCACGTCGCAGCGCCGCGGGCAGAGCCATCCGCGTAAACCATCGGTCGCAGGGCCGGGTCGCGTCAATCCGCGAGACTGGTGCCAAACGCACAAACTGATGGTCGCCGCAGGCAGCGGATCGATCCCAAAATGTCGCCGGCGTGTCGACATTGCTCCCCGCCGGCTCAGGTGCGGCTCACTGTCAGCTTGGGTCGAAAGCACCGAGGAGTCGGTCCAGGCCCGCGCTGGCCGTGGTGCGCAAGCACGTGTCGAACTGGGGACTCATAGGGGTCGGCTCGGGGTTGATCTCGACGAGCCGGGCCCCGTGGCGGCGCGCAAGCATCGGAAGCTCCGCCGCAGGATAGACCAACGCTGACGTGCCAATGGATACGAGAAGATCGCACCGAATAAGGGCCTGCGTCGCGATTTCGAACACGGCTGGATCGAGCGCATCACCAAACCACACGATGTCAGGACGCTTGTAGGCCGGGCAGTGGGGACAGCGGACGTCACGGAGCGGGGCGTCGAACTCGGTTGCCGTGTACCCGCAGTCGTCGCACCGCGATCGCCATAAACTGCCATGCAGCTCGTGGACCACGTTGCTGCCGGCTCGCTGGTGGAGACCATCGATGTTCTGTGTGATCACGGATACGTGCTCGGCGTGGGCCTCGCAGGCGGCGATGCACCGATGCGCCGCATTGGGGAGGCACTTCGCCACTCGTTCGCGGCGAACGTTGTGAAACCGCCAGACCTCCTCAGGGTTGCGCTCGAACGCCGGCTGGCTCGCATATCGCTCGTAGTCGTAGTGCTTCCAGATACCGCCACGACCGCGATAGGTTGGAACCCCACTTTCTGCCGAGACACCGGCGCCGGTGAAGAACACGACATGTTGGTAATCGGCGACGCGAAGCAACGGGGATTCCACGGGCTCACCCTAGCAGCGGGGGCGCTTCGTGCTCGGCTCGGGCGGTGCGCTCGGTCGCGGCGAGTCGCGCGGTTGAACGTCGCCACCGGTCCGGCGGGAGGCGCGTCGCCAGTGCGCCGCGTCCGTGAGTCGGGACCGGCGGACTCGTCGACGGGGCGGGGCGCTCCCGCGCGATCAGCGGCGAGGTTTGGCCCGCGGGGCCGGGGCGGTCGACCGCGGCAAACGATCCCCACGGCTCTGCGAGTGGGGATCGGTGAGGCCGGCCTCCCACGCCCGGCGAGGCCGCGGTCCAGCGCGGCTCAGGCGGGGGGCCGGGGCGCGCTGGTTGCCATCGTGCCCCCGCTGAGGTTGCGCCGTCTCCCGGACGTCCCGCGGCCCGGCGGGACGCGGCGGTCGTGATAGCGTCCCCACTCATGCTGCGCCATCTCGCCGACGTCAAATCGCTTCTGTGGCTCGTGCTGACGGTGTTGTGTGTCGCGTTGCAATACCTCCGACCGTCGTGGGTCGTGTTTCTCGCGCCACTGAGCTGCTACTTCGCGCTTTGCTGCGGCGTCATGGCCCACAACCACAACCACTGCCCAACATTTCGCAGCCGGGGACTCAATCGGTGGTTTGGCAACGCGCTCTCGATTTTCTACGGGTACCCGACGTTCGCGTGGATTCCTACCCACAATCAGAACCATCACAAGTTCGTCAATCGCCCGGGCGACGCCACCATCACCTGGCGCTATTCCGAAAAGCACGGCATCTGGGTGGCCCTGACCTACTTCTTCGTCTCTAGCTACTGGCAAAGCGAGCCGATCAAGTCCTTCATTGCGCGGGCGCGACGGAACAACCCGAGGATGTATCGGGACATTGTCGCACAGTATGTACTGTGGGCCGGTGCGCACGTGGGGCTGTGTGCCTTGGCCGTACTCCTGCACGGCTGGCGCCAAGGGCTCATGCTTTGGGGGTGCGCTTGCCTGATCCCAGCTTTGTTCGCCCTGTGGACGATCATGTTGTTCAACTACGAGCAGCATGTCCACGCCGATCCCTGGTCGAAACACAACCACTCACGGAGTTGGGAGGGGCGCTGGCTCAACTTCTTGCTGTTTAACAACGGCCTGCACGCGGCCCACCACGAGGCGCCCGGAACCCACTGGAGCGAGCTTTGGGCCGTGCATCGGCGGATCGTCCCGCACATCGACTCGAGGCTGGTCGAGCGCGGTGGGTTTATGGCCTACGTGTTCCGGCAGTACGTCCTCGCGGCGTTTGTGCCGAAACTCGCCACCGTCCAGGTCGGGCGTGCGCCCAACGATGTGCCCGACGGCTGCTCCGAGGACTTGGCGAGTCCGCCGTCCGAGCTCGGCGAGTGCGGCAGCAATGCGACGATGCTCGGTTCACGGCCGCGTACCGCGTCCGATTTGTCCTAGCGGGCCGACGGGGTGACCTCCACAGCCGGGAGCGCTGGGCCGTTGCGGGCCTATTCGCTTCCGTGTCACCGGCGATGGATCCGGGCCATCGTTCGCGCTCCCGATCATTCGCCGTCGTGGAGGTACCGGCGCGCGAGGTGAGCTCGAAACGGCTCGACCGACAGCTCAGATCCCGTCGCCTGCTCCAACGCGGTTTGGGCGGATACGACTCGACCGCGGCTCCACACGTTCTGGCGCAGCCACGCGTCCATCGGGGCAAAGTCACCCTGGGCGAGGCGCTCGTCGATGTCGGGTATCGCCTCGTTCATGGCGGCGGCCAGCTGGGCCGCGATCAGGGCCCCGAGGGTATACGTGGGGAAGTAACCGACCGCTCCCGCGGGCCAATGCACGTCCTGCATGCATCCGTCGCGAACGTCGCCTCGCGTGTCGATGCCCAGCGAGTCGCGCATGGCTTCATCCCAGCGTTCCGGGATATCCGCCACGGTGAGTGTCCCCGCGATTAGCTCCTTTTCGATCTCGTAGCGCAAGATCACGTGGCACGGGTACGTCAGTTCGTCGGCGTCGACTCGGATCTTGCCCGGGGCCACGCGGGTCGCCAGTGCCGCGAGGTTGCGGTCTGACAAGGCATCGCTGGTACCGAACGCTTGACGTACAAGCGGGCCGGCGAAGCGCCAAAACGCCGCGCTGCGGCACAGCTGCATCTCCGCCAGCAGGCTTTGACTCTCGTGCATGGCCATGCCCAGCGCGTGCCCGACCGGCTGCTCGAGCCAGCCTCGGGGCAGTCCCTGTTCGTACTTGGCGTGGCCGGTTTCATGGAGCACGCCCATCAGCGCCGGCAGGAAATCCGTTTCGTCGTAGCGGGTGGTGATGCGCACGTCAGTCGGCGTGCCGCCGCAAAATGGATGGTGGCTGCGGTCCAGGCGTCCGTGGTTGAAGTCGAATCCGCAGGCTCGCATCAGCTGCAGTCCAAGATCGCGTTGTGCAGCGGGAGAAAACGGACCTTGGAGTGGGAGTACGTCGACGCCGGTCTGCCGTTCGCATCCCCGCTGGATGTAGTCGGGCAGGAACGACGCGAGCTCCGCGAAGATGGGATCGATCTTCGCCGCGGTCATACCCGGTTCGTGTTCGTCAACGAGGGCGTCGTAGGGGTCGACGCCGAGCCGCTCACCCAGCGCTTGGGCCACCTCCCGGGTGCGGGCGATCACCTCGTCAAGCAGCGGGGCAAATGTCTCCCAGTCGTTGGTCGGGCGTAGCTTCCGCCACGCTTGCTCACAGCGCGACGTGGCCAGCGATAGCGCTTGCACCAGATCCGGTGCCACTGCCGTCGCTCGCCGGAGGGCCCGGCGGATCTGCACTAGGTTCGCGCGCTCCCACGTACCCAGTGCCTCTTGATCAGCGGATTGCAGCCAGCCTTCGAGACGCGCGTCAGTTTGTAACTCGTGCAGCAACACCGCGACCGTGGCCATGGCTTGGCCGCGCGCTGCTTCGCCACCAGGCGGCATGTTGACGGCCTCATCCCAAGCGGTGACCGCTGCCACGTGTTGAATGTGGGCGATTCGGCGGTAGTGGTCGGTCAGCTGGCGATAGCTCATCAGAACACCAAGCCGGCAGAGGGTATCAGGCGGCTTTGTCGACGGCGGTGGCTGCTCGAGTCCAAGCCCGCAGCACGATGGCAGTTTTTGGCGCAGTGCGAGGGAGGGCCCGATCGGTCGTGGTGGCGGGTCAAGCTCGGGACTCGCACCGCGCGTTGTGCGTTGGCCGCGTCGTGACCTTCGTTGGGGGGCGATGGCGACTCCGTCCACATCCGGTCCGTCGCGCGGATCCCCCGCGCATCGCGCAGCTGAGCCTTGGGCCCGCGGCCCTGGCTGTGGCAGGGTCCGCCGCGAGACGACCGGGCTCGGCTTCCTCTGGGGGGCGCTGGCTCCCCGTTGCCGCCCGTGGTCGTTCCGTCCTCGCCACAGCGAGAGGAGAATCGATGTCCATCAAGGCTGAATACATCTGGGTCGACGGTACCGAGCCGACGAGTAAACTGCGTTCCAAGACCAAGATCCTCGCTCTGGGTGAAGAACCGCCAGTTTGGGGATTCGACGGATCGAGCACGGGTCAAGCGCGCGGCGGCGCTTCCGACTGTGTCCTGCAGCCCGTATTCACCTGTCCGGATCCGATCCGCGGCGATGGGTCGTTGCTCGTGTTGTGCGAGGTCTACGGCGCGGACGGTCAACCGCATGTGACCAATCAGCGTGCCGCCTTGCGGGCGGTGGCCGAGCGCCACGCGGCCCAAGAGCCGCTTTACGGCATGGAGCAGGAGTACACGATGTTCGAGGGGCGGGATCCCTTGGGTTGGCCGAAGGGGGGCTACCCCGCACCGCAAGGCCCATTTTACTGCGGGGTGGGGGCCGACGAGGCGTTCGGTCGCCAGATCGTCGAGCGCCATATGGATCACTGCCTAGAGGCGGGTCTCAAGCTGTCGGGCGTGAACGCCGAGGTGATGCCGGGCCAGTGGGAATTTCAGATCGGCCCCGTCGGCCCGCTGGAGGTCAGCGACCACATCCAGGTGGCGCGCTGGTTGCTCTATCGAACGGCAGAGGACTTCGGCGTATCGATCTCGCTGCATCCCAAGCCGGTCAAGGGCGACTGGAACGGGGCGGGTTGCCACACCAACTTCTCGACCCGAGCGATGCGTAGCGACGGCGGGATCGACGTCATCACCGCGGCGTGCGAGAAGCTGGGCGAACGCGTCGACGCCCACCTCGCGGGCTACGGCCACGGGATTGAGCAGCGACTGACCGGCGCGCATGAAACCTGCTCGTACAAGGAGTTTCGCTACGGCGTGGGCGATCGGGGAGCGTCGATCCGCATCCCGTTGGCCGTCGACCGGGCGGGTAAGGGATACCTGGAGGACCGGCGTCCCTGCTCGAACATCGATCCCTACGTTGTCGCTCGCCTGCTGCTCGAGACCTGCTGCGAGTAGTCGAGGCCGTGGGGCCCTGGAACCGCGCGGTGCGAGTGTTGTTCGTGGCGAGCGGTCCGGGCCCGATGTGTCGCGATGCCCACACCGGTTCAGTGCGCCGCCGACCGCGACTCAGTCATCAAGGGTGCTGAGGACGTCGGCAATGACCTGCAGGTAGCCCCCGGCCCGTTGGCTCTGGCAGACCATGTCGTCGTCGGCCCAGACCAGTCGCGGCAGGGAGGAGCCGCCGATGTAGCCGAAGTACGCGTTGGACTCATCGAGCAGCAACGCGACGTGGTCATTGGGATGGTCCGCGCTCCATTGGGCGAGGTCTCTGGCCTCGGCCGGGTTGCCGTCGTCGTTTTGCGACAAGATGGTGACCCAGTACAGCTCTTCGTCCTCGATCGCTCGCACCAGACGAGCTTTGTCGATGCCGTAGCTGGGTAGGTAGTGGTCGAGTTCGCTCGGTCGCCCGCCGACAAGTCTCGCCAGTTCGTGGCACCATCCGCACCAGACGGCCGCGATTTCGATCACCACTGGTTTGTCGTGACCGGCGAGGTCGAACAAGTCCAGCTGTTGGCCGCACGGGTCCTGACCAGAGAAGCGTGCCATCGGCTCACCGCCCGCGGCGTGGCCTGCGAGGCTCGACGAGGCGAGCGAGTCTTTGTCGGGGTAGTAAGGCCAGTTGCACTCGTAGATGGTGCTGTCGGCATCGCCGGGATCCGTGTCCTCGGCCACCTCCCACGCATCCCAGTAGCCGTCGCCGTCGCTATCCACCTCCGTCGGGTCGGTCCCCCATTCCCACTCCTCGAGGTCGTTCAGACCATCGTCGTCACTGTCCGGATCGTCCGGGTCGCTGCCTTGGGCCGCCTCGGCCGCGTCGTGCAGCCCGTCTCCATCGCTGTCTTGTCCGTCGTCGGTCGCGGGTGAAGCGACAGCATCGCGGTCGCGATCGGGGTCGTGACACGCCGGAACGCTCGCGATCCCAAACGCCACCGCGAGGGCGATACCGCGCTGGAGTGAGGACGTCCGGATCGGGGGAGCGGTGGGTGGCAAACCGCGGCCAGCATAGCGCGCGAGGTCCCGTGCCCGGGCGCGTGCGGAAACTCTCGCGCAATCTCAGCTTGGCCGCTTCGGCGAGTGCCGCGGGCCCCGCTGATCGCGGGTGGATGTTGCCGCAGGTCACTGCGGCGGCGGGGCGAGCGACCGAACGGGTTCCGGTTGCTCGCGAAGGTTTGATTGGTTTGGGGGTTACTCGGCCCATCTCGTGACGCGCGACTCCAGGCGTTCAGCCCCCATGGCGCGCGCCCACGCCGAGAAGGTGGGCCGCGGCACGCCGCCGAACTGAAGATCATCGAGTGACTGCGGCAGCGGGACGTCGGTGACCAGGGTGGCGAGTCGGCGATACAACAGCGCGTCCGCTCGGCGCGACTGCAGGTTGGCCGCCAGGCGCGGGGCCCCGCGAACCGGTACCGCCCAGCGGTCCGCATCCGCGGGGATGTCATCGAGGCGCGGGTAGTGGCGCAGCAAGGCGGTGGCCGTCTTTGCGCCGAAGCCGGGGATCCCGGGGATGCCGTCGGCTGAGTCGCCGACGAGCGCGAGGTAGTCCGGCACGCGGGTCGGATGGATGCCTCGGGCTTCGATATGGCCGGCTTCATCCATCTCTCGCCCACGCATGCGATCGACGAGGACGACGCGCTGCGAGACGATGCACTGGCCGAGGTCCTTGTCGGGAGAGAGGATGCGTATCTGCTCGACATCGTCGCGCCAGCGGGCGGCGGCCGTGGCGAGGGCGTCGTCGGCCTCCCACCGGTCCATCGGCCATACGACGATTCCGAGCGCGGCGACGGCTGCCTCCGCGTCGTCGAACTGGTCGGCGAGTTCTGGGTCGATCCCGGCTCCGGTCTTGTAGCCCGCGAACAGATCGTTGCGAAACGATTCGATCGGATGGTCGAACGCAACGGCGATGTGCGTCACCGCCTCCGAGGCGTCCCCGAGCAACGCGAGCAAGGAGCTGACCAACCCGACCGTCGCTTTCGCCGGGCGCCCTCGCGGGGTCGCGTGCCGCGGTCGCTTCGAGTAGTGGGCGCGGAACAGTTCGTAGGTGCCATCGACCACGTGAAGGCGTGCGGGCATGACCTCGGCACTAGCGTGCTCGCCTCGCCTTGCCAACCACCAGCTGCGGGGGACCAGCTGCGGTCGGTTCGCGCCGACCTGGTCCGGTCGTCGAGCAACGGCGGCGGCGCCTCGGTTCGCCGGCCCGCCGGGCACCGCCGAGCTGAAGAACGCGGCCGGAGACGACGAAGCTCACCGAGTGTCTGCCGTCACCGCATTCTCCTTCGCTGGTCCACCCTTGACGTCGGTCGAGGCCGTGCCGCTCGACCTGCTGTGGGCGACGGGAGACGGCGAAACCGTATCGGTGTACGTCCCGGCGTTGCGTGCCAACTCGTCGTCGGCGGCGCACGGGGATTTGGAACGAGCGTTCGCTCGCTGGCCTCAGGCGCGGCGTTGGCGAGTGGAGTTCTTCGGCGAGGTGGCGTTTGCCACCGCTCGCGCGGTCGGACTGCTGGAGTACCTCCGGGACCTCGCCTGCGCGGGCATTTCGGTCGCGCTGGTGGCCGTGCCGCAGCGTTGCGTGGCCGATTTGCACGAGATGTTCACCGGGCTGCAAACGGCAAAGATGCCGGCTGGCGACGAGCCTGACCACGACGAGCCGCACTGCGTGCTGCGGTGGGTGGCACCGCGACGCACGGTGGGACCCGCGGCCGACACCATCCCGAGTCGCCCTCGGCGAGCCGCAGCGTAGGTGCCGTCCGCCCCGGCTGGTCGTCTCGTCGATCGACGACCGCCGTGCGATCGGCTCGGCCCGGCCGCGCGCTGACCGGGCCGCGACGGGGTGCGGCCACGTCGGCCGGTCTCGGAAGCGCGGCGGCTAGTTCAGTTCGCGCCCAGAACGTGGCTGATGCGTTGCATCAAGTCCGAGTAGACGTACGGCTTGCCGATGAAACCGTCGACACTTGCGTCTTGCAGTTTGGCCATGAGTTGTTCCTCCGCGTGGCCTGTCGACAAGACGATGGGAAGGTCCGGGCGCAGTGCCCGAAGCTCGTGAAATGCTTCCACGCCGTCCATGCGCGGCATCGTCAGATCCAACAGGACACACGCCACCTCGTCGCCGAATTCGCGGAGACGCTCGATGGCCTCGATCCCGTCGGCAGCGGTGACCACCGCTACCCCAGCGCGTTCGAGCATCTGCGTTCCGACGTCGCGGACGATCTCTTCGTCGTCGACCAGCAAGACGAGTTTCGAGCGGACGGGGCATGATGGGGCGGCCTCGCTGGCTCGCTTGGGCTCCGTGCGAGGTCGTCGTGCCCGCTCGATCGCGGGGTACAACACGCGAAACTCCGTGCCTCGCCCGGATTCGCTGCGTACGGATATCGCTCCTTTGTGGCGTCGGACGACGCCGAGGACCGCGGCCAAGCCGAGCCCTCGCCCGGCGAACTTGGTGGAAAAGAATGGGTCGAAGAGCCGCTCGAGCGTATCTTCGGTCATTCCGCAGCCGGTGTCGGTGACCGCCAGCTCGACGTAGCGACCGGCGGGCAGCTCGTCGCCGAGGTAGCTCGCCGCGAGTTCCTCGGCGGTGCAGACCCGGTCGCGGGTGCGCACGGTGATCCGTCCCGGTGCGTCTTCGAGGGCCTCGGCGGCGTTGAGCAGCAGGTTCATCACGACCTGGCCCATTTGGCTGGCATCCGCTCGCAGCAGCGAGCATCCGGTATCTAGATCCAATACCAGCTCGGCCTTTTTGGGCAAGGACGCGTCGAGGATGCGGCGAAGATCGTTGACGACCTCGTTGAGGTCGACGTTACACAGGTCGATGCGTCCGCGACCGGCGAACGCGAGCATCTCTCGGCACAACGCGGCCGCGCGTCGGGCCGCCGCATCCACTCGCTCGAGGCTGCCTTGCGCCGGAGAATCCTCTGTCAGGTGGGCCCGGGCCAAGTCGGTGTTCCCCAAGATGGCGGTCAGAAGATTGTTGAAGTCATGCGCGATCCCGCCGGCCAAAAGACCCAGACTCTCCATCTTCTGGGCCTTGCGCATGCGGGCCTCAAGGCGCCGCGCTTGCGTTTCCGCCGCGACGAGTTGCTGATTCGCCGCGCGGTGCTCGATTTGTGCCATGACGAGGTTCCCGAGGTCTTCGAACGACTGGAGCTCGCGCGCATCGAGATGACGGGGCTTGGTGTCGAGAATGAAGAGGGTACCCAGGGCATAGCCGTCGGGCGTACGTAGCACGGCCGAGGCGTAAAACTGCAGACCGAACTCACCGGTGACGAAGGGGTGCGCGCTGGTTCGCGGATCGGTTTTGGCGCTGCTGACGAGATATACCCCTTCGGTTTGCAGGATCGCGGTGCTGCACAATCCCGGATCGCGGGCGATCTCGGTGAGATCGACGCCGTACGTCGATTTGAACCAGACCCGGTCGTGATCGACGAGTGAGACCCCGGCGATTGGCGTACCGAAGAGGCGGGCAGAGAGAGCCGAGATCCGATCGAAGGTGTCCTCCGGCGGCGTGTCGAGGATCTCGTACCGCCGCAGCACGGCGAGTCGCTCGGCTTCAGTGATTGGCAGCGTATCTTGCATCGTCGAGAACGCGCGCGGCCGGTCGACGGCGGCATGCCGAGGATCCGCTTCGCGAGACCGCATTTTGCCCGCTCTTTGTGGGAAATCGCAACGTGGCGGATCGTCCCCACGAGGCGAGAGCGCTTGTCGGGCCCGTCGAGTCGCCGTTCGCCGCGCCATCCGCCGACGACTGTCTAGTGGGGCATTTTGGCAATTCCGGACGACAACCGGGCTTCTTCGCGGCATTTCGCCCTCAAGGCGCTGGTGAGCGGCTGATTCGGCGCGCTGGCCGGGTCTGTTCCGCGCGGGGCGACTCGTGGGCTCGGGGATTGGGCTGCGTATGGCAGGCTTTTCGCCTCGCATGCATCCGAACTCGCTCGCTCAGATCAACACGCCGGCGCTGGTCGTCGACGTCGCCAAAGTGACAAGCAACGTCGAGCGCATGGCGGCGCGCCTGCGCCAGCACCAGGTCGGGCTACGGCCCCACGTCAAGACCGCGAAATGCGAGGCGGCGGCGGCTCTGATGACCCAAGGGCAATCCGGGGGAATCGCCGTGTCGACCGTGGCGGAGGCGGAGTTCTTCTTTGCGCTGGGGTACCGCGACATCACCTACGCGGTTGGGATCGCGGCCGGCAAGCTCGCGCGACTGGCCGAGCTTGTCGCTCGCGGGGCGAGGGTGGCGGTGCTGATCGATCACGCGGACCAAGTCGACATGGTGGGTCGCGCCGCTGTCGCGGCGGGGATCGGGTTGGATGTGCTGATCGAGATCGACTGCGATGGCCGACGGGCGGGGCTCTCTCCCACGAGCTCGGAGCTGGTTCGGGTGGCGTCGGCGGTCAGTCAGCGGGTAGGGGCCCGACTCGCGGGGGTGTTGACTCACGCGGGCGGTTCGTACGCCTGCGCCACGACCCCGGATATCGTCGCGATGGCCCGTCGCGAGTGCGAGGCGGCCGTGGAGGCCGCAACACGACTGCGAGCCGCAGGGTTGGCCGTCTCCACCGTCAGCGTCGGCTCGACGCCGACCGCGCTATTCGGGGATGCGTACGCTGGGGTGACGGAGGTCCGCGCGGGGGTTTACGTGTTTTTTGATCTCGTGATGGCCAATCTCGGGGTGTGCCGGATCGAGGACATCGCACTTTCGGTGCTATGCACAGTGATCGGCCATCAGCGTGATCGCAACTGGCTGATCACAGACGCGGGGTGGACGGCCTTATCGCGGGATCGCGGCACCCGTGAACAACCTGTGGACTACGGATACGGCCTTGTTTGCGACCTTCGCGGCGAGGTTGTCGATGATGATTTGGTCGTTCTCTCCACCAGCCAAGAGCACGGTATCGTGGGCCCGCGGTCCGGGGCACAGTTGGATTTGGCGCGATTCCCTATCGGCAGCCACCTGCGGGTGCTTCCCAATCACGCGTGCGCCACCGCGGCGGCGCACGACGGGTACCATGTAGTCGATGGCGTGGATCTCCGCGTCACCGCCTACTGGGAGCGCTGTCGGGGGTGGTGATTTGGCCTGTCCGTGGGCCGGGACGCGATGCCCCGCGACCCCACCACGTGGAGGCGTCGGGGAGCGCGTTCGTTGGGCGCAAGGTCGGCGTGAGCGGGCACGCGGATCAGCTGGAGATCGCGATCGGCGACCGCGATCTCACCGAATTCCAACGCGTCCCAGGCGTTTTCACCCTGCAGCGGTTCGCTGCTGAACAACAAGTGGCTCGGCGCCTCGCCCTGAACCGGCGCCTCACAGCTGGGGCGATACTCGGGGCAGTTTGCGCGCTCGCTGCAGACCGTCTTGTGGGTGCTCACGAACAGCGATTTGCCGCCTTGGTGCGCGAGCATGACCTCCCCATTCGTCAGCAGGAACGTGAGGTAGGTCCGGTCGGGAGGGCCCGAATCGTCGGGATGCGAGGGACCGGCGAGCCCGCATAGATCGGCGATGGCCTCGCGGGCGGCGGCGGCGAGGTCGGACGATGCGATGTCCGTCGCGCCGAGGGAGGTCCGCTGCTGCAGTCGGGTGAGGAGGCTGTAGAAAAGGACCTCGCTGTCGCCGCGACCGAGAATGTAGCGGCGGAGGTCAGGGGCGATGCGGGCGAGCAGTGCGGGGCGTAGCGCGGCGAAGTTGGCCACATTGCCATTGTGGGCGAACACCCAACGCCCGTACTGAAATGGGTGGGTGTTCACGATTGTCAGTCCGCCCTGAGTCGCTTTGCGCAAGTGTGCGAGCACGGTGTCGGACGTGGCCACGCCGGAGACCCGGTGGAACAGTTGGTCCGAGCCCGCTGCGTCGGTGCTCTTGATCACGTGCGGCGCCCCGTCGACGAAGTACGCGACCCCCCAACCGTCGGGGTGACGATCGCTTTGTTGAATCAGTGCGTTGTCCGCGCTGATCAGGCTTTTGTGGACTCGGCTTTCCACCCGCGATCGAAAACCGAACAGGCGACACATCAATTCTAAGCTAGCACGCGCGCGTCATCGGGCTGGGGAGTGGCCTCCGCCCGGGGCGTCGCCGACCTCGTGGGTTCGTTCCGGGACGACGCGCACTCCTTCGCGTGGCATCTCGGCCCCACGTTGAGCTCGTGGGGCGCCGCGGCGTCGGGGTTGTGGGACGGGCCGGGTCGGCCTCGAGTGGATCGAGGGCGTCGCCCCTCCCTCGACTACCGCCGAAAGTTGATCGCCTTGCGCCGGGTCAGCGCGTAGTAGCCGTACCGCGAGAGGGTCGACCCCAGGCCGCTGTGTCTCGCGCCGGTCCACGGGAGGGCCGGGTCGAGCACGTCGCACCGGTTTTGGTAGACCGTCCCGGCGTCGATGGCTCGCGCCAGCCGCTCGGCGCGGTCGGGATCCCCGGTCCAAATCGACGCGGTTAATCCCAGCGACGTGTCGTCGATGCGCCGCAACGCTTCTTCATCGTCACCGACGCTCGCGACGGGCAAGAGCGGCCCGAAGCTTTCGACCTGCATCGCGTCCACGTCGTTGGCCACGTCGGTCAGTAGGGTAGGCGGGAAGAAGTTGCCCGCCGTATCGCTGAGTCGCTGTCCGCCGCAGACGAGTTGGGCTCCGCGAGAGACCGCTTGGGAGACTTGAGCCTCGAGCAAATCGAGAGCGGAGCGCGAGGCCAACGGTCCCATGGTGGTCTCGGGCGCGAGCGGGTCGCCCAGGCGGTACGCCGCGAGTTGGGCACGCGCCCGTTCGACGAACTCGGCGTAGCGGGATCGGTGGACGTAGACCCGCTCGACCCCGCAGCAGGATTGCCCCGCGTTGTAGCAGGCGCCATCGACGATGCCGGCGACCGCCACCTCGAGGTCGGCATCGGCCGCGACGTAGGCCGGGTCTTTGCCGCCGAGCTCGAGGCCGACGTCGATCAACCGTTCTGCTGCCTGTGTGTAGACCTGGCGCCCGCCCGCCACTGAACCGGTGAAGGCTACGTGGGCGACCCCGGGGGTCGCGATGAGGCGGCGCGCGGCGTCGTGGGTGAGGACCAGATTGGTGACGAGCGGACCCGGGCCCAGCCCCGCGAACGCGTCCTCAAACGCGGCGCCACACCGCGGCGTTTTGGCGCTGTGCTTGAGCAACACGATGTTGCCCGCGACCAAGGCGGGCACGACGACGTTGACCGCGATGATGAGCGGATAGTTCCAAGCGGCCAAATCGAGCACGACGCCCAGCGGGACGTGCTCGATTCGCCGCTCGTGTCCCGGCTTCGGCAGCTGATCTGGCGCCAGGACATCGGCCGCGATGGCCAGCATGTGCTCCGCGCGCTCCCGGAGCGTGTCGACTTCGGCGAGAGCCTGCTGCAGCGGCTTGCCCATCTGTTCGGTCACCTCGCGCGCGAGCCGATCGCGGCGTTCGAGCATGACCGAGACGCCTCGCTGCACGATTTCGATGCGATCGGCCAGCGGCGTGCGTCGCCACGTGCGAAACGTTTCGAGCGCTCGCGCGAGCTTGTCGGCGATCCCAGGTTCGGTGTCGTACGGGTGGGTCCCGACGCACGACTGGTCTGCAGGGTTGATGACGCGAAGTTCCACCGCATGACCATGCGGCCGGCTCCCAACCCGCGCAAACCGGTCGGGGCGGCTCGTCGGGCGGTTTTGCCACCCAGCCCGCGGAAAAACCCCGGATCTCGGTGTCTGATCGAACACGGCTGGATTTGGCTCGACGCCGCTCTCCACGTAACCTGCGCGTATGCCCCGACTCGCTCCCACGGTCCTCGTCTCGTTTGTTGCTGCTGCCTCGCTGGGTGCAGGGACGACGCTGAGTTGTGGAGACGACGCTTGCACCACGATCGGATGCGGCGAACAGGGACTGAGCGTGATGCTGGTTCCCGAGTCAGGCGCTTTCGCCGATGGCGACTACCGCGTGCTGGCGGCCATCGGCTCGGAGACGTACGCCTCCGAGTGTGAACTCGCCACGGGATCCGTCGCCGACTGCAGTTTTGACGCATCGACCGGCGCGGACTGGGGGGTCTCTTGGCACTCGCAAGGCGGGGCGGTCGTGTCGATGCAGGCCTCGGTCACCGTGGCGAACGGAGTCGTGGACGTGGTGGGACCGGCCGAGGTCGTCATCACCGTCGAACTTGACGGCAAACGCGTGGCTCGGGCCATGTACGCGCCTCGTTACGAACGCGTGGAGCCGAACGGGCCCGGCTGCGGGTCGTGCCAGCACGCCAGCGTCGAGCTGGCGATTGGCGAGCCCCCCACCGACGAGGATCCGAGCGGGACCGGGGAGGACTCGGAGGACAGCGGTGCCGCAACGATGACCGGTGAGGAGTCGAGTAGCGAGGAGACGGGGGCTGGCACCGGGACGGGGACTGGCAGCGAGACACACACTGGTGAGGATACGGGCACGGGTACCGGTGACGACACGCAGACGGATACGAGCGACAGCTCGGCGACCGCGACGGGGGACGGGACCGCCACCGGGGCAGACACGGGAACCGATTCAGGGGAGGACACCGCCACCGGGGCCAGCACGGACACCGGCGCGGGCCAAACCGAGGACCCCACGGACACGGGGGCTGGCGAGAACTCGGCCACGGCCGACGACGACGACTCGGCCACAGACGACGATGACGACGATGCAGAGGACGAAGACGACCGCGCGCGCGAGGACGGGCGCGGGCCCGTTGTGCGGTGGCTCTACGAGGCGTTGACGGGACGCGACTGAGTCGCTCCCCTCGCGTGCGGCCGGATCGGCGGGGGGCGAGTTGGACCGGCCGATGCTCCGGCCCGTCCGGTGGGCGCGGTGGGGCGGGGCCCGCGACGCGCCGGCGCTCGCTGGCGAGGGTTCGAACCCGGGTCGCTCGCGATCGGGGCGGGTTTTGACGTCCGCGAGTCGGCGCGCCGTAGCCAGGGCGCCCGTCGTCGAGGTGAAACCCGCGACCCTGGACGAGACGAGGAGACCGTCGTCTAGGTGGCGCCGCACAAATGCCGGCGCAACGCGTGGCGAGCTCGTGTCAACCGCACGGAGACGTTGCTTTCTGTGATGCCGACTTCCTGTGCGATCTCACCGTACGAGCGATCCTCGAGGCGCAAACGCATGACGTCGCGCAGGCCGGTTGGCAGGCAACGAATCGCCTTGCGCAGGGAAGCATAGCGTTCGGATTCCTCGGCGAATCGCTCGGGGTCCGTGCTCGGGTCACGAACGGCGACCTCAGGCAGATGGGCCCGGCGTCGCCGGAGATGGTCGATGATGCGAAACCGGGCGATGCGAAGCATGTACGTGCGCAGCGAGCAGTCCTCACGAAACCGCGGTAGCGCCCGCCAGATCTCCAAGGTGACGTCTTGCAGCAGATCCTCGGCGTCGGCCGGGCAGCGGGTGTACTTGCGGCACATCGCCGCGATGGCCGGCCGGTGCTCGTCCATCGCGGCTTCGAACCGTTGGCGATAGGCCTCGTCATCCGGCCGCTCCGCCGTCGGTTCAGCCGAGTCCGCGGGGCAGTTCGCGACCTCGACCGCCGCGGTCTCCATGGCCCGGCAAAGGGTCAGGCCCCCGAGATCGGCCGCCGACCGCCGCACGGTGCCGCGGTAGGGATCCGAGATCGGTTGGTGCAGACGAGTGTCGAGGTCGATGAGCCACTTGAGCAGCTGGCCCGATCGCTGGGCGAACGGGGCGTCGCCAGCGAGCAGCTCTCGCGCGCGCGCCAGGTCGAAGCCCAACGCTTCAAGGTGGGCGCGATCGTTTGGGTCGAGCGACTCGAACGCGCGTACCCAAAGCCAGGTCTCGCGAGCGACATAGCTCAACGGCGCGTAAGAATCATCGTCCCCCCCTCCGAGGAGGCGGGTCCACCACCGCCAGGTCGTCGGTTCGCCCGAAGCTTGGGGCCACGCGCGAGCTTGAGCGAGTACGCCCCACAGATCGCAGACCAGGTGCCGGGTGTGTTCAGTGAACGCGGACAGGCCCGCCGACAAGTGTGCACGGTCGCCCTGGGGCAAAACCACTTTGGCGGGGATCTCTGGACGCGGCGCTCGGCCCCAGCGCAACAGGAACGTGCCCATGCCGCGCACCGACCAAAGAATCGAGCACATGGACATGAGGACCGCGACCGCCACACAGCCACTCGAAAACACAAAGCTCGCAAAGGTGAGGTCGACGATGGGCTCAAACGAGTGCATGGGTGCTTTCTGATCCGCAAGAGACCGCGCGGTGTGAAGATCGCAGCATGAGATGGTGGCGCGCCGCGGTCGCCCGAAGGGTCTAGACGCACTGGGACGGACATTCCCTACAGGCGCGGGTTTCGCGGCCGCGACGGCGCCGCGGAACCGGGCATCGGTGGCGCTCGGCGACCGGGTGTCGACTTGTGTGAGTCCTACATGGTCCCGACCGGGGCCGCGGCGTCTCAACGGTCGATCGGACGCGAACGTCAAGCCCGGAGAGCGATGCTGCGCCGAGGCCCACGCGGTGGGGAACCGTGGGCGGTCCGCCCCTGTCTCGCGCGGAGGGACGCCCTCTGACGAACGCCCTCTAAAGTAGTCGCCGGGCCCAGCGCTGCAGGCCACGCAGACTGGCAGCGTGGTCGATGCCGGCCACGTCGGTTGGCGCACCCGCTCCGCCAACGACCACGGGGATGGGCCCCAGCTCCGCTCGCAGCTCCGCGAGCTGATCGATCGTGCGCTTGTGATCCGACCACATCGACACACTGAGCGCCACACCGCGGACTCGGTGCTGCTGGCTGGCGCGGGCCAGGCTGTCCGCCGGCAAGTCCGCGCCGAGATACAAAATACGGCAGTCGGCCAGGACCAACGCCGTGGCGGCGAGCTGGAGGCCCAGGCTGTGTTCCTCGCCGCTGAGGGTGGCGCACGCGATCTCTGGACCTTGGGCGAGGTCGGCCAACGGACGCCATTTCGACTCGAGGAACTGCGACAGCCGGTGACTCACGAAGTGCTCGTGCTGAATCCCCAGGCGCTGGGCCTCCCATTGCTCACCAAGGGTCGTCAGGAACGGTCCGACGTAGTTTTCGAGCATGTCGATCGCCGCCAATCGAGACCAAGCCTGCTCAAACCCCCGATCGAGTTCGTCGGCGGCCAAACTTCGACAATGGTCAATCCACCGGGCGATTTCATGCCGCGCCGCGGCCCCGTCGCGCTCGTCGGCACCGCTGATTTCCGCGGGCTCGAGTTCACCGTCGACCGAGTCGAGGGCCGCCACGATCTGCGCGTCCGACCACTTGAGAATCGAGGACGGGCGGTGGCCCATGTCCAGCAGCCGCCGGATCTGACGCAGCCGGTCGCAGGTATGCAGGCTGTAGCGCCGATGACCGGAGGATGTTCGCTCGGGCGCGGGAAACCCATACCGTCGCTCCCAGGTCCGTAGGGTGTCCGCCGGAATACCGGTCATTCGGGAAAGCGCCCCGATGTTGAGCGATTCAGCCACGTCTAGACACCATGCCTCGCGTCGCGGGGAGGATCAACGGTGACGAACGCCTGCGTGGTGCACGAAGACCGAGAAAAAAGTGAATTTGCGTGATCATGATTCGACCCGGGTCGGCGGCTCGCGTTCGGCGTGGTGGGCGGTGAGCTCCCCCGCGGATTGGCTCCATAATCGAGGCGGCTTTGCGGGGCGCGGCTGGGTCGTGTCGGTGGCGTGCGGAAACCATTCCAGGACACGCTTGCGCAGGATCAACAGGCACGCGGCCGGTAGCTCGGGGCGCGCGGGGTGGGGAATGCTGCGGTGGGCCCGTTCGAGGGCCTTCTCGAAGCCTCGCATCGCCTTGCGGATCCCTTCACGGCGCACCGCGTTGGGCCGGTGGTGCGCGTCGTCTTGTCCGACCGGTTTGCCCAGACGGTCGCTGGCTCCAGCGTGGTCCGCGATATCGTCAGCCGCCTGGTAAGCCATGCCGACGGCGCGGCCGAACCGTCTCCACGGGCCCGGCGCGGCTCCCCCAGCGAGGGCCCCCGCCATCACGGCAAACTCGAACAGTCGGGCCGTCTTGGCCCGGTGGTAGCCGGCGAGGGGCACATCGGGCTCGGCCTCCCAGGCCTGACCCGCGACGATGCCCCCGGCCGGTCCGGTCGCCCGTGCGAGCCAGGGGACGAGGCGACTGATGGCATGGGGGGTACTGCTCGGGCCCGTGAGCGCTTCAAATGCCATGACGATGAGCGCGTCACCCGTGAGCACGGCCAGACTCTCGCCGTACTGCACGTGCACCGTGGGGCGACCGCGGCGGGTGTCCGCATCGTCAAAGCACGGAAGATCGTCGTGGACCAGTGACGCGCAGTGGATCAACTCGACCGCAGTCGCCGCGGACAACGCAAGATCGCCATCGGCGTCCGGGTAGCTGTGGGCGACGGCGAGGCAGAGCAGCGGTCGCAGTCGGCCCGCCGATCCGAACACGGCGTGTCGGATCGCGGCGTGGAGCTGAGGTGGCACATCGTGCCCGAGGTAGGCGTCGACGTGCTCTTTGAGACGGTCGTCAAAGCGGGTCACCAGTGCGTGGGGGTCGAGATGTTCCATCGAGCTAGGCCTTCGGCGGGGCGGTGAGAGACGGCGGGGGCAGTAAGCACTCCGCTTCAGCAAGAGGTGGGGCGAAGACGACGGCACGAGTCGCCTCGGGTTTGAAACGGGAGGGGAGGGCGGTCCGCAGTAGGGCACGCGCCACGCAGACGAGCTTGTGGCGCGTGGATACAACAGCTCGAGTGCGGAGCACGTTGTGTTGGGGGCGGCGGACGACGTCGCCGATCGCCGCATAGATCAACGCTGCCGCGCGCAGACTGGGCCGGACCGAGAGCGGAAGCCGGTCGAGACCGAGGTCGGCGCGCCGGTACAGGACGCGCGATCGGGTGACCAGCTCACGGGCCATGTCTCGTGCCACCGTCGCGTTGGTCAAGCTGTCACGCGGCGGCACGTGACGGGGAAGCCAGTTGGTGGGCACGTAGACCCGTCCGCGACCGAGATCTTCGCCGACATCGCGGGCGATGTTGGTCAGCTGCATCGCCACGCCGAGATCACAGGCTCGGGCGAGCGTGACGCGGTCGGTGACTCCCACGAAGTAGCAGATCGCAACGCCGACGCTGGACGCGACCCGAACGCAGTAGTCGTACAAGTCGGTGGTCGTTTGCATCTCACGCGATTGAACGTCCCACGCGAAGCCGTCGAGGAGCGCCTCGAACACACAACGCGGCAGGCCGTAGGCCTGCACGAGGTAGGCGAGGCCCTGGTCGCGTGCATGCGTCGGATGCCCCTGATAGACGGCATCGACGCGGTCGCGCAGTTGGTCCAGGGCGCGAGCCGGGTCTTCGCCCTCGTCGATCAAGTCGTCTGCTTCCCGGCAAAACGCGTAAAAGATCGTGGCCGGCACGCGCACGCGCGCCGGGAGGATCCGTGCGGCCATCGCAAAGCTCTTCGAGCCGTGCTCGAGTGCCTCGCGGCACTGCTGTAGCACCGCCGAGCTAGGCGCGGCGACGGGAGCAGGTTGCGTCACGGGGTCTTCGCGAAGCACGGCGACCGGCGGCGGAACGGTGGTCGCGTTCATCCGACGGCCCCCGCGAGCGTGTTCGGCACCGCCGCGTGGACTGGAGATGGGTCCGGGACGACCTCGTCAAGCACGCGGGCCGAGCTCAGCACCCCCGGCACCCCCGCCCCGGGATGCGTCCCGGCGCCGACGAGATACAACCCTTGGACGTCGCCAAAGCGATTGTGGGGTCGAAAGTACGCGCTTTGGCGCAAGACCGGCTCGAAGCTGAATGCGGCCCCTTTGTAGGAGAGCAGGTTGTCGCGAAAGCCTTGTGGGTCGAGCGTGTGCGACACTTCGATCGATTGCGACAGCCCGGGCATGAGCGTGCGCTCCAAGTGGGCTTGAATGCGTTGACGGTACGGTTCGGCCGCGCGGCGCCAATCGATCCCCGCATCGAGGTGAGGCACGGGCGACAGCACGTAGAACGCGTCGCTCCCCGCCGGCGCCAGACTGGGGTCGGTCGCGGTGGGGCGATGCAAATACAAGCTGAAGTCTTCGGCGAGGACTTTCTTATTGAAGATGTCGCGCAACAGCCCACGGTATCGCGGACCGAGCACGATGCTGTGGTGCGGCAGGTTAGGGTACTGACGGCGGGTGCCGAAGTACCAGACGAAAAGACTCATCGAGTAGCGGCTTTTCTCCACCCGCCGGTCAGTCCAAGAGGGGCGGTCAGCCGGCGCGAGGAGGTGCCGGATAGTCCACGCCGCGTCGGCGTTCGACACGACCACGTCCGCGGGGAGACGCTGCCCGTCTTCGAGTTCAAGCCCGGTGACGCGGCGGTTTTCGACGGCGATCTTGCGGACCGTGGTGTCGAAGCGAAAACGCACACCGCGTTCGCGCAGCCGGTCGACCAACGCGCTGACGATTGCCCCGGTACCACCCATCGCGAAATGCACCCCCCATTTGCGTTCGAGGTGGGCGATGAGCGAGTAGACGGAGGTCGTGGAAAACGGGTTGCCACCGACCAAGAGGGGGTGAAAGCTCAGGACCTGTCGCGTCTTGGGGTGCTTGACGTAGCGGGAGACGAGTCCGTACACGCTCTCGTGACTGCGAAGCCGGATCATGCTCGGCACGATTCGCAGCATGCGGGACGCGCGGTGAAACGGCGCGTGGGCGAGCTTGGTGAACCCGATATCGAAGATCCGGCGACTGGCTTCGAGGAACGCGTCGTAGCCGGCTGCGTCCGGTGGATGCAGCGCCGCGATTTGTTCGCGCATGCGGTCGGTGTCGCCTTCGTAGTCGAAGTGCTGACCGTCATCGAAGTAGACCCGGTAAAACGGCGTGACCGGCCGCAGATCGACATCTTGGTGGAAGTCGAGTCCGGCGAGCTGCCACAGCTCTTCAAGGAGAAACGGGGCGGTGATGACGGTCGGTCCGCAGTCGAACACGTAGCCGCTATCGCGGATGACCGATGCGCGGCCGCCTGGGGTGTCCAGTCGCTCGACGACCTCGACGTCGTAGCCGCGGACGCTCAGGCGCATCGCCGCCGCCAACCCGCCCAGTCCCGCGCCGATGACCAGTGCGCGCTTTCCACGCCGCTTGATCGCTGTGGACATGTTTTGCACAAGTTCGTTCTACGCGATAGTTGCCGCGTGAACAAGTTTTGAATAAATTAATTCTCGAACTTGTTCGAGGAGGCGTACATGACGCTAATGAAGCACACGCCGTGGCAGCCCACGTCTAGCGTCCCGCGATCGCGCGAAGCGACGGGCCGGGTGCCAACGGTTCGGTGTACGGAGGACCCGCGATGACTGGCACGTACGAGTATCTCCTATTCAAC
The DNA here is from genome assembly GCA_006508105.1 of Myxococcales bacterium FL481. Classification (GTDB taxonomy): domain Bacteria; phylum Myxococcota_A; class Polyangia; order Nannocystales; family Nannocystaceae; genus FL481. Next base: position 5,086 of record QKPP01000114.1, on the reverse strand, counting down.
GCGGTGGTGGCCGGCTCTATCTTGATCTCGTCTTCGCTGGTCAATACGCCGTTCCGGTTGCGTTGGCCCCGGGCTGCGCTCGCTACCGCCCTGGTCGCGGTGCCCTACCTCGTCTGGGATAGCTGGGTCGCGGGGCGACATTGGACCTTCAACTCGAGCTACACCTCGGGCGTCGCCCTGTGGGGATTGCCCCTGGGCGAGTGGATGTTCTTCGCGTCGGTGGGTATGGCGTGCCTGTTTGTTTGGGAGACCGTGTGGCGTCCAATTCGTTCGGTTCCGGTTGTTGCCCCCGGACGGTGGTGGAGCGCGGCCGGTTTGGCCGGGGCCGCGCTCGCGGCGTGGTGGGGTGGCTTTGAATACACGGCGTTGGCCACCGGGAGTGTCAGCGTGGCGATGGTCGTCGACAGATGGGCGGGGACGCATCTGTTTCGTCAGCGGGCGTTTCTGGGGCAACTCGTCACCATCGTCGTGTTCGTCGTGGCGTTCGACGGGTACTTGGCGGGACGGCCCGTGGTGCTGTACGGCGACGGCTACTATCTCGGCTGGCGGATCGGGTACGTTCCGGTCGAGGACTTCGCGTATGCGATCGGGTGGCTTGGTCTGGTGCACATCGCGTACATGCGCCTCACCCCGGAGGCCCTCTCGCTCGCGGATCAGCGGTTGATCACGGAGCAACGGCGGCGTTGGTTCGGCGCGGTGATTCGCCGCCGCCTTCGCGGCTATCGCGAGCGCTTTTCGGCGGAGCAAGTCCAGCGTCACGTGACGGAGCTGTCCGGCTTGCCGGTGCAGTCGCTCGCGATACCCGCCGGTCGTCGCCCCCGCATCGCGGTGGTTGGGGGCGGGCTCGCGGGATTGCAAGCGTCGCTGACGCTGGCGGCCCGGGGCGTCGACGTGGAGCTGTTTGAACGCGAGTCGTACCTGGGCGGGAAAGTCGGGGCGTGGCCGACCACGCTGCCGGGTGGCGAAACCCAGACGGTTGAGCACGGATTCCACGCGTTCTTTCGGCACTACTACAACCTGTATCGCCTGCTCGACGAGTGTGGTGTGACCCCGATCTTGCGGGAGATGCCCGACTACCTGATCGCGACCAAGGACGGGCGCCGGTTCGGCTACGCTCAGATCGCCACCACGCCACTGGTGAATCTGGTCTCGCTGTTGTTGCACGGTCACTTCCACTGGCGAGATCTCGCGCGCCCCCGATTGTGGCGCTTGGTCGAACTATTGCGCTACGAGTCGAGGCAGACCGCCGAACGATTCGACCACGTATCTTACGCCCAATTTGCCGATGATATCGATTTGCCGGATGAGTTGCGACTGACATTCAACAGCTTCGCTCGGGCCTTCTTCGCGCCGCCGGAGCGTATGTCGACGGCGGAGTTGCTCAAGAGCTTTCATTTCTTCTTCCTTTCGCATGATCACGGGCTTTGCTACGACTATCTGCCGACCGACTATCACACGGGATTGATCGGGCCCATCACCGAGCGTCTCGGGCAGCTCGGGGTGAAGGTCCACACCAATGCTGAGGTCGCGCCGCTGCGGCGTGGAACGACGGGTTTTCGCGTGCGAGCGGATGGACAAGATCGGGACTTCGACGGTGTGGTGCTCGCAGCCGACGTGCCGGCCGCGCGGGCGCTGACCGGTGACCTGGAAGCGCAGCCAGACGAGCCGGAAGCCGGGTCGTGGCGGGACCAAGTGTCTGGATTGCGGGTGACGTCGGCGTACGCGGTGTGGCGCATCTGGTTCGATCGACCCATCGAACGCGCAGACCTGACCGCATTCGTGATCACCGAGCGCCGACAGGCGCTCGACTCGATATCGTTTTATGAGCGGGTCGTGCCAGAGGTTCGTCGTTGGGCCGCAACCCACGACGGGTGTTGTCTCGAACTACACAGCTACTGCGTGCCGGACTCGTTCACCGACGAGCACGATCTGCGCGAGGCGCTGCTGGACGACCTTCACCATTTCCTTCCCGAGCTGCGCGGCGCGGGCATCGTGTGGGATCACTGGCAGTGGCGGCGCGATTTTCCGGCATTTCATGTCGGGCAGTACGCGGCCCGGCCGACCACGCGGACCGGCATTCCCGGGCTGGTCTTGGCCGGCGACTGGGTCAAACTGCCGTATCCGGCGATGCTGATGGAAGCCGCGTGTACGTCGGGGTTGATTGCGGCCAACGAGTTGATGCGGGCGATGGGGCGAGAGGGGGTGGAGGTGCACTCGGTACCGCGCAAAGGTATCTTTGCGTGACGTGACGTGACGTGACGTGACGTGACGTGACGTGACGTGACGTCACGTCGTGGCGCTCGCTCATGACGCGTCGTGCTGGCGACGCAGGTCTCGCAGCGAAACGCGTTCAGTGGGCCGGTGCGTCTGCTGGGTGTAGGCGTGATCGATCGCGCCGAGCATGGTGTTGAGGGTGTCGAGATTGAGCAGCGCCGACGCGTCGAGATCCTCGACCGTCACGGTGCCGGTGAAATTCAGCGGGCAACAGTCACGCAGTCCGTCTTGCGCGAGAAGGGGAAGGCCGTGGGAACGGCATACTACCGGTCGAACCTCGTAGATCTGGCACCGGCCCGATGGCCCCAGAAACGCGCAGGCTCGGGGTCCGGCGAGGGCGAGGAACTGGCGATGATTGTCGGCGGCTCCCCGCTCGTCGCTCGCGACGGCCAACGTCGTCGCACGCTCGGCCAGCCAGCCTGCGATATGATCGGCCTCAACGCGGGTGACGGTGAGATCTTGACGACAGCAGGCCGTGCAACCGACCTGGCAGTACAACGAGGCGTCATAGCGCGCGGTGACGTGGGTGGCGTGAGTATCGACTTTCGCCAGAAGCTGGCGGTAGTAGGCGAACCGCTGGGGCACACCGCATGGTGGCGCAGCGACGGGGGGCGAGGCAACGAGGAGGCGGCGGGTGGACCGGCGAGCGCCACCAGTGGCCGATCTGCCGACCGGCGCGACGCCGCGACCGGCCGGCAGACGCCCCCGCCGGTCGGGGCTGGCCAGGACGTGACCCGTGTCTGACCCTCGCGGGTTGACGGCCTCGTGCTAGCTTGGGTCGATGCCTCGAGCCCCGGCGCAGGTCCTGGTGCTGCCTTATCGCGGTGCGTACTCGACGTTTGAAGTCGCCGTGTTTCGGCGCCGGGACTACGACTTGTGGCAGTTCGTCTCCGGCGGCGTGGAGGAGGGGGAGTTGGTGGCCGACGCGGCGCGGCGCGAGGCGTGGGAGGAAGCTGGCATCGAACGGACCGCCGCGTTGGTGCGGTTAGACAGTACAACCACCATCCCCGCGTGCTGGTTCCATGCATGGTCCGCATGGCCGACCGAGGTGCTGGTGGTGCCGGAACACGCGTTCGCCGTCGATGTCGGCGACCGCGTCCTTCGTCTGTCCGACGAGCACTCCGAGTTCGCGTGGTTGCAGCCGGTCGCGGCGATGCAGCGACTGCGCTTCGACAGCAACAAAAACGCGCTGTGGGAACTGCAGGAGCGTCTCGCCCCGGGACCGCGGATCAAGCGGCCAGCGTATCGCTAGGACGACGGGTGATCGTCCACCCGCCGGACGATCCTGTTGAGTGCGCGGCCGGATCGGTGGACGAACGCTCGAGGATGAAGCGGCCGGGGGAGACAGCGCCCGCGTTCGGCCAATACTCGCAGGCACGGTCAGCCTCTGAGCTGCGCGCGCATGGTTCGGATGACGGGTGTTCACCTCCCGTCGGTGAGGTCGGCGTGCGTGGCCCACATTACGTTCTTCGCCGGAACTCTCGCGCCGTGGAGCCGAGGCTACCCGCCCGCTCGATGCGCGAAAGCGACTCGAGCCCGGTGTGCGTGGCGGATTGAAGCGGTGCTGTCAGCCCGCGGCCCAAGCGGGAGCCGTGCCGCCGACGATGAGCGGGTGCTCCGTCTACGCGAACGGGTGAGGCGGCATAGAATCCGCCCATGCAAGTCACGAGACGGCAACTCGAAACAGGAAAGGCATTGGCGAGGACGCGTTGACCGGATAAGTTACAAAATCCGCGCCCGTTCGGCGGTTGGAACGATCGGGTCGGGTCTCTCTACACGTTGCGAAGGAACACATGCTGCGTCTACTCACCCTGGGACTCGCCACCCTCGCCCCTCTTGCCGCCCATGCCGACGACGTCAACGAGCGCATCGTCGGCGGCGAGAACGTCAAACCGTGTGGCTGGCCGACGACTGGCTGGATCGGCAGCTGCACCGCGACGCTGGTCCACCCGCAGGTCATCACGTACGCGGCTCATTGTCCCAACCCCAATCGGGTGGGGTTTGGCGAGTATCGCAGTGCCCCGGAGATCCGGGTCGACACCGCACGCTGCGCCAAGAATCCTCGTTACGGGAACACGGGCGGCGGCACCGATTTCGCCTACTGCGTGTTGGCAGAACCGGTCACCTCGATACCGATCACGCCGATTCTGTACGGGTGCGAGACCGAGATTGTTGCGGAGGGTGTCGAAGTCACGCCAGTTGGCCACGGGGTCGACGAGTACGAACAAGGCGGCGACCACAAACGCGAGGTGGTGGTGCCGGTTAACCGGATCCAGGCCAACGGTGAGATCGATATCGGCGGCAACGGGAAGGGGTCGTGCTTCGGGGACTCTGGCGGTCCGCTGTACATCCAGCTGCCGGAAGAGCTTGACGAGGATCGTGGCTGGCGCGTGATGGGGGTGACCTCGTGGGGTCCGAATCCGTGCGACGGGCGGGTGTTCTACGGAATGCTCCACGACGAAGATGGTGTGCCGTGGATCGAGGAAGATAGCGGCATGGACATCACGCCTTGTTTTGACGGTCAGACCGGAGAGTGGGATCCGACCGAGGAGTGTGGCGGCTTTCACGTTGATCCCGGCAATCCCGAAGCGAGCGCCACCTGGGACAACGGATGCCAGCCTTCCGAGTTGAGCGGCTACAGCAGCACTTGCGGGCCGGCCTTCGGCGACGATGACGACGACGATTCAAGCGACGACGACGACGATGACACCGGCGATGATGACGACAGTGGCGATGATGATGATGATGATGACAGTGGCGACGATGACGATGACGATGATGATGATGACGACGATGATGATGACGACGATGA
>QKPP01000225.1:12170-29874 GCA_006508105.1 Myxococcales bacterium FL481 | reverse complement strand
GATGACGACGCAACGGGTGACGACGATGACGACGCAACGGGTGACGACGATGACGTCGGTGACGACGACGATTCGTCGGGAACCGGGGACGAACTCGACTGCGCGCAAGCGGAGGTTTTGTTCGTACCCCAACAGCCGACCGTGTTGTTGCTCATCGATCAGTCGGGAAGCATGACGCGGGACTTCGACAGTGGCGTTTCGCGTTGGGACTCGCTGCGGGCCGCGCTGCTCGATACGCCCGACGGGATCGTGCCGCAGCTCGAGCTGGCGGTTCGCTTCGGGCTGGCCATGTATACGAGTTTCGACGGCAATGACGGCGGTACGTGCCCGGTCCTCACGGAAGTGCCGGCCAAACTGAGCAATTTCTTCGATATCCGCGAGGCGTTTGACGACGCCGATCCGGAAGATGAGACACCTACCGGCGAGGCGCTCGCAGCCGTCGCCCAGTCGCTTGGCGTCGATTCAACCCCGGGTGACAAGGTGATCGTGTTGGCGACCGACGGCGCGCCCGATACTTGTGAGGCACCGCAGGCCGAGGCCGGGCAAGCCGTGGCCGTGGCGGCCGTGACCGACGCCCACAACGCCGGCATCACCACCTTCATCATCAGCGTCGGCGACGAGATCGGCGACGTCCACCTGCAAGAGATGGCGAACGCCGGTCAGGGGGTGCCAGAGGGGGAACCGGATGCCGCGTTCTACAAGGCGACGGACAGCGGGGCGTTGGTGGGCGCGTTCGAAGAGATCGTCAACGGGTTGCGCGAGTGCGTGTTCGAACTCGACCGCCCGGTCGAACCGGGATTCGAGCACACCGGTTTGGTGGCCATCGGTACGGACCAGCTCGTCAAGGATGATCCCGATGGCTGGGTGCTGGTCGGCGACAGCCACGTGGAGCTGGTTGGCGACGCGTGCAAGACCATCCAGGAGGGCGAGGTCTTGATCTCGGTGGAGTTTGACTGCGAGCACATCACGCCGAAGTAGGGGGGGGCCCGCGACCCGGGATCGGTCGGCCCGGGTTCGGCTCGCGTCGACGGGAGACAGCTCGTTTAGGACGTTTTGCCCTTGCGCTTTTGGATGATCGCCTGGAGTCGCTCCACCTCGTCAGGGAAGTGAGCGGCCCAGTAGATCATGCGTCCGCAGTGTTCGCAGCTGAGGATCTCTTCGCCACGGCGCAGCATGACGTACGTCTGGTGAGGCACCTGCATCTTGCACGCGGTGCAGCGGTGCTCGTGAACCGGGACGAACGCCATGCCGTTGAGACGGTCGCGCATGCGGTCGTAGGCTCGAAGCAGGTCGGGGTCGACTCCCGCGGTGAGCTTGCTCCGTGAAGTCCGGGTCTTGCCCAGGGCCGCTTCGAGTCGTTGCCGCTCGTCTTCGAGGCGTCCACGCTCTTCCGCAGCGGACTCGCGCACGGTCTTGAGTTCGCTCTCCATCTTGGAGATGCCCGACTCGGCCTTGCCGATGGCATCTTGAATTTTGCCGATTTCCTCCGAACGGGCCTGGGCCAGGCGTCGCGTGGACTCGATCTCGCGCTGCGCAGCCGCGAGCTCGCGCGTGCTCTTCACGCCGGTGAGGCGTTGCTTGCTGGAACGAATTTGCTCGTCCTCGTCGCGCAGTTGGGACTCTTGAGACGCTCGAAACTCGTGGCTGTCTTGCAGCTTGGCTCGCTCGCGTTCCAACAGCTTTTCCAAGCGGACCAGATCCTCGTCGAGGGCCTCGAGCTGCTGGGGGATTCGTTTGAGGCGTCGCTCGATGCCGAGCATGCGTCGGTCGGCTCGTTGAAGATCGCGTAGGGAAGCGATTTGTGGGTTCATCGGCGTGCCGTGGTCAGGTCGAGCAGCGTCGTCGGAGCAAGGGAGGCTGTGCCTCGCGTTGAATGTGGAATCTTGTGGGCCCACCTGGGTTCGAACCAGGGACCAGCCGGTTATGAGCCGGCCGCTCTAACCGACTGAGCTATAGGCCCCGCGGCACCATAGGGAGACCGCCGGAATTCGTCAAACGCGCACTTTGCGCCAACGCGTTCATCCGCGTCGCGCTCCGGGTCAAGTGGCGGTTGTCTGGCTGCATCTAGACCTCGGCATGATCGCGGCTGGGTGCGACGTGAGGCCGCTCGCCACGATGAGCATCGGCGACACCGGCGGCCGGCCGGCAACGCGCCGGACCCCCTATCCCGGTGGCGCGTGCGGTTCGGGTCGCCGCGTGCAGACGGTGAAACGACGCGTTGTTACACTTTGAGGCGCACGTGAGCGACGACCGCAACAGCACCCGACTGGGCACCGGTGGCCCGCTGTTGGGTGCGGCCAAGCTGGCGTTCTTGGTCGCGGCGTACGCCACCACGTTGGTGTTGGCCCGCTTGTTCGATGACCCCGCTACGTTGGGTCAGTACAACGTGGTCGCTCGCCTCGTGGCCGTGCCCAACATGGTGATCGTGCAGACGCTGTTGTTTGCCGTGAGCCGCCCCATGGCCGCCCAATTCGACCAGGGGTTGCCCGCCTACGCGGCGCTGCGCCGCCGTGGGATGCAGATTGCCGGGATGTTGGGGGGGGCGACCTCCCTGATGTTTTTTGCCGCGGCCGAGCCGTTGGCCGCCCAGCTGCGCGATCCGGAGCTCATCGCTCCCATTCGAGCGGTGGCTCCGGTGTCGTTGTTCTATGCGTTCTACGCCGTCAACATCGGAACATTGAATGCTTGTCGGCGGTTCGCGTGGCAGGCCGGTCTCGACGTGTTCATGGCGACCGCGAAGGCGACGCTGATCATGAGTGGGGCCGCGTTGGGTCTGAGCTTGGCCGCGACCGTCGGCGGTTTCTCGGTGGCGGCCTCGTTGGCGCTGGCTTTGTCGGTGTTCGCGTTGTGGCGTCCGCGGGGCACCGCGCAGTCCCTCGCGGACTCGTCGGATGCGACTCCGCCGATGGCCCGGTTCGCGGGGGTGCTGATCCTGTTCACGGCCAGCACGAATCTGTTGTTGTCGGCGGACCTGCTGGTATTCAAGAGCCTGGCCACGGAAGCACAGCAGGACTTGGTGGGCGTGTACTCCAGTGCCCAGTTGGTCGCCTTGGTCCCGTACAGTCTGCTCGCCGCGGTCAGTTTGCTGATGTTTCCGCTGATCGCCACGTTGAGCGCCGCCGGAGACTCTGCGAGGTTGCGCGACTACGTGCGCGAGACCTTGAAAGTCACGCTGTTGCTGTTGGCGTTGATGTCCGCCGTGGCCTCGGCGAGCGCGGCGGAAATTCAAACCTTGCTGTTTCCGGCGGCCTACGCCGATGCGGCGGCCGACCTGCGGCGACTGGTGTGGGGGTACTCGGGCTACTCGTTGGTGGTCACGGTGGCGTGGATCTTCAATAGCGGCGCGAGGTCTCGCGTCGCGGTGTTCCTCGTCGGACTCACGCTCGCCACCGTGGTGGCTGCCGCATCCGCTTGGGTCGAGGCGCATGCTGACGTGGGAGCCGCGGCGGCGGTGTGTGTGGCCGGCGGTGTGGGCGTAACGGCCTCGCTGGTCGCAGTGCGGGTGGGCTTGGGGGTCGCGATGCCGTGGCTACACTTCGGCAAGCTGGGCTTGGCGATTGCCGCCGTCGAGGGACTCGGGTACGTGTGGAAAGCCGACGGCTATCTCGAAACGCTGGGCAAGCTGACCGTCGCGACCGCGGCGTTCGTGGCCGTCTTGGCGTTGACCAAAGCGGTGACCTTGCGTCAGCTCCAGGAGTTGCGGCATGCCGGTTGAGTCTCGCTGGATGATCGTGTGCAAGCCGCTGCGGCCGCCGTTCAACGACGGGTCGACGGTGCTCGCGCGAGACTTGGTGCGGGCGTTACCGTCAACGCTGCCGCTGACCTACCTTGGCGATCCGTTGCGGCCCGTTCGCGCTGCGGCGCACGACGAGGTGGTCGACGCTCCGCCGATGGCCCACGCGCCGGGTGTCTTGGACAAGATCGGGGTGCTGCGCACGCTGGTCGATCCGCGCCGCCGCCACCAGCCGTTGCATTTTCTGTTCACCCCGAACCAGGTCACGTCTTCAGTCCTCCTCGCCATGCGACGCCTCGCTCCCCGACGTCCGATGCTGCAAAGTCTGATGTCGTCCCACGGCGCCACGCGTTGGGCCGCGATGCTGCGGCCGTTGGATCGGGTCGTCGTGCTGTCGGACTACACCCGCTATCGGTTGGTCGAAGCCGGGCTCGACGGGAGCCGAGTGGTGCGGATCTACCCGGCTGTGGCGGCCGCGCAAGCGGTGCCCCATCCCTCGCGCCGACGACGTTTGTTGTACGCAGGTGATCTCGACGGCCAAGTGGTGAGCCGCTTGGCGGCCCTCGCCCGGGCCATGTCGGCGGGCGAGGTTGCAGACTACGCGCTGACCGTGGCCAGCCGACCCAAAGCCGACGGTGACGCTGGACACCGCCGCACACTGAGGCGAGCCCTCGCCCCACTCATCGATATCGGTCGAGCCGAGCTGTTCGGAGAAGTGCCGGATATGGGGCAGCTGATGCGCCGTTGCTCGGCGCAGCTGTTCTTGGCCGATCACGTACGACGCAAGGTCGACCTACCGTTGGTGGCACTGGAAGGCCTGATGCGGGGGTTGCCGCTTTTGGCGATGGAGGTGCCGCCGGTTTCCGAGATCTTCGCATTGGCTCGACGGGCCGGCCTCGAACCGGGGGAGGAGCTGGTCGACGGTCGCGGGCACCAGCCAGTGGTCGCCGCCATCAAGCGGTGGTGCGTAGACGACGAGCGTCTTGATCGAGCGGGCCATGCCGCCCAGGCGCTCGCCCGGCAGCAGTTCGCCCTCGAGAAGATGGGGGACGCATACTGCGAGCTGTACAAGCAGTTCGCATGAGTTCAACGAGGCCACGGGTATGACGACACAGACCGACAACCGCTCGTACTACGACGCCTTCTCGGTGGGCTACGACGACGATCGCGAGACAGGCTATCACCAGCTGATCGACGACCAAGCTGCAGCTTTGGTCCAACGCGTTGGAACGGCGCGATCGGTACTTGAGGTTGGGTGTGGCACCGGGCTGATTTTGCAACGGGTCGCCGCGTTCGCGCGGCGGGCTCAGGGCATCGATCTCTCGCCCGCAATGCTGCAACACGCCCGGGCTCGTGGGCTCGACGTACAGCACGCGAGCGCCACGGATCTCCCGTTTCCCGACGCCTCCTTTGACGTGGCGTACTCGTTCAAGGTGTTGGCCCATGTGCCTGACTTTGCGCTGGCGCTGACCGAGATGGCGCGGGTCGTCCGACCGGGCGGCTATCTGGTGTTCGACATCTACAACCGACACTCGATTCGCTACGCGATCAAACGCTGGTGGGGGCCACGACCGACTTCGTCTTCGTACGACGAGGCGGCGATCGGCACGCGTTTTCTCAGCGTCGATGAAGCGCCGCGCTATTTTCCGGCGGGAACTCGGTTGGTCGACCGGGCGGGGATTCGCGTCGTCACCGTGCACCCGGCTCCATTGCGGTGGCCCGGGGCCAAAGCGCTGCTCGCTCGCGCCGAGTGGAAGCTGATGGACTCGCGTTGGTCGCGGTTCGCCGGCTTCGTGGTGTTCTTCTTGGAGAAGATCACGTGATGTCGCGGTGGTTGGTCGTGAGCTCGACGTTTCCCCAATACGCCGGCGACCCGCGCGGCCGGTTTGTCTGTCGCCATTGGGAGCAGGCCGCGGAGCGACACGGGGTCGACGTGCGGGTCTTGGCTCCCCAGACGCGGTGGGTCGAGGGCGGGTTGGACACCTCCTTGGACGTGGTTCGTTTTCGCTACGCTCCGCGGGTATGGGCCTCACTCACGGGTCGGTTCGGGATGGTGGCGAATCTGCGGGAGATGCCGCTGCGAGCTGCCCTCGTGCCGATGTACTGGCAGGCGCAACAGATGGCGTTGCGACGGCAACTCGAGTTGTACCGGCCGGACCACGTCGTGGCCCATATGTTGCTCCCGTGCGGCTGGCCGGTGGCGGTGGCGTGCTCCAAACGCCGGGTGAGCTACGACTTGTACGGTCACGGCAGCGACGTCGATGTGTTGCTCTCGATCGGTCGTTGGCGACGCGGCACGGTGCTGCGTTTGTTGGCCGGCGCGAAGCAGGTCTACCTCCCGTCTCAGGAGAAGTTGCACCGAGTGCGGGCTTGGCTCGGGGCGGATGCGGCGAGCGTTCACTTGGCGGTGGAGACCATGGCCCATGTGGTGGCCACCGGGCGCGACCCGACGGTGACCGGCTCGGGCGTCGTGGGTCCCCCCCGCATCTTGTTCATGGGTCGATTGGTGCGGCAAAAGGGGGTCGATGTGTTGCTCCGCGCGGTGGGATTGCTCGGGGGCGAGGTCGCCATCGATATCGCCGGGGATGGTCCAGAGCGGCGGCCGCTGGAGCGACTCGCCGCTCGTCTCGGCGTCGACGCCCGGTTTTTGGGATACGTCGAAGGGGTCGAGCACGCGCGAGCCTACGCGCGGGCGTCCGTGGTGTGTGTGCCCTCGCGGGAGGTCGGTGCGTTCTCGGAGGGGGCGCCGCTGGTCGTCTTGGAGGCGCGCCGCTACGGGTTACCGGTGGTGGGGACCCGTGTCGGCGGGATCCCGGAGCTTTGTGCCGATGATCCCCAGGCCGAGCTCGTGACCCCGAACGACCCGGGCGGACTCGCGGTGGCTCTGGCCAGCGTGCTGCGCCAGCGACTCGGCGACGATCGAGAGGACCGGGCACGGTCCTCGCGCGGGCCGTCCGACGGCTGGGCGGCGTAGGGCGGGGATGCTTGGAGCGGTGTCGAAGGTCGACGCGTCGAGGAAGAGCGCGGCGCAATCGCCCGACGATGTGGAGCAAGCTTGGCCGTCGCCTCCGGCCGCGCGAGGCACTGCGCCGGGTCGGCGTCGGACGAGTACGCCACGAGGACGGTAGCCGAGATGCCGTCACCGTCACCGTGGGACCGATTGCCCCAATCGTTCTTTGCTCGGCCGGCGGCACGGGTGGGCGTCGATCTCCTCGGGCGCTACCTGCAGCGCGAACCGGTGACGCTGCGCATCACCGAAGTCGAAGCCTACGTGTGGCCCGATGACACCGCCAACCACTGTCGATCGGGGCGAACCGCCCGCAACGCCGCGATGTGGGGTCCCCCGGGACACGTCTATGTGTATTTGTGCTACGGGATCCACAATATGCTCAATATCGTGACCGACGGCCGGGACGAGGGCGCCGCGGTGTTGATCCGCAGCTGCGAGTTCGTGCGAGGTGACACGACGGTGGTTCGGCGCCGCGGGGGAAAGACGGGCCCGGGGGCCCTGACGGGCCCCGGTAAGGTCGGTCAGGCGTTGGCGCTCGACGTGCAATGGTCGCACCATCCCGTGTTTCGTCGCGGTGGACTGTCGGTGCTGCGCGGACAGCCGCCGGCGTCTTGGCTCGTCGGGCCGCGCGTCGGGATCGACTTCGCCGACGCCAAAGACCGCGAGGCGCCGTTGCGGTTCGCCGTGGCCGATAGTCGCTTTGTCAGCCGGGCGGGGGAGTTGGTCGCTGCCCCGCGAACGCGAGGCTGACCGCGAGATGACCTCGACGGGGGTGCGTGCTAGCTTCCGCCGCGCCATGGCTACGAGTCTTCCGCTGCTCTCGCGCCCCCGCCGCAACCGCCGCAACGCCACCATCCGGGGCTTTTGCCGCGAGACTCACGTTGGGCCCGAGCACTTCATCTACCCATTGTTCATCCACGAGGCCGAAGAGGACGTTCCGATCGGGGCGATGCCTGGTTGTTCGCGCCTCGGTTCCGCGGGACTGCTGGCGGAGGTCGACCGCGCGCGCCGGCTTGGGGTCAATGCCATCGTGTTGTTCCCCGCGATCGATGAGTCGCGCAAGTCCAGCGCTGGCGAGGAGGCACACAATCCACAGGGATTGATTCCGGCGACGATTCGACGCCTTAAGGACAAGTGGCCCGACCTTGTGGTGGTCACCGACGTGGCCCTCGACCCGTACTCGTCAGATGGCCACGATGGCATCGTGGCGCCCGATGGGCGCGTCCTCAACGACGAGACGGTCGAGGTGCTTTGTCGCCAAGCCGTGTGCCAAGCTCGCGCCGGCGCGGACATCGTGTCGCCCTCTGACATGATGGATGGCCGAGTGGAAGCAATCCGCCGCGCGCTCGATGAGGAGGGGTTTGCGGAGGTTTCGATTCTCTCCTACACCGCCAAGTACGCGTCCGCGTACTACGGGCCGTTTCGCGAGGCGCTCGACTCGGCGCCACGCCACGGCGACAAAAAGACCTATCAGATGGATCCCGGCAACGTGCGTGAGGCGTTGCGTGAAGTCGAACTCGACGAGGTGGAAGGTGCCGATATGGTGATGGTCAAGCCGGCCGGGCCGTATCTCGACGTCATTCGAGCGGTCCGTGAAGCCACCACGCTTCCGGTCGCGGCGTATCAGGTCAGTGGCGAGTACGCGATGCTCAAGGCCGCGGCGGCGAACGGCTGGCTGGACGAACGACGGGCGGCGCTCGAGAGCCTGGTAGCGATTCGCCGCGCGGGGGCCGATGTCATCTTGACGTACTACGCTTGTCAGGTGGCCGAGTGGCTCGAGGGTTGATCCCCGTCGGCGTTCGCCGGGGTCGGCCGCGAGCGGCGTGGCCGGCGGGGGAGCGAGCCCACCGCGTGGTTCGCGAGGATGCTTGCGGTTCGCGGCGGCGCCGTGGGGTCGCCGTGGTCCAGCGTCGGGCCGCAGATCGGAGTCCATGACGGCCCACGAACGGGTCGTCGGTCTCGGCTACGGCCTGGCCGCGTTCGGCATCTGGGCCTTCGCCCCGCTGTTTTGGAAGCTTTTGGTCCACGTGCCGGCCGTCGAAGTGCTTGCGCACCGGGTGATCTGGGCGGCGATTGTCTTCAGTTTGCTGGCGCGCTGGCAGGGTCTGTCCCCGTGGCGGTCCTGGCGACAGCCGAAGCTTCGGTGGGTGTTCTTGGCCAGTGCCGGGCTGTTGGCGACCAACTGGGGCGTGTTTGTGTACGCCGTGGAAACCGAGCGGGTGCTTCACGCCAGTTTGGGCTATTTCATCAATCCGATGGTCAGCGTGCTGCTGGGCGCTTTGGTGCTCGGCGAGCGGCTGCGGCGACTCCAGTGGTTCGCCACGGCCTTCGCGGTGGCGGGTGTGGCCCAACTGGCCGCGGGTGCGGGCGGTGTGCCCTGGATCGCGATGGTGCTCGCGGGCTCGTTCGGCACCTACGGACTGGTGCGAAAGCTCGCCCCACGCGGTGCGTTGGAGGGCTCCACCCTCGAGTCGTGGGTCATGGCGCCGATCGGGCTGATCTACGTTGGCTGGTCGCTCGCGCCGCCGTCGACGTCGACGCTTTCCGGGGGCGATATGGGCTTGTTGGCGTTGTCGGGACCGATCACCGCGGCGCCCCTATTGCTATTCGCCCACGCGGCTCGACGCTTGCCGCTGTCGACCATCGGGTTTCTGCAGTACGTCGCGCCCACCGGGCAGTTTCTCATCGCGGTCGTCGCGTTCGGCGAGGCGTTTGAAGCCGTGCACTTGCGCAGCTTCGCGTGCATCTGGATGGGTGTCGGGCTGTTTTCTTTCGACGTGTGGCGGCATCGCGTCCGCGAGCGCGGGGCCTAGCGTCTGCGCCAGCGAGATCGCGGCGCCCGGTTCTACCCGAGCAAGCCGGGCAGTGGCGTTTCGGGCGCGACGGGCCAGGCCGCCGCAAGTTCCGTTTGGTCGATGGCGGCGAGCTGACGCAAGGCGGCGTGGACATGTTCGGGCATGATCCGGGCGCCGCCGTCGACCACCGCGAGCGAGCCGGGATCGATCGTGCGCAGGCCTTGTCGATCATCGGTGGCACCGATCACCCGGTTTCCCACGACGCCGCTGCCCATCAGCATGTACGAGCCGATCGACCAGTGGTCTTTGCCCTGGCCATCGTTGTAGCCTGGCGTGCGGCCAAAGTCCGATCCCACGGCGATCACGAGGCGGTCGGCGACGCCTTGGCGCCCGGCTTCTTCCCACAGAAAATCCACGCCCTCCAGCAGGGTTTGGAGCCGGGGGATGTGCTGAGCGTCGTGATTGCCATGGGTGTCGAAACCGCCCATGCTGATGTTCGCTGACACACTGATCCCCGCGCGATAGGCCGCGACCGCGAGCTGGGCCTGACGCTCGAGGTTGACGTTCGACAGCTGGTCGGGAAGGTACTCTTGTAGCAGCTTGAGTTCGTTGGCTCCGGTGCGCCCTGCGAACAGCAGGTTCATTGCCCCTTGCAGGCGCGGCAACCGTTGTCCCGCGAGCTGGGCCTGTTCTCGAGAACGCCGGGTCTGTTCGATGAGCTGCAGGGCGCGCGGGCTGTGAAACGTGGACTCCTCGTCGTTCGTGTTGATTCGCTCGGGATACGCGAGTCGCTGCAGGGCATTGACGTTGCCGCTGCGAGTTCGTGCCACGATACCGGCGGTCTCGTCGTAGCCGCCGAAACTGAGGTACGACATGGGCAGCGTGGGTCCGTGGTGAGCGGCCACGAAGGCGCCGAAGCTCGGGAAGCCTTCGTTGAGCGATCCGCTCCAGCAGTTTCGAGCGCCGCTGTCGTGCCCGTTCGTTTGCATGTCGACACCGTTAAGCACGAGCAGTCGCTGGAAGTGCTTGTCGAAGAAGGCCTGATTGCCTCCCACGGGCGCGTAGCGAATATTGCCGGCGGTGAGGATCTCGTCGACGAAATACTCGTTGATGGGATCGGGGTCGGTCTCTGTGAGCCGTCCTTTGGGATCGCACAACAGCGTGGGGTCCCAGCCGCCCGCGGCATTGACCATCACGAAAAACGGCCCCGCGTACGAGCGTGAAGGTTGTCGTCGGTCGTCGTCGGCAGATGCGAACGGGACCACGGAAAAGCCTGCGAGGCCGGCCAGCTTGAGAAAATCTCTGCGTTCCATAGATGCAAGCGCTCCGTTTACAGGTGCAAGAAACGATAGTCAGCCAAAAGGTAGGACATCACCGCCATCCAAGCGCGGATGGTGTACCGCTCGTCGCGGTCGATTCGCTGCGCCGGTGGCAGCTCCTCGCCGGTGTTCAAGTCGCGGCGAGCCGCGCAACTGCTGGGCAAGCGGTCGCTGTAGATTTCGTCGGCCATGCCCTGCTTGCCGTCGCGCCAGACCTCGAGAAAGAGGTGGTAGGTGCGGTCGATCTCAGGGTCATCCGGCTCTAGTACCTCGCCGAGAACCCGCTGGTGCAGGTAGCGGATGTTGGCTCGGATCGCGTCTGCGGCCGCGGGTACCTCGAATCCGTTCGCATCTTGCGGTTCGTGGATCAGGCTCACGAACGGGAACAGGCGGCGCTGCGCCGGAGGCGAGACAAAGTCGACGGCGGTGGTCCAGCAAGCCACCTCGTTGGCCATGCGAGCGGCCACGTTGGCCATGATGCCGTTGGGCTCACGGATCCGATCGACGATGGTGTCGGAATCGATGCCGCCGTAGAAGATGCGGTACTCGTTGAACTCGAGCAAAAAGCCCTCGTCGTCGACGCGGTCGCGCCACGGGTAGCCGGTGACCGCTTCGATCCGCCGGTGCAGCTGTTCGGGGGTGAGAAAGTTCGGGCTGCCCAGTTGCGACAGTTCGGCCAGTTTCTCTTCGTCGTCGACGGATGTTTCGATGTTGACTGCGCGAAAGTACGGGGTCTTCACGAGTTCGCGGATCACAAAGCGCAGGTCGTAGTTGTGGTCGACGAAGCCTTGGGCGATGGTCTCCAGCACCTTCGTTTGGGCCCGGGCGGCATTCGTCCGCGCGACGTAGTCGGCCGCGTCGGGGTCGCGCGGCTCGATGAGCGCCTCGCTACCGGTCAGCGCCGCCAGCATTGCACGCACGACGGCGATCGGAAAGCGACCGTCGGTGACGAGTTGCTGAGCCAGCCACGTGGCCCCCCGATCCTTTTGCGCGTAGGGCATGTCAGTGGAGCTAAACCCCGGGGGCAGCATGTCGCCGTGCCAACCCTCCTCGGGGGGGTTGTAGCGACCGGTATCGGTCCAGTTTTGCAGGGTGCCAGCGATGGGGTCGATGACCTCGTGGCACACCGTGCACTCGCTACTGTTAAGCGTAGGGTTGAACTCTTTGATGCTGCTCGGATCGAGTGGGCGCGACGCCAGCCGAAGCACGTCCATGCCCAAGAACACGTCGAGGATGATCCGCGCCCGATGCCGGTTGCGGTTGGTGTCCGTCGTGGGAAACCGGTTGAGAAACATGTGGGAGGTCAACGCGCCGGCGTGGGGCAGCCCCGCCCGCTGGCCGGGGCGAAACTCGTTGGGGTCGGCGTCGTTGTCGAAGGCAATGTTGACGCCGTACGACTTGGCAGAGTACGGGTTGAACATCATGTAGTCCGCCGTGACAATCTCGGTAAACGGTCGACCCTCGCGCACGACGAACGCGATCAGCTCGAGGACCTCGCGGGCCACGGCTTGGTTGGCTCGTTGGGCCGCGAGGTCGCGCTCGTTGTCGTCGGCGATCGCGTCGAACCAGTAGCGATTCGGGTACCGTTCTTCGTCGAGTAGGTCGAGCGCGTCGGTTCGCGGAAAGTAGCGATCGGTGAGGATCTTGTCGTTGTAGACCTCTTTGATCCAGCCGTAAAAGGCCTCCTCGCGCATGATCCCGTCGAGGACGGTGTCGAGGGCCGGTTCTCCGCTGAGCTCGACCCGCAGTTCCTCGTGGGGGGTGGGCAGGCGTCCCGCGAGGGTCAAGGTGGCCTTGCGCAAGGTGGCGACCTCGTCCGACACCTCAAGCCCGTCGAAGGATGCGGCCGCGTCGGGCTCGTTCGCACATTCGACCGGGCTATCGACCTGCTCGATCATCCGGACGAACGCGTTGTACGGCTCGCTGCCCTCGTCGAAACGCACGCCGCCGCCATGCTCCTCGTTGCCGGTCGGCTTGAGCAGCAGCACCGAAGTGCCGTCGTACTCAAGCTTCGCCATCTTGGCAAACGTCGCGTAGTTGACGTTGAGGTAGTCGCTGTTTTCCTCCGGCGAAACGAGCACGAAGTTGCTCTCCTTCGCGGCGCCGCTTTTCGTGTGACACCCCAGACAGTCATCCGCCAGCGTTTGGGCCCAGACGTCCTGCTCGAAGTAACTGCGGGTGGAGACGCACTCGGTGGGTTCATCTTCGCTGCAGGCCACGAGAGCCAACGAGAGACCGAGCAGCGGGGCGATAGTTCGGGTTCGGCGGCCTGCGGCGATCCGAACTGCGGGTTGACGTCGTGGGGTCATGGCATTTCCAGCGGTATGAAGCCGTCGCATCCAACGTGCGACGGGGACCAGTAAGTTGTGAGTTTGCTCGCTAATCGTCATCTGGCAAATGAGTATCGAGCGTCACTGGCGGTGGCAGCGTGGTTCAACGATAGCCACCTGTCTCCCAAACTGGGGCAATGTGAGCCGCCACGCACGAGGTAGCCTCGGTCAGGCGCGCGGGTGGCTAGCCCCGATCGGCGACCGCGATATCGACACACTTGCTTGCACGGCCGACGGACGCGGGACATGTTCGTGGAACGCTACGGTGGGTCGTCGCATCGACCGTGGGGAATTGAGCGAGACATGCTGTACCTAGACAATGTTTCTACGCGGGCCGTGGCGCGAGGTCTCGCGGTGACCCTCGCGGTGACTGGTGGTCTTGCGTGCGGTGATGGGGAGCCAGGAAACTTGGTGGCGACGGCCACCATTGGTCCCGATGGCGGAGAGATCGGCGGCGCGGGCGTGAGAGTGAGTATTCCGCCGGGCGCTTTGCTCGATGCATTCGAAGTCAGTGTGCGGCGTGATGGTCTCGATTTGTCCGTCGGAGATTACGTACAGTCGGGCGGCGGATACTATCTCGGGCCGGATACTTTGCAGCTGCAGCTGCCGGCGGAGGTTTCGATCGACGGTGAGGACGGAGCCAGGTTGGTCCACCAGCGTCAAGATGGTCTCGTCGTGCATCCATCGTCCACCGGCTATATCGATCAGCTGGGACGCGTGGGCCTCGTGTCGCTCGAAGGGGCCGAAGCTGGGGTGCGTCTGGCCCATCCGGTTTTGGCTGCCGATCCGATGGGCGGCGAGGAGTTTGTCGACTCGGTGCCCATGCAGGCAGAGCTCGTCGGCGGCGACCAGCTCGATTTGCAGCTGACCGCGTACGACTACACCGGGGCTTTGCGACCGCTCAACGGCCCCGGCTACTGCGGTTTCGCGGTGGACAACCTCAGCGGGGGGACGCTGGCCGCGGGCTGCGGTCAGGGCGAGGTCACCGCTTCGCTCCGCGCCGTGGACAATGTACTGTCGTTTGATCTATTGCCCTTTCTCAGCGGCAAGCTCGACAGCCCGGTCCCGGTGCAGGTTGTCGTCGGTGACGGTGACGTGCGCTTGGCGGTGGGCTTTTTGCAGTTTCGAACCGGCGTCTGCTATCTCGAGGACTGTGGCGGCTACGGGGTTTGTGTCGGTGATGAACAAGCCGCGTGCGTGTGCGACGACGGCTACGAGGCGGCCGGGCTCGAGTGCGTGTGCAGCCCAAACTGTGCAGGTCGTGAGTGCGGATCGGACGGATGCGGGGGCAGTTGCGCGCCGGGTTGCGGGCCGGATGAAACGTGCGAGTCGAACGCCGGGGTCTGCGTTCCCGACGAGAGCGAAGAAGAAGACGGCTAGTTCGGTCGTGGCGACACGCGTGGGTCGGCAGGGCGACCCACGCCGCGGAGCTCGACTCGCGGGCCGCCGCGGGCGAGACCGGTCCTGCGCATTCAGACCAGGCCACCCTGCGCACGTGCGGGTGCGCTCGGCGGACCGCGCCGAGGACGGCCCGGGGCGTGACGTGGCGCGTGGTCACCGACTCGAGACGAGCTCGGGACGGTAAAGGGATCGGCGACGGGCCGAGCGGGCAGCTCCGCGGCCGCCTTCGTCGGGCCCGCCGCCGCGGGCGGACGGGGGCGCTCGCTCGTTCGTCGCGGAGCCCGCCGTCGAATCGCGTGCTGTTTGACGGATATCTGCTGAGTCACAGTTTCCGCTTCGGCGTCCGGGTGTAAGCCAACCGAGGTTGTTGGCGGGAGACGATGGACGACCCACGGGCGGGGGGCTCGTCCCTCACGGCGTGGCGGGCGAGGCGGCTTTTCGCTAGGTTGTGGTGTCTATTTCCGTGGACCCAAGGGGCGTGGCGGGCGAGCTCGTCGTTCCCGGAGCACTTGCCATGTACAGCAGCCAACGATCCGTTTCTCGTTCGATATCCACCCGTGTCCGGTCGCGTCGCGCGTTCGCGTTTGCTCCATTGACCGCGCTCACCGTGGGATTGTTGGGGGCCACCGACGCCCGCGCCGACTGCATCAGCGAGTTGCCGCGCATCATGATCTTGCTCGACGCCTCGAGCTCGATGCTCAACGTCGATATGGAGGCCGGGGCCGAGGGCACCACCGGATGGGACCAGGCCCGCGCCGCGTTGGCCGGTGATGGCAACTCGCTGTTCGACGCCGAAGTCACGGTGGGTCCGTACACCTCCACTGTCGAGGATATGGTGCATTTGGGGTTAGCCGTGTTCGGCCTGGATAACCCCGCCGAGGAGAAACTGCTGATTCAGTACGGGCCGTGTATGAAGGACAACTTCAACTGGGCGCTGGATCCGAACACATCTTGTGACGAGCCCGGATGTACCGATCCGTGGGGAGGCCCGCGCATCAACTGGACGTTCAAGGACAGCGACATTGACAAAGACCCCCCGTTCAAGCAGCAAACGCTGTCGCATATGCCTCAGTGTGGCGACGGAGCCGGCACGGCCTGCAGCGGCTCGGCGACGTACGTCCACCGAGGTTTGGAGCTCGTCGACGACAACATCGACACCTACAAGGCGAATCCCGATCCGTTTCCGCTCGACCCCGAGGCTCCGTTCGCCAATATCCTGATCACAGACGGCAACTACGCGACGTACTCGACGGACCAACAGGTGCAAGATGTGCTCGAGTCGATGCACGGGGAGGGCGTGACCACCTACGTGATCGGTCTCGGTGATGCGATTCCGCGCGATGTCGTCGATACCATGGCCCAGTGGGGATCCGACGGGGCGCACGAAGGCTGGTTCGCGGACAACCAAGAGGAGCTCGCGACGGCTCTGGTTGCCATCATCGAGGAACTCGGACTCAACCCGCAGTGCTCGTACGAGGACTGCTCGGAGAATCCAGAGCCGGATCCGCCGGATGAAGACGACGACGATGATGACGACGACGACGACTCGGGCACTGGCGACGGCTCGGGTACGGGAGACGACGGCTCCGGCACTGGCGACGACGGCTCCGGCACGGGAGATGACGGCTCGGGCACGGGAGATGACGGCTCGGGCACGGGGGGCGATGGCTCGGGCACGGGGGGCGATGGCTCCGGCACGGGCGATGGGTCCGGCACCGGCGACGACGAAACCACCGGCGGGGATGGGGATGGAGACGGCGATGGGGACGGAGACGGCGATGGGGACGGCGATGGGGATGGGGACGGGGACGGCGATGGCGATGGCGACGGCGATGGCTCCAGCACCGGCGCGGCGGGCGATGATGACGACGACGGTTCGCCACCTCCGCTGCAGAGCCCGATGCCCACCGAAACCGCCGCCAGTTGCAGCTGCGCGGCGAGCTCGTCGGTGGGTTCAGCCTCGCTGGGGTGGCTGGCGATGGGCCTCGGCGGGCTGGCGATGTGGCGCAGACGTCGACGGCGCTAGACCTCCGATGCTCGACGTGGCATCCGGCCCGCGCGGTGGCCCGGCGCCGGTCGCCTCGGGCCATGTCTTCCGCCCGGCCGTCTAGCGAAACGCGTCGGTGGCTCGGACCAGCTCGCGTGTGGTCGACGGTTCGTACGCCGAGTGACCCGCGTCAGCCACAACTCGAAGCGTTGCTTCGGGCCAGGCGCGGTGCAGGTCCCAAGCCGAGCGCATGGGGCAGACCACGTCGTAGCGGCCCTGCACGATCACCGCCGGCGTGTTGCGGACGGCATCGACGTTGGCGAGCAGCTGATCCTCGCGCGCAAAAAAACCCTTGTTGACGAAGTAGTGGCACTCGATTCTCGCGAACGCGAGGCTGAACTCGTCGTCGGCCGCGTGGTCGATGTAGTTCGGGCGTTGGAGCAAAAACGACGTGCTCGCCTCCCAAACGCTCCAGGCCCGCGCGGCCAAGGCTCGCAGGGTTGGGTCATCGCTGGTCAGGCGACGGTAGTACGCGGCGATCATGTCGTGCCGTTCCTCCTCGGCGATCGGGGCGATGTACCCCTCCCATGCGTCAGGGAACAGATGACTCGCGCCTTCCTGATAGAACCAGCGCAGCTCTGAGGTGCGCAACATAAAGATTCCGCGCAAAACGAGCTCGGAAACCCGCTCGGGGTGCGTTTGCGCGTAGCAAAGCCCCAGCGTGCTCCCCCAAGAGCCGCCGAAGACCTGCCAACGCTCGATATCCAGGTGCTCGCGCAGCTTTTCCATGTCCGCGACGAGATGCCACGTTGTGTTGTCCTCGAGCGAGGCGTGGGGCCGACTACGACCGCAGCCGCGCTGATCGAACAGCACGATGCGGTAGTGCTTGGGGTCGAAGAATCGACGCATCTGTGGGTCGGTGCCTCCCCCCGGTCCCCCGTGGACGAACACGACGGGTTTGCCCGCCGGGTTGCCCGACACTTCGTAGTAGACGCGGTGTCGGTCGGAGACCGCGAGATAGCCGCTGTCATGCGGCGTGATCTCGGGATACAGGTGCGGCGCGGCCATCTGGAGCAGCTTTTCAAAAGCCCGTCGGGGCAGCAACCCCGCGTAGCGCCGAGTCCGCTAG
>QKPP01000225.1:0-12116 GCA_006508105.1 Myxococcales bacterium FL481 | reverse complement strand
CCCCGCGTAGCGCCGAGTCCGCTAGCCGCGGGAGCGGGGGGCGGTCTGCGACGAGCGTCGAGACGGCCGGGCCGCGCTCTGCCGCCGCGACCGGCTTCGTCACTCTCCGCGGCCGGCGGTCGGGACGGGCTGCGATGACCGGGCTCGGCGCTCGTCCGGCGCTTGCACGAGTTCGATGAGCACGCCGCCACCGCTGCGTGGGAACTCGGGTGACGGTCGGGGATGGATGAAGCACACTTCGTGGCCGGCGGCGCCACGCCGAATGCCCCCCGGTGTGAATCGGACCCCTTGCGTCTCGAGCCAGGCCACGGCGGCGCGCAGGTCATCGACCCACAGCCCGATGTGGTTGAGGGCTGGCTCGTGCACACGAGGGCGGCCCTCGGGATCGATCGGTTGCATCAGATCGACCTCGACTGGGTCTGCGTCGTCGCCAAGGCTCAAGATCTCCTCGTCGACGTTCTCCGCCGAGCTACGGTACGTGCCACGGCTGCGCAGGCCGAGCAAGTCGACCCATAGCGCTCGCGCGTCTGCCCGATCTCGGGTGCCGATGGCGACTTGTTGCAGGCCGAGAATCTTGAACGGGCGTGGCTGGTCGGGCATAACGAGAGAGTACGCGAGGCGGTGGGATGGGGTGGCACGCATCAGCTGCGTGCTACGTTGGGGGCGCGATGCTCATGAACCGACCGACGCGGCGGGCAACGGAGCGACTGGCGTTTTGCCTGGGACTGGTCGCGGGGGCGTGTCGTGCGACGGGGCCGTCGTACACCCCGATCCGCCTCGCGCAAGACCCCGTCCGGGCGGAAGCGGTCGATCCGATCGCGGTCGCGCGGGTGGTGACCCCGCTCGCCGCGGCGAGCTGCGATGACGACGACGGATGCGTGGAGCTTTTGCTCGTGTTCACCGAGCCGCTGGCCGCCGAGACGTTGGGGGCCGACGATGTGTTGTTGATGTTCGAAGATGGCACGCGTGCGCTGGCCTATGACCTCGGCTTCGGCCCTGCGTCGGAGCGAGACGAAAACTCGAGCGTGTGGGGCACGTTTCCCGATGCGGGCCATCCCGTTGCCGTGCAGGTGATCGGTTCGCTCTACGACGAGCACGGTCTCGCTCAGCGGGGGGCCCGGGCCGAGGTTCGTCATCGGACGGGCCCGCCGGCGGTTGTGCAAGCGAAGGTGTCGCGTGGCGGGCCGAACTGCGCGGCGTCGAGTTGGGGCGTGCGTCTGGTGTTCGATGAACGGATCGTTGTCGCGAAGTCGCACGCGCTGGCTCAGCCACTCGTCGCGTTGGCCTCGGGCGACACCGCGAGCGCTCGGTTCGAGCCCGACGAACTGGTCGATGGTGACAACGTGGTCGACCTGTGTTCGGAGCACCGCGCTGCGCCGCGCGCCGTCATGCTGCCGGCCGGTGCGTTGGTCGATGTTCGCGGGCAGCCGGTCTCGGCTTCGCCGACTTCTTTGGATGCCATTGACGAGCCAGGTTCCGAACTCCGCTGAGGGTCGGTCGCACGCCAGGTTGTGCCGGCGTGGTGGTCGGCGCGGCGCGAGGATGCGGTCGGCGGCGCGGAGACTTCATCGGATCACCCACCGCGGTCGGACCACCGGCCGGGGAACCGGCGGCGCCGGGGCGGAGCGCTCGGTCTCGACCGGGGCGGGGGCTGCCCTCGGTCAGTTGCCGGCGCCAGGCCAGCCATCTGGGTCGACATGGTGCGTCCGCGAGTCGGCGGGCGCGTCGACAGTGGGCGATCGCGACTTCGTTCGCGTGCTCGCGATTGTCCCAAGGTCACTGAGCTGGAGGCCGCGCAGTCGTCGGTGATCGGATCCGCGGAAGTGGCCATAGGCATCCCGCCGGGGTTCGGTTACGGTGCCGGCGTGGGACGAGGCGACCGAACTCAGCGTATGAATCGCAGTCGACAGACCGCACGATATGGGTTGCGGCTTGTGGTCGCGGCGCTGGCGATTGTCAGTTGTGGAGAGTCGGAGCCGCGAAGCGGCGATGAACGGCCCCCCGTCGCCGCCACACCCCCAGACGCGGCGGCGTCAGGCAAGCCCGCGCCGGCTGGCGCGACCCGGGGGGTGGGCGTCGCGGCTCAAACGGAACTCGGCGCGGCCGCGGCCGAGAGCGCCGGCGCTTCCTCAAAGGGCTTGGATGCGATTGCTCCAGCGAAGCTCGCCGCGGCGGGGGCCGAGACGCGTTCGATGGGGGACGCCAAGGGGTTGGGCGCCCGTGCTGCGGCAACTGCCGCGCCCGTCGCATCGGCGGCCGAGCCCCACGACGCGGGCACTCCGGACGACCGCACGAAAGCGTCGACACCGGCTCCGGGTGGCAACCCGGCGGCCGCCACCGCCTCGCCGGCTAAACCCGCCGGGGTTGGTCCCGCCGCGCCGGCCGCTGTCCCGGGCGACTCCCAGTCGGATCCGGGCGAGTCGGACGCTGCGTCCGCGGAGGCCCCACCGCCGCCTGAGGTCGACGTGGATCCGCCGCGGCTCGCGGTGGCCGGTTCCTTCGATCGAGGAATTCTGCGACGCATCGTGCGAGCCCATCGTCGACAGATCGCCGCGTGCCTCAATCCCCCGGACGCCAAGGCACTCAAGAAGGCGGCCCGGGTGTCGTTCGACGTGGTCGTCGACGGGAGCGGGCGGGTGGAGACGGCGGAGAGAGCCTCGGGTCAGCTTCCAAGCGACACCGGGAGTAGCGATTGCATGGCGGGCTCAA
This sequence comes from Myxococcales bacterium FL481, assembly GCA_006508105.1. Classification (GTDB taxonomy): domain Bacteria; phylum Myxococcota_A; class Polyangia; order Nannocystales; family Nannocystaceae; genus FL481. Next base: position 9,407 of record QKPP01000225.1, on the reverse strand, counting down.
TCCAGACTTGGAAGTTCCCGCGCCCGCGTAGCCGCGAGACCGTGCCGGTGACGTTGCGCTTCGTGATCCGGCCGGGCCGCTAGCGTCCGCCCACCTGGCGTCAGCTCGTGCCACTCATGCGGTTGGGTGCGGGCGACGGGGGGGGTCGCCCGGCACTGGGCGAGGCGCTCCCGAGCCCGCTCGAGATCCGTGGCGCAGCCGCGGACCCGGTGCTGCTTCGGTCCGGATCGCCGGAGGCCGACTGGATGGCGCGGTCTGTGTCGCTCAGCTCAAGGCCGTCCGTGCCCGCGGCGGTCCGGGTTGGGGGTCGACCCGGCCACAGACGACCCGATCGATTGCGCCTCCGCGCTCAACTTTCATCCCGCTCCAGCCGATTGCCTAAGCGTGGGTGCTGTCTCCACGCCACTCGCCCGGCCGGGGAACGGTCCGGGACAGCTGAACTCGGCGCTCGATGTCGCTCGGTTCGTGGACCGCATGGCCGGCGCGGCGACGAAGGGATTCCACGGGCTCGGAGAGCTGCGTGTGGGGTCCGGCGGCGAGTTGGCGGCGGCGCTGTCTTCTCCGGCCGAGTCCAAGCACCGTTTCGCGTGGGTCGGCGCCCAGGGTTCGGCCGCGGAGTTGTTGTCGGAGCTGACCAGCACCACCGGCGAGTCGTTGGTGGTGTTCGCCCCGTCGGGCCACGCTGCCGGCTGGTGTGTGTACGTGGCCGACCGCCGAGTCGTGGGGGTGGTCGGACCGGCGCCGGACGGCACGTTCGAGTCGTGGTCGAGTGCTTTCAACGCCCGCCACGGGATCGCCGAGGGAGCCGAAGGCCGGAGACGGGAATCGTCGTTTGTGCTCGAGTCGGTGATCGCCGCCCTCGCTCGATGCGATCGCGCGGGCGCGAAAGCGTGGATCACCTCTGGGGGCGTCGATTGGCTCGCCTACCGGCACGACGACGCGAGCTCGCCCGGACTGTCGCAGTTGATCTTAGAGTACGCGCGCCGGGCCGACGAGCTGCCCAGCATCGAAGCGTTCGTCGGCGGTGGAGATCGCATCTTGGTACCCGTGAGCGAGCCCGGAGCGTCACCGACTCCGATGGCCGGACGCGAGGAGCTTGATTTCCACGACGACCCGGATAGCGCCGCGATGTCGGAGTGGTCGGACGTGCGACGATTGTGGTCGTTGTGCGACGGCACCTCCGAGGTGGACCGCATCGTCGAACGAGCCATGCTTGGGCGTTTTCGCGGTCTCGCGGCGGTTGCAGCGTTGCTCGAGCGGGGGCATGTGGTGGCCGTACAAGGCCTTGCCGAGGGCGAGGACCGAGCCGCGGCGAACCGGGCCGAATACTCCGCGGACGACGTGACCCCCCACGAGGTGCGGGCTGTCGCCGACGACGACATCCGAGATGACGACGACCAGCTCGATGCGTTCGACGAGGGGTTGAGCCTCGGCGACGAACCGCCACGGGCCGACTCGCCCGCCGCGGACGAGGACCCAGCGGCGGTCTCGTGGTCCGACCCGTCGGTCGCGAGTTCGAACCTCAGCGATGCGGCGGGCATCGACCCGATCGCCGTCGACGACGAGTCGTCGCCCGGTGCCGGCTCGCGATTCGACGGTGAGGGAACGATCGGCCGTGAATGGAGCCAAGACGTCGCCCCGATGTCGGCCGAGCCTGAGCACGAGGCGTCTGCCGGGGCAGCGGCTGCACCGGCGACGCCGGTCGACGACCCGTCCGTGTCGCGGGGTCGTGAGGACGAGGACACCCTCGAGTGTCTGCCGACGGGGTTGACCGCCCCACGCGCTGCGTCGCCGGTGGCTGTCTCAGCTTCGGACGCCTCCAAGCCCTCGAAGCCCGCAGCCCCGCGACCGGCCTCGCGCCGGCGCGCTCGATCGCGGGGGCGAGTGCTCGCGCTCGTGGGAGTGGGTCTACTGGCCTTTGGCGGGGCGGTGTTCGGGGGATGGATCACCGCGAGCAAGCGAGCCGAGCGGGCACCGTCCGCCAGTTCGGCTGGGCCAGCGGCGATCTTGGCGACGCCGGCGAAGGCGAAGACCTCCAGCGAAGCGCCGCGGCCCGCCTTGCCGGCGCCGAGCCAGGCGTCGCCCGCAGATCGGACCGCGCCGCCGCCCGCTCCCCCGGCGCGACTCGCCGTCGACCCGACGGCAGACGCGGCCGATGGGGCGAACGCGGGTGAAGGGCGCGAGCCGGAAGTCGAGCCAGACGACACCTCGAAGAAGGCGGTCGAGGTCGTCGACACCGAGCCCGCGTCGAAGCCGAAACGACGTCGACGGACAAGCCGGCGTCGCGCCCGGAAACCGCCGCCGAGCGCCCGGCCGCCGAGCGCGGTGAGTGAAGCGTCGTTGCCCTCGGTCAACACCCCGGTGGACGCGGGCCAGGCCGCGGCGACCGGTGGTGATGACCCAGCCCCGGCGTCGCCGATCAACCGGCCCCCGGACGGGCCGGCTGCGACCGCGCCGTCCACGGTCGACTCGTCGACGCCGCCCGCATCGTCGTCTCCGGTCGGCGCCCCATCGTCCGGCTCGTCCCGAGATGCGCCGGCGAACGAGCGACCAAGCGGCGCGGGTCCCAACGCGTCGTCGCCCGTCGTGGATGCGCCGCCGAGCGACCGCCCGCAGTAGGCCGCGCACCAGCCCCGTCCAAGCCATCGTCGCCCGAACGCCGTCCGTCCCTCCGCCCCGGGTTCAAGGGGCCGGCGCTCGGTCCGACGATGATGAGGCTGGCGTCGATGCGCCGCGGCGTTTGGCCAGGTAGGCGCGCAAGTGCGGCCAGCCCAGCGGCAACCATGCCAGGGAGACGATGGTCCCGACTGCGAGCGTTTCCACCAGTGGCCCCACTCCGGTGGTCTCGAGGCCACGCGCGAGGGCGAAGCCTCCCCCGCCGGTCACGGCGGTCCAGAGGGTCATGCGGCCGTCTTGGAGAAAGCCGGGCAACCCTTCGCGGCGCCGAAGAATCGCCGCCGTCGCCCAGCGTAACGTCTCCGCCAAGCTGTAGCCGGCCAAGGCTCCGCCAAAATCAGCCAGCGCAAAGCCCACCGGGATCGCGACCGCCATGGCCACGACCTTGACCGAACTCGAGGTCACCGACAACACGGGTTTGCCCCGCGCGACGAACAGCGCCGCGATGCTCGACTCCATGATCGAAAACCAGTTTCCCGCCGCCAACAACTGCGCCATGTAGCCCGCGTCGTGCCAGCGGTCGTCGTAGATCCATCGGCATGCGCTGGGCGTGACCGCGAGCAACCCCGCAATGGCCCACCCCCCCGCAATGAGCATGGGTTGTCGGCTGCGCTCGAAGGCCCCGGCGAGGTCTTGAGACGCCTCGTGCAGGCGGCTGTACATCGGAAATAGCACCGACCACGCGATGCGCCCCAGCACCATCATCGGCAGCGTCGCCAGCATGGTTGCGACGTTGTAGACCCCAAGGACCGCGGTCGTGACCAGCTTGCCGAAGATCAGCCGATCGGCTTGCGTCGCCGCGAACGTCAGCAACGTGTTGAGCAGGATCCACTTCCCGAACCGCAGCATGCTGCGGGCGATTTGACGGTCCCAGTGCAGCCGGTTCCCCGGCCCGGGCAGGCGATGGCTCAGCACTACCCGCACCACGGCCGAGGCCAGGCTGCCCGCCGCGAGGGCCCACGGAGACGCGTCGACCATGGCCCACGCGATCATCACGACCGAGGCCACGAACTGCGCGGACAAGTCGATGAGCATCAGCGACTTCATGGCCAGGTGTCGGTTGGCCGTGAGCAGCTTGGTCGAATTGAACGATCCGATGAAGCTGCCGAAACCGACCACAGGTACCAGCCAGCGCAGTTCGGGCGCGTCGTAGGCGGTCGCGTAGGGGATCGCGGCCGCGCAGGCGATCAGCCACAAGGCTGAGCCGCGCACCAGTTGCAGCGTCCACGCCGTGTTCAGGAACGCTCGGCGGTCGCCGCGTTTGTCTTGAATGACGCTCGCGGAGATGCCGACGTCCGAGAACAGCTCGAGCGCCTGCAAAAATACGAGGGTCAACGACATCAAGCCGAACGCTTCTCGAAACAGCAAGCGCGTGAGGACGATATGGCTCGCGAATCGAATCGCCTGGCCGCCACCGAAGCCGATCACGGTCCAGATCGCACCGCTGGTGGCGGTTTGTTGCAGCTTGGAGCTCGAGCGCTCGGTCGTCGGCGAGGAGTCGGTGGACATGGAGCGTGGGCTCGGGCGCCCGGCGTGCGCTTCGCCGCCTGCGCGTGGTGTAGCACGCCGCCGCCGAGCGAGCCGGTGGCAAGCGCGGCGACGCGTCCACGATCGGTCACGGTCGGTCCCGCCACTGTCGTGACGAGACCGACAAAAGCGACATCGCTTGGCGGCCGAACCCCCGTGACCGCTGCATGTCGCCGGAGTTCGCGTCGGTCCGGGTTCGCGCGACGTGCGAGCTACTCTATCGCGCGTCACCAACGGGACGCCGCGACCCATAGTGACCCGAACCTGTCCCACCGCTGGGGTCGCCGGCGTGGCGACCAGCCTCCCTCGATTTCGGCGCGACATGGCGAGCCGTCGACTTGAGCGAGGCCGGCCGGCCCCCTCCGCGGGTTGTCACCGCCACGGCGGTCACCGCCGCGGCGGTGCGGCCACCATGTGGCTTGGAGTGGCGCGGGCCGTCATGCTAGTGGACGAGACGATGGCCGCGTTGCGGCCCGCGTTCCCCGGCCCATCGGCCACCGGCGGAGTTTGGATGCACGGCACCTCGCACTTTGGCAGCACTATCTCGGGTCCCTTGACGACGATTCTCAGTTTGGTCGCGGCGCCGGGAGTCGCCCACGCGGTTCCGACCGAACCCGGGGACCTCGAGCACGAGCTGCGGCCCGCCGAGGAGTGCAAAACCTGCCATCTGTTTTCCAACGCCCCGGCTGATGCTGGTGAGCCCTTGTACGCACCGTTTATCTGGCAAGGCACCATGATGGCGAATGCTGCCCGAGATCCGGTGTTCTGGGCGGGGGTCGCCGTCGCCGACAGCGACCACCCCGACGAGACGATCGAGTGCATCCGCTGCCATTCCCCCTCGGCTTTTCTCGAGGGTCGGGGGGAGTCGAAGACGATGGACGATCTCATCGCCAAGGACTTCGATGGCGTCACCTGCGACATCTGCCATCGCATGGTGGACGATGGCGAGACGCCGCCGGGCAACGCCCGCTACGTGCTCGATGATGTGGCCGTGGGCGAGAGCGTGCCCCGCCGGGGACCGTGGGCCTACGTCGAAGAAGACGACATGAAGCACGAGTGGATCCAAGATGTGAGCTTCATCGGTGATTCGCGGGCCTGCGGTACTTGTCACGACGTCACCACTCCGCGCGAGCGCGTGGACGACAGCGGGCTACCCATGGGGCGGCTGTTCAACGAACAGCGCACCTACAGCGAGTGGCTTGGCAGTGCTTTCGCCGTGCCCGGCGACGATTTTCGCAGCTGTCAGGACTGTCACATGGTCGAGGTGGCCGACGTGGCGGGTTGTGTCGAGTTCCAAGACCGGGGCCAAACCCACGCGACCGGGGCCCGACGGCACGACCTGGTGGGCGCCAACCGGCACATGATCGAGATCATGCAGGCACAGTACGGGACCGCGGCGGGCGGTCCGATCTCCGACACCATCTTCAACGAGGTCCTGGCCCGGACGGACGACATGCTCGCCGCGGCGGCGTCGCTGGAGGTGGGGTTTCCCAGTGCCGTCGATCTCGCGGCGGGTATCTCCGATTGGACGGTCACGGTCACCAACGAATCGGGCCATAAGCTGCCCACCGGTTACTCCGAGGGGCGCGTGATGTGGCTCGAGGTGACGGCGACCTACAACGACGAGCGAGTGTACAGTTCTGGGTATTGGGACGGCATGGCGATTGAAGCCGACGATCAGGTGCGGCGCTACGAGGCGATCGCTCAAGACTACGCCGACGGGGCAACCTTCCATCTTCTGCGCAATAACCACTGGGTGTTGGACAACCGCCTGGCGCCGCGTGGATTGGCGGTGGATGTGGAAACCGACCCGGTCGGCGATCGCTATGCGCTGACGCCCGACAACACATGGCCCCACGTCGACGACGTCAGCTACGCGTTCGAGCCGATCGAACTCGTGGAGGCGGGGCCCGACGTCGCCGCTGAGGTCGAGCTATCGGTTCGGTTGCTGTACCTGGTGAACACGCCGGACTACCTCGACTTTCTCGCCGACGAGGGCGGCGACAATGGGTCGGCTCTCCAGGCCATTCTCGACGAGCACGGCCGCCCGGAACCCATGGTGCTTGCGCAGGCCCAAGCCGTGGTGCCGTTGTCTGGATTGCTCCCCAGCGGAGACGACGACGACGCGACGGGGGACGACGACGACGCGACGGGGGACGACGACGACACCCCTGGAGATGACGACGACGCGACCGGGGATGACGATGATGTTCCGACGGGTGACGACGATGACGACGCGACGACCGACGACCCCAGCTCGGACACCGCGTCCGTCGGCGAGGAGACGGCGGCCACCGGTGGGTCCGGGAACCCCCCGGCGGGCAATGGGAATACCGACGGCTGCGGCTGCCGCTCTTCTCACTCGGCCGGGGAACGCGGCACGATGGCGCTCGTATGGCTCGGTCTGGGCCTTGGGGCGGTTTGGCGACGCCGGGCCGGCGGCCCTGCGAACCGCCGGAGCGCGGCGTCTCGCGTCGCCGGCGGTTGACGGAGCGACCCCGTCGACGACCCGTCGTGTGTCGCGCTACAGGAGCGCCGGATGGCGAGGCGTCTGGGTCCGGGTTCGCCCGTCGGCGCTCTAGGCGTAGAACACCTCGCCGTTGACGATGCGGATCGCTCGTCCGTCGAAGCGGGTGAGCGTCAGTCCGTCGATGTCCTCATTGCGAGTCAAACTGTAGTCTGCCAGCAAGGCGATGGCCGCGTCCTCGCCGATGAGGTTGCCGACGCCATCCGACCGCCAGTGCACGCCCGCTGCATCGCGCGCGTGCGTGATATTGGCCACCAGTTTGTTGAGTTCCCCTCCGAGGGTGAGCGACGAGTCTCGCCACGCCTCGAGGCGGTGGCCGTACCGGTCGGGGACCACCGGATCGGGGATCTCGAACGTCTCGTCGACGAAGGCCTTGAGCACGGTGATCCCAGCCGCGATGGATGTCGAGTGGCCGGCCGGGTACGCCGGATGGGCCGGCGAGCCCTCGGGGAAGGCCATCGGCAGGAGGCCGTCGTTTGAGTCGTCCCAAAACGGGGTGCAGTTGACCTCGCGCACCTCGTCGATCGCCCGATCCAAGGCCGCGGATCCCATCAGTTCGAGGCCCAGTTCGTAGTCCTTGCGACCGCGTAGCTGCGCGTTGATCCGTGCCGCGTACTGCTCGGGTCGCAACCGCCGGTGGCAGGCCCACTTTTGGAACCAGGCACCGACCAAGGCCTGACGGATCGCGAGGGTGATTAGATTGCTCACATCCGCCAGACCGAAGGTGACAAAGCCGGACTGCGTGTCGCTGACCTCACGCAGGTAGGGCAGTGCGCGGTCGAGCGCCGCGTCGCCGAACCCCAAGATGATGGCCAACGCTTGGGTGGGTGCTTGCAGCGGGTAGTCGCGATGGACCCATTCGGCGAGATCGCGCATGCGAGCGATGTAGCGGGACTGGCTGGTGAACGTGGTCGAGTTGCCGGTGGCGTTGGGGTTTTGCCCCTCTTGGACGGCGAGCCAGCCGTCGAACCGCGTCAAGAACTGGTTAGCCGCGCCACGAGCAACTCGTCGGTACCGCTGGTCCACCTCAAGCTGGCCCAGCTGAAACGGAAGCAGCAGAAACTGGCTCACGAACGGGCCATTGAGGACTCCGTCGGCGGCGCCCACGACCGGGATGCTCCCGCGAAACAGGGTATTTGGGGTCACGTCACCCACGTCGTTGTGGGCAAAGATGTCGCGTCGCGAAAACTGGTTGAGGTCTCGTGCGGCGCGGCAGATGATGTTTCGGCGTTCGTACTCGGCGAACGGGACGTCACGGGTCACGGCGTACCAGTACAGCTCGGCCATCTCCGCATCCACGATGGCACTGTCCACGGCTGGCGCGGGGGGAATCCGGCTGGCATTGCCGTCGAGCCCGCTGAGCTCGAAGGCATACGCGGCTTGGGGGTTGGCCAAACGCACCCGGCTGGGGTCGTTGTCACGGCCAACGGTGATGGCCTCGAAGCCGGCGGGCACGCGCGCGTCGAGGGCTTCGAGCATCGATTGGTACGCGTCGCCTTGGACCTCGCCCAGCTCGGTGTGGGGCAGCGTCTTGCTGAAGCTGCCGCGTAGGTCGTCGTAGCGCTGCTCGTCGGCATTGATCTCCTGCGTGTCGCTGGGAAACGCGAGAAAGCTGGCTTGGCTCGCCTGGCGACGGATCGTTCGCGCCGCCAAGGCGCGGGTTTGCGGATCGTCGGCGAAGACGGACCCGGGCATCGTCTGGGCGCTCGCTCGGCTGGGGGGGAGGCCGACACCGGCCGCGGTGGCGGCCATGGCGGCTCCCCGCAGCAGGCCGCGGCGGGTCCACTCGTGGTCGCCGGTTGACGGGTCGAGGCTAGCGGACGGGCGCAGTCCGGGGCCACCGTGAGGGTCGTGGTCGTTTCGGTTCTTGTCGTGCATTGGTGAACGATTCGGTTGCAGCTGACTCGCCGTATCGTCGGCGAGCACCAAGTTCAAACAAGTGCAGCCCCGCGCAAGGGGCTGCTGCCAAGGGCCGCACCATGCCTGGAACGAGTGGCGAATGTCGACCATGGCGGTCACGAAATCCCGCCATGCATCCGCGACGTGTCAGTTGCAGCACAGGCTCGCGGCGTCGTCCGGCCGCGGCCGTGTCAGTGCAGGGAGACGCCCGTTGCCTCGCGGCGACAGCCCGTGTCTCGACGAGCGCCCGCACCCACGGCGGCGGCGGTTTAGGCCGAAAACCTCCGGCGATGCAGGACACAGCCGTGAAGTCGTTCGATCCACCACGATCGTTTGACCGGCTACGAACGGTGGGCGGTGATGCTCCTCCGCTCATGTCGATGGTCGACCACGGCTTGCTTTGCCGAGGTTCGAGCCGGTGTGGCGTCTCGCTTTTGTTGATTCGATTGGGGAAAGGGACGAGTTTCTCGTTACAGCTCTAGTTTCAGTGAAACCAGCCGGATCGACGAGATTCGGCCCGCAGTCGAATCGACGGTGTAGTGATCGGACAAACGGACGTTGGAATGCACGGATCGTCCAACATCGCGCCTCTTGTCGAGGTCGCGTCGAGGCTGGCGAGCCTCGACGAGTCGCTGTCGTCGTCGCTTGTCGCCGGTGACCGACGTGAAGCTCGGCGCGGCCGGATCACTTGCGTTGTCCGGGCGCGAACCGCCGTGAGCGAAACATCTTGGCGAGCGCGATCGGACGCGTCTCGCGGGGCGCGGGTTCGCGCCCGGAC
>QKPP01000139.1 GCA_006508105.1 Myxococcales bacterium FL481 | reverse complement strand
ATCTACGGTCGGTCCGAAGTCGGTCACCTGCGTGCTGGATCGGCGGCGTTGTCGTCGGCTCGCCGGGCGCCGTCACGCTGATCTGCCTTCTCAGATGAAGTGGTCGTAGGGGACCTCGCGTTTGTGGCACTTCACCGCGGGTTTCAGCGGCGAACAAAGCAGCGGGTGGTTGAAACTCCCGGTCACGGCTCGACGAAATGGACGTCGCCGGCGGTCCGTACGCCGTCCGGCTTGGCCGCTCGAACGCTCGATGCGGCCATCCGTTGCCCTTCCGATCTTGACGTCGTCCGACCGGGTCAGTGGGTGGTTTCGGGGCTCAGCAAGACCTGACTGGGTTCGGTCAGAAACGGAGCTTGAAGGAGCTACCTCCCTCGGACGACTCCGGCCGCGGTCGCCCCGGGGCACTCGGCGAAGTCGCAAGATCGCCGCGAATTCCGCGGTTCGACGTTGGCACTGTACAGGGATTCAGTTATCTTGCTGCCGTCCATGGCCACCCGCAAAGGCGCGAAGACGGCTCGCGAACCCGACCACATCGAGGTCGTCGGCGCGCGGGAACACAACCTGCACATCGAGTCGCTGCGGATACCGAAACGCCAGCTGGTCGTATTCACCGGGGTCAGCGGCTCGGGCAAGTCGAGCCTGGCTTTCGATACGCTCTACGCGGAGGGGCAGCGGCGGTACATCGCCAGCCTCAGCGCGTACGCGCGTCAGTTTCTGGGACAGCTCGAGCGTCCGAAGGTGGAGCACATCGGGGGCTTGTCCCCGACCATCGCGATCGAGCAAAAGAGCGCTTCGACCAACCCGAGGTCCACGGTCGGGACGATCACAGAGATCTACGACTACTTGCGGTTGTTGTATGCGCGTACGGGGGCCCAGCATTGCCATCTTTGCGGCAAGCGGGTCCAAACCCAAACCTCTGAGCAAGTTGTCGCCGAGATCTTCGAGCTCAAACCCGATTCTCAACACCTGCTGCTCGCCCCCCTCGTCGTCCACCGCAAGGGCGAGTTCCGCGACCTGTTCGAGGAACTCGGCGGTCGCGGTTTCGTGCGGGTGCGCGTGGACGGGGAGATCCACCGCCTCGAAGAGCCACCGGCACTCGACAAGAAGCTCAAGCATTCGATCGAGCTCGTCGTCGATCGCGTGCGGGTCAATCCCGCCCAACGGCGGCGGATTACGGAGAGCGTCGAGCTCGGTCTGCGCGAGGGCAAAGGAGAGCTGCGGGTCGAGCCCGCCGACGGCCAGGGGGATCCGCTGGTCATCTCGCAAGAGCGAACCTGTTGCGGGCACGCGTTTCCGGAGTTGAGCCCGCAAAGCTTCTCGTTCAACAGCCCGGTGGGTTGTTGCCCCGAGTGCAACGGGCTTGGGATCCGGATGGAGATCGATCCCGAGCTCGTCGTGCCGGACAAGTCCTTGTCGATCAACGAGGGGGCTATCGCCCCGTGGACCTCGGCGGTCGAGCGGGGCCAAGGCTGGACGTATCGGATCATTGAAGCGTTGTCGCAAGCCTGTGACGTCGACTTGGACACGCCGTGGAAAAAGCTAGGGAAGCGGCGGCAGGCGCTGGTGCTGTTCGGGTCCCAAGGCAAGCGCATCCAGGTCAAGTGGGGCTCCGAGGATTCGCACAGCCAGGGGACTTGGGGCATGAAGTTCGAGGGGGTCATTCCCAACCTTCAGCGTCGCTATCAGCAGACCGGTTCAGAGTCGGCTCGCGATGCGTATCGCAAGTTCTTCAGCGAACGCGCCTGCGACGCTTGCGGCGGGCGAAGGCTGCGACCCGAAAGCCTGGCCGTGCGGGTGGCCGACAAGGGCATCGCCGAGATCACCGGCATGACGGTGGCCGCCGCGTATGCTCACTTCGAAGCGCTCGAACTCGTGGGCGCCCACAAAACCATCGCGGAGGGGGTGCTGCGCGAGATCATCGGCCGGCTGCGATTCCTGCTCGACGTCGGGCTCGACTACCTCACGCTGGATCGATCGGGGCCGACCCTCTCGGGCGGCGAGGCCCAGCGAATTCGCCTCGCAAGCCAGCTGGGCTCCGAGTTGAGCGGGGTGATGTACGTGCTCGACGAGCCGAGCATCGGGTTGCATCAGCGCGACAACCAGCGCTTGATCGGCACGTTGGAACGCTTGCGGGACCTCGGCAACAGCATCGTGGTGGTCGAGCACGACGAAGACACGATTCGCGCCGCCGACCACGTCGTCGATTTCGGGCCGGGAGCGGGCCACCTCGGCGGTGAGGTGGTGTTCAACGGTACGGCCGACGGTTTGGCGCGCTCACGCCGGAGTCTGACCGGCGCGTACATGTCCGGGCGCAAGCGGATCGAGATACCCGCCCAACGGCGCGAGCCGATTGGCGAGATCTGGGTGCGAGGGGCGACCGAGCACAACCTGCGCGATGTCGATGTGCGCCTTCCCCTGGGGAACCTGGTGGCGGTCACCGGGGTCAGCGGAGCTGGCAAAAGCTCGCTGATCAGCGGCATTTTGCTCCCAGCGTTGCAGCGTCAGCTCCACGGCGCCACCGTCAAGGTCGGCGCGCATCGTCGAATCGATGGCCTCGGTGCGCTCGACAAGGTGATCGCGATCGACCAGCGACCCATCGGTCGTACCCCGCGATCCAATCCCGGTACCTACACCAAAGCGTTCGACGAGATTCGGTCGGTGTTCGCCATGCTGCCCGAGTCGCGCACACGGGGGTACAAAGCGGGCCGCTTTTCGTTCAACGTCAAAGGGGGGCGATGCGAGGCTTGCCAAGGCGATGGCACCGTCAAGGTTGAGATGCACTTTTTGGCCGATGTGTACGTCCCCTGTGAGGTGTGTCAGGGTAAGCGCTACAACGAACAAACGCTCGCGGTCACGTACAAAGGCCACACGATCAGCGACGTGCTCGATCTCGATATCGACACCTGCGTCGAATTGTTTGCCAACCACAAGAAGCTGCGACGCATTCTCGAGACGTTGATCGACGTGGGTCTGGGCTATATGAAGATCGGCCAGACCGCGACCACGATGTCAGGCGGCGAGTCCCAGCGCGTGAAACTAAGCCGAGAGCTTGGCAAGGTCCAAACGGGTCGGACCTTGTACGTGCTGGACGAACCGACCACCGGTCTGCACTTCGAGGACATCGCCCGCCTGCTCGGCGTGCTCCAGCGACTCGTGGACGCGGGGAACTCGGTCATCGTGATCGAGCACAACCTCGACGTGATCAAGACCGCGGACCACGTCGTGGATCTCGGCCCCGAAGGTGGCGCCGGCGGGGGGCAGATCGTGGCCGAGGGCACACCCGAGCAAGTCGCGGCGTGCAAGCGGTCGCACACCGGACAGTTCTTGGCCCCGCTGCTGCGTCCGAAAGCGAAACGGACCGCGGGGGCGCGGACCCGGCAACACGCGAAAGCCTAGGCGCCGCGGCGGCGCGGGCGTTCGTTCGTCCCGCCACGAGCAAGCGGTCGGCGGCAGCCCTCACCTACGTCGCCGCAAGGGGGCTTTTCTGCTATCACCCTACAAGCCGGGCACGACGGGCACGGGCCTTCACCACGCGCTTCGCACCCGGCGCTTTGCGACCCGACGGTTGCGCTCGCGATGAACGACTCCAGTTTTGCCCAACAACAAGACGCGTTGTTCGAGGCCGTGCCCGACACGGTCAGTGTGTACGAAGTTGGGCCGCGAGACGGCCTGCAAAACGAGACGACCGTTTTGACCACCGAGCAAAAGCTCGCGATGATTCACGGTCTCATTGCCGCCGGGATCTCTCGCATCGAGATCACCAGCTTTGTGAACCCGCGGTGGATCCCGGCGCTGGCCGATCACAAAGAGCTGGCCGCTCGGCTACCCCCGCGCGAAGGCGTGGTGTTCAGCGCTTTGGTGCCGAATTTGCGCGGCCTCGACGGCGCGTGCGAGGCGGGGATGCGAGAGATCGCGGTGTTTTTGGCCGCCAGCGAGACGCACAACCGCAAGAACATCAACAAGAGCACCCGCGCCGCGCTCGACACCTACGCTCAGGTCATCGAACGCGCCCGCGCCAACGGCATGCGGGTACGTGGGTATTTGAGCTGCGTGTACGGATGCCCGTACGAAGGCGCCATCGATCGGCAGCAAGTGATCGACGTGGGGCGAGAGTTGCTCGACCTCGGCGTGTACGAGCTCAGTCTCGGCGACACCATCGGGGTCGGCACCCCGCGGCAGGTGGTGCACGTCATCGAGGGGCTGTACCGCTTCGGGATCGGCCGCGAGCAACTTGCGGTGCATTTTCACGATACGCGCGGCACGGCTTTGGCCAACATCACAGTGGCGCTGCAGCTGGGCATTCGCACGGTCGACTCAGCCGTTGGGGGGCTGGGCGGCTGCCCGTATGCCCCCGGAGCGTCGGGGAATGTGGCCACCGAGGACGTGGTGTACATGCTCGACGGCATGGGTATCGCAAGCGGAGTCGCGCTCGACAAGCTCGTCCCCGTCTCGCTCGAGCTTCAGGCCAACCTCGCCCGGGAGCTACCGAGCAAATACCTCAAAGCGCACCTGGGCCATTGTGCCCGATCGGGCGTGCGCACCCGCTAGCGAATCCGGGCGAGGGTCTGGGTTCGACCCACGCCGAGTCCGACGGCTCCGTCCCGAAAGCTCACGTCGTCTCGAACCGGCTCGACCCACGGAGCAACCGAACGATGGCTCGCCCGGTCGCCTCCGCAAGCTGATCGATGGCTCGGCGGTCGACGGGGCAGGTCGCCGGGTGGGCGAACACGATCAATGGCGTGCTGGTTGCCGCGCGGATCGGCAGCAGCAGCATGTTGCCGGACACGCCGCCCATCGCCTGGGCGAACTGCCGTTCGGTGGGGTCGGTCTGCGGAAGCGGCCCGAAATAGGGATGCCCGTCGGCCAGCACGCGCGCGAACAGTGATGCGGTGCGCACGGGCAGCCGCCACGGCGAGCGGTCTGCGGCGAGGTCAAGCGCGCCACGCTGAGCGCGCAGTCGCAACTCGCCGTGCGTGTGCACCATCGCGGCGACCCGACCGAAGCCTTGGCTCAGGCAAGTCACGATCAATTCGAGAACCGCGTCTCGGTCCACGGCCTCGGCCAGTTGTCGCAGCACCGGCCGGACGATTTCGGCGAAGTCCGGTTCCGTCGCGGGGCCGACGGCCGTCGAGGAAGGTGTCATCTCGGCCGCACGGCGAGCGGGGCCGGTCGGGCCCGGGCTCGTCTCGCCGAAGCAGCGTTCGATCGCGCGTCGAAGGGAGCCCAGCGGCGCCGCGGCCCGAATCACAAACCGGCCCGTGGCGGTGCCGACCGCCGTCGCGGTCTCGGCGTCGGTCGGGTCGGCCATCGCCAGCGTGAGGTTGTCGGCCGCGTCGGTGCTGATCGGGAGCACGACGCGGCCGCGTGCCAGCGCCGACGAGATGCTACGGGCCACGGCGGGGGCCACCCGCGCTAGCACGGCGTCGCTGACGAGCGGAATGAGCAGCCGACGGTGGGCGAAGTCGGCGAGGTCAGCTTCTGACACGAGGTCCATGTCGGTCAGCGCCTCGATGAGGTGGATCCCGCCGGCCTCAGCGCGGTCCAGGCTCGCGCGCACCTGCTCAGCGGTGAGGAGTCCCGCCCGAGCGATCATCGTCCCCAGCTCAGTCTCCACGTAGCCATCATCATGGGGTGCCGCGTCGATCGGGTCAAAATCGTGGCGGGACGTGCCGCCACTGCGATGGGCCAGCGCCTCGCGCGACGACGTCGGCTTCGCGCGAGCGAACGCGGCTGTTATATCGACCCCCTTGATCGATCTGGACCACAACGCGACCACTCCGCTGGCAGCCATGGCGCAGCGCGAGATGAGCCAGTGGTTGCAGGAGACCGACCACCGCCGAAATCCGTCGAGTGTGCACCGACCGGGCCAGCTCGCGCGGGCGGATCTCGAGGCCGCGCGGCGGCGCATCGCGGCGGCGCTCGGGGCCGAACCCATGGAAGTGACGCTGTGTAGCGGCGGCACGGAGGCGGACGCGCTTGCGGTCCTCGGCGTCTGTCGAGCCCAACGGGCCAAGGCGGGCCGGGCCGGGTTGCTCACGTCGCCGCTCGAACACGCGGCTGTGCTTCAAAGTGCGCGCCGCTTGGCCCACGACGGGGTCGCCGTTCGCTTTGTTGACGTTGATCAAGTCGGCCGGATCCGCCCGGAAGCCGTCGCCGCCGCGCTGGCGCGCTGGCCCGACATCGGCGTGGTCTCGTTGTCCGCGGCCAACCACGAGCTGGGGAACCGCTACGATATCCCGAGCTTCGTGGCCGCGGCCCGCGAGGTCTCGCCCGACGTGGTGATGCACACGGACGCCGTACAGGCTTGGGGGAAGGTGCCGGTCGACTTTGCCGGCTGGGGGGTGGATGCGCTCTCGGTCAGCGCGCACAAAATCGGTGGGCCGGCGGGGGTTGGTGCACTGGTGCACCGACGGGACCTGGAGCTGTCGCCCCTATTCGGGGGCGGCGCGCAGGAACGGGGTCGTCGGCCGGGCACGGAGGCCGCGGTGTTGATCCAAGGGTTTGCCGCAGCCGCCGGCGGGGTGCCGGAGCGCCTTGAGGCCGCACCCGCGGTGCGTTCGCTGCGGGACCGGCTCCGCGACGGGTTGCTCGCGCTGAGTCGCCCGTCCCGCGAGATCGAGGTCCTCGGAGACGTCGACGAGCATGTCGGGAACACGGTCCTCGCGCGGTTCGAAGGCTGTCGCGGGGAGCTTGTGATGATGAATCTCGACCTGGAGGGGATCGCGGTCTCCACTGGGTCCGCGTGCTCCGTCGGCCGCGTCGAGCCGTCTCCCGTCGTCCTCGCCCTCGGCCATCCGGCGACCGCGGCGAACAGCGTCGTGCGGTTCTCACTCGGTCCCGAGAATCAGGCTCACGAGATCGAGCGGGTTCTCGCGGTCTTGCCACCCGTGCTCGAGCGGGTGCACCGAGCTTCGATGACGGACGGAGGGACGCGCGCGTGAGGGTGGTCTGCGCGATGTCGGGCGGCGTCGACTCGTCCGTGGCGGCCGCGCTGATGATCGCCGAGGGGCATGACGTCGTCGGCATGACGATGTCCTTGTACGATGCGCCGTTGCGGTCTCGGCAGTCTCGCGGTGGCACCTGTTGCTCACCGGCCGAGATCGACCTCGCCAAGCGCGTGTGCGACTCGCTGGGGATTCCTCACTATACGGTCGACGAACGCGAACGGTTCCAGCGCGCGGTGATCGACGACTTTGCCCGCGAGTACGCGGCGGGACGCACCCCCAACCCGTGCGCGCGGTGCAACGAGCACGTCAAGTTCGGGCCACTGCTTGCGCGTGCAGCCGCGCTGGGGGCCGAGGTGTTGGTCACCGGTCACTACGCGCGGATCGAGCAGGGGGCATTGCTTCGCGGTTGTGACCCGGCGAAGGACCAAAGCTACTTCCTGTTCGCCATGGGCCGCGACACGCTGGCCCGCGTTCGTTTTCCGCTCGGCGGTTGGACCAAAGCAGCCGTGCGCGCGCGGGCAGCCGAACTCGGCCTGGCGAACCACGACGCGCCCGACAGCCAGGAACTGTGTTTCGTCGCCGGAGGGGACTACGCCGAAACGGTGCGCCGCCAGCTGGCCCGGCTGGGCGAGGACGTCAGTCGGCTCGATCCCGGTGACATCGTCGACGAGCAGGGGACCCGGCTGGGGCGCCACGGCGGCATCCACCGCGTCACGGTCGGGCAACGTCGCGGTCTCGGGGTGGCGGGGGTGGATCCACGTTACGTGCTTCGGGTCGTCCCGGAGGCCAAGCAGGTGGTGATTGGGGACCGCGACGCGCTGCAGCGCCGAGCGTTGGACGTCAGTGACTACCGGGCCCTCGCCGCGCCCTCTGCAGCCGGGTGGCGACGAGTTCAGGTCCAAATCCGTCACCGCTCACCGGCGGTCCCGGCTCGGGTGCGGGTGTTCGGGTCGCGCGCCCGCGTCGAATTCGACACGCCGGTCTCGGGGGTTTCGCCCGGTCAGGCTGCGGTGGTCTACGAGGGTGATCGAGTGCTCGGCGGCGGATGGATCGCCGACGCGCCGACTGAGGACACGTCCACGGTGTAGCCGCGGCCCCGCCTCGCCATCGCTGGCCATCGCCGAGCACCGAGGCCGTGGCGCAGCTCGGCTTCACTCGAACGAGCCTCCGCCTCCGCCTTGGCCGCTGGCGCTGTATGACCGGCGAGCGCCTGCGCCGATCGCCGCGCCGGGCCAAATCAGCTCAGGGCGTGCGCAATCTCGAAAATGGTGCGTTGAGTCGCAACGGTCCCGGCTCGACCCTCGGTGGCAGACCGGAGGCGAATGGGGGGAGCTTGTCGGACACGAGCCGGGGGCCGGCGAGCCACGCTGTCGCGTCCGCGGGGAGGCGGCTCTGGCGACGGGACGCGAAGCCGGTCGGTCTGCGGCGCGTCGACACGGTGGCGGGGCTTCTGAGTCACTTTCCGGCGAGACCCCGACGTCACGTTACCGACGGCGCTTGGCAACGCAGGCGCACAACACCAGGTGCCGTGTCAATCGGCGACACGAGCGATCGGAATCGACGTGGGAGGTGGGTTGGGGGTTGGCAACGCACCCGGCGAGTGACAAAGTCGTTCGGCATCCAGCAAATTGTTCCGATACGCAGTTCGTCGTCTTCTCGGCGAGAAGGAT
This sequence comes from Myxococcales bacterium FL481, assembly GCA_006508105.1. Lineage (GTDB taxonomy): Bacteria > Myxococcota_A > Polyangia > Nannocystales > Nannocystaceae > FL481. The sequence continues at coordinate 21,593 of QKPP01000139.1, read as the reverse complement.
CCTTCCGATGAAACCGTCAGTTAGCGCAGGCCGGCCCGCGGGCGCGGGCACCTTTGTCTCCCGTCTCGCGTCCGGCACCGAACGTTTCTTGGCCCACGTGCTCGACCACGGCTTGGCTGCAGGAATTCGCCAGCCAACCGATTTCTTTCGCCACTTCCCGCCGCATGCGATCATGAACGCGCTCGCGGGCGAGCCCGAACTGCGTGCGGCGCTTTTGGTCGAAACCACCGGTATCAAACGCAAAATCGCGTTGCGCAAGCCCGCCGCAGCGGCCGGTGATGACCTCGCGCTGGCCTTCGAGGAGGGCGAGGCCGATCACGACGCGGTCTTGGACATCTTCGGGCCTGACGATCGGGTGCGGTTTCTCGACCATCGCCTGCTGTGGGCCTACGCCACCGACGGCGAGTTTTGGAACGCTGGCGCGGCCGATGCCGCAAAAAAGGATGCGATCGACGAACACATGCGGCTGGTCCTGTCGCGCGCGTTGGAAGAGGAGTTGCTTGACCATCGCGCGATGCTCGAGCCGCTGACCGTCGAGCGACTGGTCCGCGCGTTGCCGGCCAAACTGGTGACCAAGGTCATCGAACGGGCGATCAGCGACGGATCGAGTGCTTCGCCGTTCACGTACGAGGCCTTTCTCGACGTCGTGACCACCGACAACCTCGTCGAGCACATCGAACTCCCGGTGTTGTGGAACGACGTGGTTGTGCCCAAGATCGCACGCGCGTGCGACCTCCTGACAGAGGGCGACGCGACGAGGGCGAAGGCGAAGGCGAGCGCCGACAAGTTGGTCACGGGCACCGCTGCGGCTCCGAAGTCGGCCAGCGCCAGTGCGCCGGCGACCGAGTCGGCACCGGCCTCCGCGAGCTCCCCCAAGATTCCGGCCGCCGTCACCGGAGCGCCGGTCAAGAAGAACGGGGCGACGTCGACCGCGGCTGGCAAAGCTCCGGCGAAGGCCGCTCCGCCCGCGGTTCCGTCGGGCAAGTCGGCCACCTCCGCCAAAGCGCCGACTCCAGGGACCTCCGCGACCGCGGGCAAGCCGGCGACGGCCGGGTCCAACGGGACCGGGCTCGACATCAATGACGATGTTTTCAACGAGCTCGGCTCTGACTCCGATCTGTCCGTTGAGACCGACGTCGACGTCATCGATGATGTCATCGATGAGCTTTCGGACGATCTCGGTCGCAGCCTGTAGGTGGGGTTGCGCCCGGCGAGAGCCGGGCGCCGTGGACCTCGGGGCCGCCACTGGGTCACCGCCGCTGGGCTCGCTCGGGCTCGACGCATCCGCTGGGTAGGCCGGCGCGTGGGCGCCTGGTCGCTTCTTCCTCCGCTGCTAGCCATCGCGTTGGCCTTGCTGACGCGACAGGTGCAGCTGTCGCTGTTCGTCGGCGTGTGGACCGGCGCCACGCTCCTTGCCGGGGGGCGGGTGTTCGCCGGGCTGGGCGACGCGATCGAGCGATGCGTCGCCGTGTTCGCCGACGGGGGCAACGCCAAGGTGGTGCTCTTCACCATGGTGGTTGGCGCCGTGATCGCGCTGGGGCGGGCCAGCGGAGGGATCGGAGGCTTTGTGGATTGGGTGACTCGGAGCGGGCGTGTGGGGTCCCCACGCCGGGCCCGACTGCTGTCGTGGATCATCGGCGTGGGCGTGTTCGTGGAGTCATCGATCACCGTGTTGGTCAACGGTGCGGTGTGTCGTCCGATCTTCGAGCGCTATCGGCTGTCGCGGGCCAAGCTGGCGTATCTGTGTGACGCCACGTCGGCGCCGATCTGTTTGCTCATCCCGCTGAATGCGTGGGGAGCCTACCTCACTCGGCTCTTGGCGGCGGAAGGCGTGGCCGACCCGCTTGAGGCTCTGATCGCGTCGGTCGCATACGCGTTTTACCCCATGCTGGCCGTCGCGCTGGCATTGTACGTGGCCCTGACCGGCTGGGAGGTCGGGCCGATGCGTCGCGCCGCCGCTCGAGCGCGCGACACCGACGAACCGGGCCCACAGTTGGCGACGCGCCTCGCCGACGACACCTGGCCGGCGGCGCGAGGGCGGGCACGCGACTTCGTCGTGCCGGTCGCGGCGATGGTGATCATGATGCCGGTGGGGCTGCTGATCACCGGCCACGGCCAGATCTTCGCGGGATCGGGGGCGACGGCGGTCTTGTGGGCAGTTTTGGCGGCCACGGTCGTCGCGGGGCTGTTGTTGTGGACTAGCCGGCAGGCGAGCTTGGCGGAGCTGACCGCCACGTCGTTTCGTGGTCTTGGCGAGCTGGTGCCGCTGGCGTCGCTGATGGTGCTGGCGTTCGCGATCGGTCAGGTATGCCGAGAGCTGGAAACCGGTTCCTACGTCGCCTCACTCGCGCGAAACACCATCGGAGCCACGTTCGTTCCGGCGGTGTTGTTTCTCGCGGGTTCGTTCATCGCGTTCTCCACCGGGACGTCATGGGGAACCTTCGCACTGATGGTGCCCATCGCGGTCCCGTTGGCATTGCACGGCACGGAGCCCAGCGTCGCATTGTATGTTGGGGCAGCTCTCAGCGGCGGCGTGTTTGGCGACCACTGTTCGCCCATCTCGGACACCACGATCATCTCCTCGACCGCCAGCGGGTGTGACCACATCGAGCACGTGGTGACGCAGCTTCCCTATGTACTCTTGGCGGGGGGCGGTGCCGTAGCCTTGTACCTGTTGGCGGGTGCCGCGTCGTAACTCGATTCGCGCTTCATCGTCAGATCAGCGTTGGAACATCTGTTCGACGGGAACGATCTGAATGTCTTGCGGGCGAATGTTCAAACGATACTTCGAGATCAGTTCGTCCTCAGCTAGGACCTCGGGCGGTTTCTCCGACTCATAGCGCATGGGCGATGGTGTGTCACTGCCCAACGCCGCTGCGAGGTTCTCGGCGTCCCCGGTGACCATCGCAACTTTGAGGTTTTGGTACTGCAGGTGGCGTTTGATCGCCGCGTTGACATCGGCCACCGTCAACTCGTCCATCATCCGTTGGAAACGATCGAGGTGCCCCTCGTCCAAACGATAGAACCGATCGTCGACCGCGTAGCCGAGGCGGGCCGACGTCGTGTCGGCGAAATGGAGCACGTACTTGCGAAGAAACGAACGTTGAAGCTCGAATTGTTCTTGCGTCATTCCGTGCTCGACAAGCAGAGCGAACTCGCGAACCGCCGCTCGCAAAGCAAAGTGGGCGTGCTCGTTGGGCAGGGTGCGGATCCAGATCTCAAACAGCTGCTGTTTGCGCCCGACGTTGGTGGGCGGCATGCTTCGGCGCCCGCCGTTCGTGAATGCTTCGATGTACGAGTAGTCGCCGTAGTTGAGCCCTCGAGCCTCTCGGATCACGCGATATAGATGGCTGGTTGAGTTGCGGTGTTCGCCGAGCCACGAGTTGGCGACCCACAGCGCGTAGAAGTCTTTGTCGCCACGATGCACACTGATCGGGTAGCCCAGTGAGATCGATGCATCCGCCCCGTCTTTTTGGACGAGTCGAACGTTGACCCCGCTAAACGGGGCCGGCTTCGGAGGCACGACCTTGGGCGCCGTGGGTCCCGCGGACAAAAGCGCACGGGTGGCCTCGAGTCGATCGGCCCGGCCGGGTTCGAATCCGCCGCCGAGTCCGTAGACCACGCGATCACGCGTGAAGTGGCGGTTGTAGAATTCTTTGACGTCGTCGAGGGTGATCGAGCGCAGTCCATCGATGGTGCCCAGCGGCGGATGGGCATAGGGGGTCCCCTCAAACACGTAGCCGTACAGGGCGGCTTTGCCTAGTTCCTCGTCCGAGGCATAGCGCAACGTCTTGTCGAGGGCGTTGATCGCGTCACTTTTGAGGCGCTCGAAATCCCGTGGATCGAAGCGAGGCCGGGTCAACGCGTCGACCAGCAGGGCTTCGAAGCGGTCCGCGGTGTCCTTGTGGGTTCGACCACGAATCGAGGTCATCTCGCGGTCTACGGTCGCGTGGTATTCCGCGGCCATCGGATACAGTTTCTCGACGATCTGTTGGTACGTATTCGTCAGTGTCCCGGCTTCGGCCAACATGGCCGCGGTCAGGGCGGCGAGGCCCTCCTTGCCGGGTGGATCGTCCTGCGATCCCACTGCGACCCAGATGTTGTAGCTGATCGTCGCGTCGTCGGCGACGGGAAGCAACACTGGATCCAATGCGGTTCGTGCCGCGCGAGCGGGCTCTGGGGCGGCGAGCGTGGGGCGTGGCGCCGCGGTCTCGGTGGCGGTTGAGGGGGCACAGGCTCCCAATGTGACGGCGAACAGGGGGGCCAGGGCGGGAAATCGAGGTGAGGGCATGGCTATGGGCTCCCCTTTTCGCGGACGACGACGACGGTGCGCTGGCGTTTCACGAGATAGCGCTCGGCTGCGCCGTTGATGTCGGCCGGTGTGACCCGGTCGAGTGTGGCGAAGAAATCATCGACGGCCGCCACGCCTCCCGTGACGCCGGCCGTATAGGCGAGCTGTCCCGCCACGTTGGCCGGTGTGTCCAGCTCCATCAAGAACGCATACCGCAGCCGCGACCGCACGGCGTCGAGCTGGGCGACCGTCGGTGCTTGCTTGCGAAACACCGCGATCGTCTTGTCGATCTCGTTGCGTACATAGTCCACCTTGGCGGGGTCTTTCACCATGGTCCAAATGGTCCACAGTCCGGGGTCGCGATCGGTGGCGGCGCTGGCCGACAGGCTTTGCACAACTTGTTCGTCGATACTCAGCTTACGGTAAAGCTCGCTGGTGGCGCCAAAGGCCAATTCGGCAAGCAGCATGGAGGCCACGACTTGGGTATCGCGCGGGTCGTAGGCGTCGGCTTTGTAGCCGATCGCGAGGATCGGCAGCGTGCGACCCTCGTAGGCCACTTTCACGGTCCGCTCGCGAGTCTGACGCGGCTCGCGGGGGACGGGCGGGGCCACGTAACCCGGGGCCCAGCCGGCGTAGTGCTGCCGGATGAGCTCGATCGTCGGGGTCGGTTCAACGTCGCCCGCGATCACGATCACGCAGTTTTCCGGGCGATAGTGGCGTTGAAAGAACGTCTTGGAGTAGTCGTACAGGGTGGGCATGGCTTGAATGTCTTCGACATGCCCCATTGCCGTGTGGCCGTACGTGTGTTTGACGAACGCGTGCTTGTGCAGGGCCTCGTACGCGACAAAAAACGGCGACGATCGGTTCTTGCGGTACTCGCCGTACACGGCGCCCGCCTCGGTGCGAAACTGGGCTTCGCTGTACGCCAGGTTCTGAAATCGATCGCTCTCGAGTTCCACGACCCGTGCGAGGTCTTCCGCGGCGATGTCGAACTCGTACACCGTGACATCAGTCGAGGTATAGGCGTTCGAGTCCGCGCCCATCCGCGTGACTAGCTCGCTATAGACCGCTTGGGGATACTTCTCGGTCCCGCGAAACATCATGTGCTCGAAGAAGTGGGCGAACCCACTCCGGCCGGGCTCGTACTCATCGCGGGCCCCGGTGCGGACCGCCGTTCGATACGACACCAGTCCACCCGAGCTCATCGGGACGACGATGACCGTCAGGCCGTTGTCCAACTTCGACACGTGCCGGGGATACGGGAACGGCGACCCGACGGGACTTGTCGCCGGCGCAGATGCGGGCGCGGGTGCAGCTGGAAGGACCGCGAGCAACGCAGACGCGAGCAAAGAGAGCATCACGCCGGAGTTTGCCACAGCCGGCAATGTGGGCGGGACGCATCCGGTCCATCGTGGCGCTGCGCTGGTCCCCACGGTGTGGGGACGCGACGCGTCGGCCCGGCCAAGCTGGTCGGCTCGTCAGCGGGTCAGCGACGCGAGGACCAAGCAAGCGCCGGGTTCAACCCTCACGCGAACCCGACCGTTGACCCACAAGCGCAGGTCGTTGGGCGCGACGGTCGTCTTCCCCTGCACGTGCGACAACGTGCACGGTTGGCCGACGGCGACCAGTAGGATGTCGTGCCCCGGGTGGGGGCAGTCGTGCTCACCCGCGTCGAGGCGGAGCAGGTCGAGATGGGTTCCTCGCAGCGCCGCGGCGGCATCGCTGGGCCGGCTCACCGCCGCGCGAGCGGAGGCGTCGATGACGGCGGCCGCGAGATCGTGGTGGAGCTCCCGACCACGGCCGTAGTCGAACAGACGGTACGTGCAGTCGATGGGTTGTTGGATCTCAGCGAGCAAGATCCCGGCACCGATGGCGTGCACCGTGCCCGCGGGCACCACGACGATGGTGCCGGGCGCGGCCTCGATGGGCTCGAGTAGGTCGAGCAGGGGTTGACCGTGGCCTTGACGGGTCAGCTCGACGGCCTGACGAAGCGCACCGGGAGAAGCGCCACCACGCAGACCCACCCGCAACTCGGCCCCGACACTCGCGTCGAGCACGACCCACGCTTCCTCTTTGCCACCGCGTTGTGTCGCTGGATCGTCGGGCGGGTGGACTTGCACGCTCAGCGGCGCGGCGGTGTCGATGAGCTTGGCGATAAACGGCAAGGGGCGGCCCAAAACCCGGTCGAGCGGCCCGCGATCGGTTTGGCTCACGCGGCCGGCGAGCGTGGAGAATTCCCACGATTCGCCGATGCACCGGCTGGTCGCGCCGCGAAGCTCGGCGAGCCGTTGTCCTCCCCACGGGCGGGAGTGCAGCATCGCTGGCAGCGAGCGAGGAGCGAGGAGCGTGGCCATGATGGGCGCGAATCGGGACGATTGGCCGTCTGGTGTATCACGGCGTCGGGGCCGGGGGCGCGTCCGGGGTTTTCCCGCGGGGCGGCCCGCCTGGATAGGGCGCTCGCCCGGCGTTCCGCGGTGGATCGCGACCGTCAACCCGCACGGCCCGCTGTCGTCGTGGCCTCCTTCGCGACACTGTCACCCAATGCTCCGGGCCCGGCGCAGTGCGGTTGGAAAGTTCAACTCGGGGGTGATTATCCTTGGGCTACCATCGTCAACGGCAAAGATGGCCGGTTGGTCGGTGCAGCATCCCGCTGACTGCGAAGGACTTCCACTCATGACCTACTTCTCTGCTTCCCCGTTCCGCTTTCTGTCCGCGGTCTTGCTGACCGTCGCTGTCGCCGGCGTCTCGGTCGGCGCTCGCGCCGACGAGACGAACCGAGAGCCCGCCAAGCCCGCGGCGCCCGCCAAGCCCGCTGCGCCGGACAAGCCCGCTGCGCCGGACAAAGCCGCGAAGCCCTGCCTCGCCAAGAAGTTCGCCACCAAGCAGGTGGAGAAGGCTTGTGCTGAGGGGGGGCAGGCGGCCGCGAAGAAGATGATGAAGGATTTCGTCAAGAAGGCCAAAGCCAAAGGCGAAAAGATCAAGTGCAAGAGCTGCCATGAGAACGTTAAGGACTACAAGCTGACCGAGGACGGCCTCGACAAGTTCAAAAAGATGCTCGCGCAGTGAGATCGAGCACGGTCTCGACGAGCGCGGCGTTGGAAGGAGAGCGGGCCGTGGCGGTGGGATGGATGCCGCTTGCGCGAAGCGCCGCGGTCGTGGCTGGGCCGATCGAGACGATCTCAAAGTGCTCGAGTCGGTCGGTGGCGGCGTGCTCCTCAAGAGACTGGAGCAAGTGCCGGGCCGCTTTGCCGCTCGTCAGTGTGAGCACATCGAGCTTCACCGACGGTGCGGGAGAGCGCAGACAGTCGACGAGCGCCGTCGGCCAAGTCGGTCGCACCGTCCGGTAGCCCTCGACGATGCGCAAGTCTCCGCCGGCTTGCTCGAACGCGTGACGGAGCACCGGCCGCCCTTCGTCGGCGCGCCAATGCAGCCAGCGGTGGCACAACTCACCGGCCGCCTCCAGTTGCTGGACGAGGCCCTCGGAGCGAGGGTCGGCCGCGACGAAGTCGGGCTCGCAGTGATGGGCCCGACAGGCTTGTGCCGTGCTCGGGCCAATGGCGGCGAGCCGCGCCGGTCGCTCGCGGTGTCCGGCCGCGTGCCAGGCGGCGAACCAGGTTCGCACTGCAGCCGGGCTCGACAAAATGAGCCCACGCAACTTGGGGAGATCTTGCAGCGCTTCCTGAGCCGCGATGGGCGTCGACGTCGGCGCGGTGGCCAAGCACGGCGCGACCAGAACCTGTCCGCCCTGCTCGGCGATGCCGACGGCGAGCTCGGAGCACTGCGGGAACGCGCGGGTGACGACGACGCGTACGTCAGCCAGTTTCCCGGAGTTGGGCCCAGGGACCCACTCGTACGGGATTTCTTCGGGAGCGAGCCAGCCGAGGACGTCGTCGGACAGCGCGTCGACGTGAACCAATGCGTGGTGTGGCCCGGCTCCGTCCGGTGTCGGGTTGAGCCGTCGCGCCGGCTCATCGGCGCCCGTCATCAGCGTTCCCGTGTCCTGGCTGTCGGCGGGCAACGCGAGCTCACCCAGCTCGAGCGTCACGCCGGCTCGCCGTTCGCGGTCGAGCCGAACGGGCTGGGCTAAGCCGCGCGCCAGGAACGTGACAAACCGCAGTTGCATCCCGTTCATCATAAACCGACCCCTCGGCGACGACCCCGGCGGCCGGTGAGGGGCGCTACGACGCGCCGGACCCTCTGATTGCCACCCGTGCGTACGGGCTACTCGGGGACCTCGAACGGAACCGCGACGTGGATCTCGTCTTTGTTGGTTCTGCGAAAACGGCGCATCCCCGGGCCCGATGCCCGCCGCCGCTACCGCGTGAGCCGCTTGACGTACGCGAGCAGCTTGCGCCCGTCGTCCGCTTTGATCTTCTGCGACTCGACGGCGCCAGCGAGCATATAGATCGCCTGGTTGACCTCGGGAGTCTGGTTCTTCAGGGGAATCTTTAAACTGCGCTGTTGCTGGATTGCGAGCGCTTGCAACTCGTCAAAGTCACACTCGAAGTGCGATGCGAATCGTCGCAGTCGATGAGGTAAGAACGGGGCCAATACCCCAAGCTCGACCCCAGAGATATACGAATGGGCGACGCCCAGTGCCTTCCCGACTTCCTGTTGCGTGGCTCGGTTCTCAAGACGAATCTGTCGAATGCGTTCGCCGAATTCGACCGAGGCGCTCGCTTTGCCCACTGGTGTCCGCTTCCTTGTCCGCTTCCTCTTTTGCACTTGCGCAAGGTAACTCGCGGCGGCGGGAAAGGCTACACCCGTGGTACGGATTTGCGGCTTTTGTAGGTCGATCCCGGGGACGATGAAGTTCGCGAGTCAATCTGGTCGTGAACGAGGTTCGCAAGCGATTGCGCACCGAGTACCTGCTTTTGGGGGGCGGCCGATGGGCCGGTGATTCGCCATCGCGACTCATGGCGATCGCGATAGATGGGTCAAATCGGAGGCGCGGATACGGGGGCGAATGAACTATCGGTGACAGCGCGTGAAGAGTCCCGCGGCGAGCCTCGGCGAGCTGCGGCGCGGTGAGCTTCGGCGAGCTGAGCTGCGGCAAGCTGAGCTGCGGCGAGCTGCGGCGAGCTGCGGCGAGCTGAGCTGCGGTGCGGTGAGCTGCGGCGAGCTGAGCTGCGGCGAGCTGAGCTGCGGCGAGTTGAGCTGCGGCGAGTTGAGCTGCGGCGAGCTGAGCTGCGGCGAGCTGCGGCGAGCTGAGCTGCGGCGAGCTGCGGCGAGCTGCGGCGAACTCGGGATCGCTTCGTGCCGCGACCCCAGCGACACTCGCAGGCGAGCCTTGGTGCTCGGCGCCCGCAGTTTTGGCGGCGTAGCGGGATCGGGGCGAGCGCGGGTCGGCAGCTGCTATGATCGCGCACCGTGACGTCATGCATCATCGTCGTCGGAGCCGGGCACGCCGGACTGGAGGCTGCGTTCGCGGCTGCACGGGTGGGGGCCGAGGTCGTCGTGGTCACCGCGAACGTCGCCACGACCGGTCAGACTCCCTGCAATCCCAGCGTCGGTGGAGTCGCCAAAGCGCATCTGGTCGCGGAGATCGAGGCGCTCGGCGGCATGATGGGCCGAGCCGCCGACGCCTCAGCGATTCACGGGCGTACGCTCAATTCGAGCAAGGGACCGGCGGTGTGGTCGACTCGACTGCAGGTGGACAAGGCGCGATACGGGGCGTTCGCTCGCGAGCGGTTGCATGATCACGCGCGCGTGACGGTGGTCGAGGGATTGGTGCGGTCAGTGTCAGTGGAGCGGGACCGGGCCACCGGGGTCGAATTGGTCGATGGACGCACGCTTGATGCCGCGGCGGTCATTGTCACCACTGGGACGTTTCTCGGCGGCGTCCTGCATACCGGCCCGCAGCGGCGACCGGGTGGTCGTGCCGGCGAGCCACCGGCCGCCGCGCTGTCGCAGCAGTTGAAGCAACTTGGCTTTGAGCTCCACCGGCTCAAGACCGGTACCCCCCCGAGATTGTTGCGAGGGTCCATTGACTACCGGCGGTGCGAGCCTCAGGGGAGCGACGAACCGTTTCCGCGCTTCACCACCCCCGGCGAGGCGTGCGGGCGCGGTGACCTGCCTCGGGTGGAATGTCATCTCACCGCGACGACGCCGGCGACCCACGAGATCATCGAGTCGCGCCTCGCGGAGTCGCCGATGTACTCGGGCCAGATTCAAGGCCGGGGTCCCCGCTACTGTCCATCGATTGAGGACAAGGTGGTGCGTTTCGCCGGTCGGTCGGGCCACCACGTGTTTTTGGAGCCAGAAGGGGTCGACAGCGAGCTGGTGTATCCCAATGGGATATCGACCAGTTTGGCGATTGACGTGCAACAAGCGTTTGTCCGCACGATTCCCGGTTTGGAGCGAGCCGAGATTCGTGCGCCGGGTTACGCCGTGGAGTACGACGCGGTCGACGCCCGCGACCTCGATCACACGCTTCAGAGCAAGGCGTTCGGCGGCTTGTACTTTGCCGGCCAGATCAACGGTACGTCGGGGTACGAGGAAGCGGGGGCCCAAGGTCTCTTGGCCGGAGCCAACGCGGCCTCGGCCGCGATGGGGCGGCCGGCGCTCGTGTTGCCACGAGACGTGGCGTACGCGGGCGTTTTGGTCGACGATCTCGTCACCCAAGGCTGCGACGAGCCGTACCGCATGTTCACCTCGCGGGCGGAGTTTCGCCTCTCGTTGCGCCAAGACAACGCCGAAGAACGGTTGGTGGATGTCGCCTTTCGGACGGGACTCATCGACGAGGCTCGCCACGAACGTGCGCGTCAGCGGCTGGACGCGGTCGATCGCTGCTGGGAGGATCTGCAGGCCGGTCGCGAGCCGGCGGTGGAGCCGTGGATCCGCCAGCGAGCCGAGGCTCGTCGGCGCTACGCCGGGTACATCGACCGGCAGGCCCGCGAGGTGGAGCGGATCCGGTCCGACGGTGGCCAGGACCTCCCCATTCCCGCGGATCTGGACTACCTCGGGATGGCTGGCCTCACGCGCGAGGCGGCGGAGCGACTGTCCCGAGTACGGCCGACGTCCACCGCGCAGGCCGCCCGGATCCCCGGGATGACGCCCGCAGCGTTGATGTGCGTGTGGGCGCAGGCTCGTTTAGAGCTGCGGCGGCGGGGCGAGGCCTGGCCTCGCGAGTCGGCCCGCAGCTCCGACCCCGGTGGCGGGTCGTCGTCGCGGTCGGCGGTTCCGGCCTCGGACTAGCACCGCGCGCGTCGAATCAGTTCGGCGACGATGTTCTCGTCGAGCGGGGTGAGGTCGGTGAATTTGACCGCCATCCCGCGAGCCCGCCCGGCATCGTCCGGGTGCGCTCGCACGACCACCGCTTCCAGGGTGAGTGGGTTTCGGTGCTCGCCGCGGTACAGCGCGACCTGGAGTCGGGTGCCCACCGGAAGCGGCCGGCTTGTGCGGACGAAGGCACCGTGAGGTGACAAGTTGATTGTGCGCGATGGCGCACTCACGGGCACTTCGGGCGCGACCAACCGAAGGTCGAGCGCCACGCAGGTCCGCTCGCGTTGCCGTCGGTCATCGATTTCGGTGGCGTCGCCGGGCATGGTTACATAGACGCACATTCGCCTATAGCATCCGTGCACGGGCGCCGCGACCCGTTTTCAGTTTGGCTCGAGGCGGTTGTCTCGGGTTTCGCGCGACGAGGGACGAGATCTCACGTCTGTGAACCCCGCTTCGCGTTGCACGTGACGTCGGATTCACGTCGCGCTGGCGGGTTTTCCGGCTTGCCGTACGGTGTTGCAGACCGTGATCTCCGCGTGGCCTTGACCCGACGCGTTCCCGAACGAAAATGCACCGGCTTTGAAGCTTCACTTCATTGGCATCGGGGGCACCGGTATGGGGGCGCTCGCGTGCATGCTGCACGACGCGGGGCACGAGGTTCGTGGTTCGGACACCGCGTTGTATCCGCCCATGTCGCTGCAGCTGTCCCGCGCCAACATTCCTGTGGCCACGCCGTTTTCCGCGCAAAACCTCGACTGGGGACCCGACTGCGTGGTCGTGGGCAACATCTGTTCGCGAGAACACGAGGAGGTCGTCGCCGCGACCCAACGGGGGCTGCCGCTCGAGAGCATGCCCAGCATGCTTGCGAAGTCACTGCTGCCGGGACGCCAGCCGTTGGTCGTGGCGGGCACGCACGGCAAGACCACGACCAGTGCCGTGCTGACGTGGATGCTGCGTTGTGCCCGGCAAGAGCCGTCGTGGTTCATCGGCGGGATCCCGATCGACTTGGGCACGGGTGGTCACGTCGGCATGGGCTCGGCGATGGTGTTAGAGGGCGACGAGTACGACACGGCTTTTTTCGACAAGGGCTCGAAGTTTCTCCACTACCAGCCGAGCTCGGCGATCCTGACCAACGTCGAGTTCGACCACGCGGACATCTTTGCGGACTTCGAAGCGGTTCGGGCGAGCTTTCGGCGGTTCGTGGAGCTGTTGCCACCAACCGGGCGCTTGATGGTGTGCGCGACCGACCCCGAGGCCGTCGCGGTCGCCAGGCGGACCCGGGCGCAGGTCGTCACCTACGCCGCGTTCGACGAGGGGCTGGATGTGGTGGGCGCCGCGGACTACGTGGCCATCGCGCCGAATCGGCTTGGAGCTCGACGGACCCATTTCCATGTGTACGAGCGCGGAGAACCCCTCGGCGAATTCTCGACGTCACTGTTGGGATTGCACAACGTGGCGAACATCGTCGGCGCCATTGCGCTGGCTCGGGCTCAAGGATGTGAAACGGCCGCGCTGCAGCGCGCGGTCGCGACGTTTCGCGGGGTGCGCCGTCGTCAGGAACTCGTGGGCACCGCCCAGGGCGTGCGAATCGTGCAGGACTTCGCGCACCATCCGACGGCCGTCCGGGCGACGGTCAGCGCGATTCGGCGGCGCTATCCCGAGAAGTCGTTGCACGTTTGTTTTGAACCACGCAGTGCGTCGTCGCGTCGCGCCGTGTTCGCGCAGGGATACCGTGAGGCGTTCGACTTGGCCGGTGCGGTGTACATCGGGCCGTTGTACGCCGCGCACAAAGTGCCCGAGGCGGATCGGCTCGACACGGCGGCCCTTGCCGCGGGGCTTCGCGATCGTGGGGTCGAGGCGACCGCTTACGACGGGGTGGACGAGCTCGCGACGGCGGTGCTCGAAAACGCCGGGCCCGGAGACTCGGTGTTGGTGCTGTCATCTGGGGGGTTCGAGGGACTGCCCTACACCTTGCTGCGACGGCTGGGCGATCCGGTGACCCCGATGACCCCCGAGGACGTGCGCGACGTCGACCAGTTGCTGGCGTCGTACGGTCTGCCGTGCTTGGTCGCCGTCGATCGTTTGGAGAGCCGGGTGATTCGCGGCAAGGCCGGCATCGCGGGTTGCGTGCATCTCGAGCTCGCCGGCGACAGTGCGTACTTTTTTGGGCTGGCGGTCGTTCGGCCGCGGCGCGGCGAGGGTTTCGGCTGGGTTCTTGCCGACAGCATTTTGCGCCAGGCCCGTACGCTCGGCGTCAAGCGCGTCTATCTGTTCCCGCGCGACTCGGGGGATTTCTTCGCCACGAAGCTGGGATTTCGGCTCGTTGACCCGTCTGGGCTCGACCCCGCCGTCCGAAACTGCGCCAACTTCGAGCCGTCCTTGGAAGGTGCGGCCTGCATGGTCTGCGAGCTCGAAACCGACGAGCTTGGTTAGCGGAGCATGACAGCGCCACTGGTGGCATTTGCTCTCGGGGCCATTGGTTGGGTCGGGGGCGTGGTCGCGTGGCGGCGGGCGGAACCGCGCTGGCGGGGCCTTCCGGAGTTGTTGTTGGTGCTCGCCCTCGGTCTGTGGGCGAGCTTGCTGCAGGCGCCATTCGCCGTCACGGCGTGGGCGGTGGCGGGGCTCGGCCTGGTGGTCGGCAGCCGGTTTGAGTCCGGGCAGGTGGGTCGCTCGCACGATACGACGCCGGGAGGAGATCGTCCTGACCGAACTCGTTGGTGGCGCCGGTACCCGGCCGCGCTCTTGGTCGCACCAGCCGCCCTTGTGTTGTGGTTCGCTGCCAGTGCGATGGCTCGGCAGTTCGTCACACCGGGGGCTGACATCGACGCGTCGGTGGCGTTCGGCGACGCCCGGGCCTTCGTCTCCGCGGCAGACGAGCGTCACCGACTCGCGGTGGCGCTGGTGGTGATCGGCGGGGTTGCGCTCATGGCCCTGGCCCCGGTGCGGGGGCGAGAGGCGGAGTAGCCCATGCTTCCGGTGACGCACTTCCTCTACCTGGCGTGGGCGCTGTGGATCGGCGGGTTGCTGTGGCTGGCGTGGGGGGGGACTCGTCGGCCGGCGGCGCTCGTGCTGTGGCTGTTCGGTTCGAACTCGTTGTTGTGGCTAGCGTTCGCTCGCTACTGGGGAAACGGCGAGGGCCTGGTTGCGGCGGGGTTGTTGACGGTCGTGTCAGTGGCCACCGTCGAACTCGGACCGCGGTCGTTTCGCTGGATCGCCCGCGCGACCGCAGAAGTTGGGTTCGCGCTGGCGCTGGTTTGCATCGCCCTCGCCACGGTGTTGCTGTTTGGCCCCGCGGCCAGTGGGACCGCGGTCGATCCCTACGGGCTCGGCGGGTTGCGACCGAAGCTGTTGCCGGTGGAGCGAGCCGACCGGTGACGCTCGCCGACGCATCCGATCTTGGGATGTTGGTCACCCTGCTCGCCGCGGTGGCGGTCGCGCGTGGCCGTCGGGGCCCGTGGACCTGGCTCGTGGCGTGGGCGGGAGTGCTTGCGGCGGTCGCACTCGTGCTCGGCTTGTTGGCGGCGGCAGATGGGTCGGCGTCGTTGGCCTCGCCCCGGTGGTGGCGGGCGATCGGCGGCCCCGTTTTGGAGCTGGTCGCGCTGGGGTCCGTGGGCTCGGTGTTGGTCGAGGCCCAGCGCTTGCGACAACCGACGATGGCCGCGGCCGCCTTGGTGGGCGTGACGGCGGTGCGGGCAGTGGGGTCGGCGGGCGATGGTCTGGTGGTTTTGCTCGCGCTGTGGCTCGCGGGGGCGACTCAGGTGATCGTCGATCGTCATGCCGGACCCGATCGCAGCGCGTTGCGTCATCAGCGGGCCTGGTCGCAACACTTGGTGTGGTTCTCCATGCTCGCCTTGGGCGCGGCCCTCATGTACGGCGCGACATCTGACACGACCTTCGAAGGCTTTCGCGGTCGGGCGCTCGCCGTGTTCAACCGCTGGGGGGCGGCCCAGCCCTTCGTCGATGCCATGTCCACCCCACGCTTGGCGCCAGCGTATCTTCGCCATTACCGCCGAGAGGTGGTGGACGGCATGGCTCCGGCCGCGCTGCTGCTGCCCGGGGTGTTGATCTGGATCGCCGGACTCGTCGCTGGGCTCGTGGAATGGCCGCGCGGATGGTCGAGGGCCGGCGACCCCCGTTTGGTCGCGGTCTGGCGCGTCGGCGTGGTGCGGATGGTGTCGCTGATCGTGTTGGTGCGGTTCGTCGCCGTCGAGCTGGCGACGCCGCTTTTCTCCGCACGTCCCTACGGGGTGGCGGACGCCGTCATGTGGCTCGGAGCCGCGGTTGCGGTCGCGGCATGCGGAGAAGGATGGCGGGTCCGCTCGGTCCGTCGGTTCGCAGGGGCTGTGGGCGGCGCACATGTGGGCGTGGGCGTTGCGGTGTTTGGTCTGGGGGTGCGGGCGGGGGCATTTGGCGAACACTACGGCGACGCGGTGCCGTTGGCGGTGCTCGGTGGGGTGGTCACGGTCATCGCGGCGACGGGTCTCGGTGCGGCGTGCCAGTTTCGAGTGCGGCGATTCGCCCAGTTGACCGCCGCCACCGGCCGTTTCGGTGGGATCGCTGGCATCGTGTTCGTACCGCTTGGCGTGGCTTGGCTCGCGGTAGGCTTGGCGGCGGCGGCGGGAGGCGGCACGCTGCTCGGGCAGCTCCCGCTGGGCCTGGCGTTCGCTGCACAAACGGGACTGGTCATGCGGGCCTGTTGGCCTCGGCGAGTGCGATCTGCCCCCCCGCTCCCCTGAGAGCCGGGCCGGGGAAAGCCGGCGGGGCGGTAATGGTCTTTGCCGGTGGATCGTTCAGCCTTGCACCATGGCCACAATCGCGGCCCGCGCAATGTTCCCGGTGTTCACCGTGCTGCGAGAGGCCGGGATCGACATCGAGTCGTTCTTGCGGCGAGGTGGCTTCGAGCCCTCCGCGTTCGAGGACGGTGATCGACGTTTGCCGGTGACCACTACTGACCGCTTGTGGGCAGTGGCCGGTGAGGTCTTGCGGGAACCGGAGTTGGGCTTGCGTGTGGCGAGCCGGGTCGAGCTCGGATCCTACGGTCTGCTGACTTACTTGATCGGGGCTAGTCGCACTTGGGGGGAGGCGATGGCTCGCCTGTGCCGCTACTACGCCGTGCTCAGCGACGGGGTCAAGTACAGCGTGGCGCGACACGGGCGAACGGCGTCGGTGCGGGTCCAGCTGCTCGGGCGCAAGGCCGTCGCACCTGAGCTCGAGCAGTTCACCGTGGCCGTGACCCATCAGTTTGGCCGGCGGTTTTGCGTAGGATCCCTCGCGACGACCCGGATCTGTTTTCGCCATCCGCCTCACGCTGCGACCGCCGTGGCGTCGTTCTTCGGCGTGCCCGTGGAGTTCAATCGACCTTGGAATGGATTCGAGGTGCTGGCCGAGGCCCTCGATCTCCCCCTGGTGGCGGGTGATGCCGGGTTGGCCGAGATCTTGGAGACCCACGCCCAGGTGGTGCTCGGCGCTCCGCGAGCCCGACGCGACGACGAGGTCCGGATTTGGCTGGCCGACGCCCTGCGCACGAATGCTCGCCCTTCGGCGAGCGGGGCTGCGGCCGGGTTGGGGATGTCGTCGCGGACCCTTCGTCGCCGGTTGGCCGAGCGCGGCACCACGTTTCAAGCCGAGCTCGATGCGGTGCGCGTCGAGTTGGCGAAGATCGCCGTGCTCGAGCTCGAGTTGCCCGCGGCGGCGGCACGACTGGGATTCGCGAGCACGTCGTCGTTTTCAAAGGCGTTTCGGCGTTGGACAGGCATGCCGCCGGGGGCGTTTCGGTCGGCGTGGCTGGGCGAGGGCCCGGCGGCTAGCGAACCGCGCCGGGAACGAGGGCGGTGAGTGGCACCTCCACCAGCGCCGACTCCGTCGGGTTGGCGACGATACAGCTTAGAATTCCGTCGCCGGCTTGTTCCGCGTAGCTGAGATCGCCGGGATCGGGGGTGGGCGCTTGGGGATCTGCGTTTAGATCGTCGTCGAGAAACACCGCGAGATGGACGGGCTGGGAGAGGTCGGGGATCTCAAAACCGACTCGAGCCTCGGGTTGGGAGAAATCGGCGTTCGGGATCACGGCTGAGCCGAGCAACGGCGCGGTGAGATCACACGTTTCGAGGGCGGCGATGTACAGCGTGCCCACGCCGTCGTCGTCGGCGGCGAGCGGAGTGGTCGCCAGGCGGATGACATGCCCGGCCACCGTCGCGGGCCCGTCCTCCGTCGCTTCGGCGGTGTCTTGACTGGTGTCCGCGGGTGGATGGGCGGGCCCGTCGTCGTCATCGTCTTGGCCATCGCCGTCGCCGGGAGGGTCGTCGTCGGAGATCGCTTCCGGGCATCCTCCCGACAAGCTGGTCACTCCGGCGAGCAAGGCCAAGTGAACAAAACGGTAAGCTAGAGTGTGTGCCATGCTCGCAACCGTAGGCGCGGCGGCAGGGGGGGTCGATGTCGCAAGCGGCCGAATCCTCGGCCACATCGAGCATCGAGTGCACGTTGGGGCAGGGGGTCGTCGAAACATCTCGTGGGCCAACCCCGGCCGCACCGGGCGGGGGCTGGCTCCGGGGGCCCGGCCCACGGCAACCGTGGCCTATCGATGGTCGCGCGCTTTGTCAGCGGTGCTGGAGAGCGAGGTCAGCCAGCGTCGGGTTCGCTTCACCTTGGCGGTGACCTCGCGTCGTTGCGCCGCGACTCGGGCCTTGTCTTTCTCATCCGACAGCGCGACGGCGAGCTGGTAAAAGAGCGGCAGCAAGGCCGCTTCGAACACGAGCGTGGCCCCGGCGGCGATCGATGCGAGGACCCACACCACGAGCACGACCGGTCGTGGCGCCCGGGCGAGATCGCGGACGGAGTCGTCGAAAGCCAAGTCCTCGTCCCCCCGAGACTGCAGGCTCCCTCGGGTTTCGGCCCGCACCGGCTTGCGCTCGCGGGTTTGTTCGATAGCCGCCAGGGCGGCCGCCGCGTTCGGGAATCGCTGGCGTGGATCGGGCTCGAGCATGCGCGATACGACAGCGCGCCACGGTGCGCTCAGCTTGCCGTGCGGCAGCCGATACGCCAGGCCGTCGCGGGGGAGTTCGTTGGCTTCAAGATTGGCGGCGAGGGCGGCAATGGTGACGCCCAGCGAGTACACGTCCGCCCCGGGGGTGGCCTGGCCTTGCGCCTGTTCTGGGGCCATGTAGCCGAACGTACCCACCACGGTGGGTGCCGCGTCGGCGTCGAGGGCTCGGCGCACGCCGCCGAAGTCGACTAGGGTCACGCGGCCGTCGTCTTGCATGACGAGGTTCGCCGGCTTGACGTCGCGGTGCACGATGGGCGGCGAGCGATCGTGCAGGTAGGCCAGCGCGCGCAGGGTCTGCATGAGGACTGATTCGAGTTCGTCGTCACTGAGCTGCCTCGAGCCGCCGATCCACTCGGACAGGGGGCGTCCCGGCACCAACGACATCACCAAGAAGTACTCGCCGGTGGCTTCGCTCGCGTAGTTGTCGATGTACCGTGGGATGCCGGGGTGATCGAGGGACTTGAGCGTGTCGATCTCTCGCTCGAACCGTTCAAACGACCGCCAGTCGTTCGAACCTCCGAGATCGAAGACTTTCACCGCGACTCGCTCGTTGGTCTGCCGGTCGATTGCAACAAAGGTGCGACCCTGGCTGCCGCTGGCCAGCGGCTCCATCACCTGGTACCGCTGCAGCGGATCGGCGCTTGGCATCGGCTTGAGATTGCCGTTGTGGTGTGGCCGGAGCAAGCACTCGAGCTCAGTCCTCGGTGAGCGGGGCCTGGCCGCGGTTGTGTGCCCTCTTGCGTGGCGTGGCGCGGCGCGAGGGGTCGAATAGGTCGAGCCGGATCGGGAGCTCGGCCGCGGGCTTGGCCACGTCACCGCCTCGGCGGCGTCGGCCCACGGTGCGACCGGTCTCGGACGAGGGGGGAGGGGGAAGGCGGCGGCTAGTCGTCCGCGACGATGTCATACCCGGGGTCGAGCTCGAACTCGAAGTCGACGACCAACGGCGGGCCGTCGTAGGCCGGAAACGGGGCTTGTGCCGCTGCGGTGCGCAGGCACGCCACGAACTGCTTACGCTTGGTGTAGGGCTTGGGCATCGAGGTGTTCAGCCCGAGGGGCACATGGCCCGCGGGGTTGAGAAGCACCTGGACGGCGGCCTCACCGGCGAGTCGTTTGGCGCTCCGACGCCGCTTCTTCTCATCCGCCACGCAGGCGTCGAACCGTTCGAACTGGTTTTCAAACGCCGACACGATCTCGAGCTCATCCGGCCACTCCGAACCGTCGTGACGGTCGAGGTCGTTGGTCTGCTTCCCGGCCTCAAACGTCGGCACACTAGCGGCGCTGGCCGCGGCGTGGGCCTGGGGCGAGCTGAGAGCTGCCGAGGCAGCAACAAGGGAGGCGACAACGGAAGTGGCGAGGCGAGTCATCATGTCCAATCTCTTTCGTAATCTAGCTTTCATCAAAATCGGACAATGTAAAGTCGACGGGGCGAACTTTTGTTGGGGTGATTGGCGGGTGGCGAGGGTGCAGCGCGGTGACGGTGATGGGGGACGGGATCGGGCCGGGTGGGGACGTGTTGGCCGGACCGGTTTTCAGCCCGGCGCTTGGATGCGCGGTGAAGTGGGTGGGAGAGGGGGCCGCACCGGGCGACGCGGCGGGCTGGCGCGGCGGGCTGGCGCGGCGGGCTGGCGCGGCCGTTGGCTCCGCCGTCGTGCTGTCGCTGACGCGGGAGCGACATGGACGTCGTCGGGTACTCGGGTTTCCGTCGTTGCCGTGCGGAGTGCCGACAGCCCTTCGTTGTCACTTGGCGAGCGCGGGGCCGATGACCCGTGTTCTCGCAGAGTGCGAGGTATGACTCAGGTCGGCGGTGCTCGACTCGCGTGAGGTGCTGCCGCGGGCGCCTCTCAGTGGCCGCGCACTGGTGCTGTACCCGGTGTGCTTGCCGGCTGGAGTGAGCGGCGTCGAGCGCGTCGTGGATTCCGTGTTTGCTGACAAGCCTCAGCTTCGACACTTCGACGACGCGGACGCACGGGCGAGGTTTGGCCCGGCGCGACGATTGGCGTCTACGAAGTATTGCGGTTGTTTAGACCGCCTCAGTCGGTGGCGCGACAGCAAACGGTGACCGGCTCGCTCTCCGTCACCCTACCGGACTCGTCTCCCCCGCCAGCGCGGCAGAAGTTGGAGGCTCCAAAAATATTGATATCGACGATCTCAGCCGACCGGACCAACGACCCAAAATCGTCGCCCACGCCCGCACTTGATTGGCACACCTGCCGGATCGGAAACGCGACTCCCTCGCAGTCCTCTGCGAAGTTTCCGTGGACCGTGAGATCGCACCGCAGCGTTTCACCTGCGTTCCTGGGGACACACGTGCAATCGTCACAGCCGCGCGAGTCTTCATAGCCTCCGTAGACGTCGTACGTGGAGTCTTGATAACCCGTCGGGCAAGAATGTCGTCCTTGTCGGAACACACAGATATTGCGGGCAAAGGGAGCCGCCGGCGCGTTCACGCAAACTTGGCTGTCATTGCACGTGCCCGCCACCATCGGTGCGTGACATGTCCGGTGGTACTCGTCCCATGACGGCGCGGGCGCGCTTAGCGACGGTTGCTCAGGCTGCGGAGAGGAGCAAGAACCCGCTATTTCGTCGGTCAGATCCGCTTCCGATGACACTCGGAACGTGAACCCGAGGGGTTCTCCCGACATGTTCGCACAGTTTCCCTGGCCACGTAGGTCCGCTTCGAACGGGCCGAAGGTGAGCGTGCTCGCATTGCAGCCCAGTGCCGCGACGCCGTAGTAGGAGGCTTCCACGGTCGTACTGCACTCATCTAGGTCATACTGCGCTGTCGTGCGACAAGAGTCGGTACAGCTGCCGCATGAGTGGTTCCAACTGATGCCAGAGTAGGCTGGGCCGACGTTCGAGAGTCGCGCTTCCTCTGGGTACGCACCGTGACACTGAGCGAGAGATCCGTTGGAGTCAGCGTGCAATCTCGACACTGGTCCCGTCCAGCCGCTCGGAGCCTCAGGTACGCACAGTTTGCCGGAGGCGCATGGCTCCGGGGAGTCGTCGTCGTCCGGGGAGTCGTCGTCGTCCGGGGAGTCG
>QKPP01000262.1 GCA_006508105.1 Myxococcales bacterium FL481 | reverse complement strand
ATGATGACGATGATGACGACGATGACGATGATGACGATGATGACGATGATGACGACGACATCGACTGTTCGACCATCGAAGAGACGGGGCACGCCATCGGCAACACGCCCACGGACTACTCGCTGATCGACCAAAAGGGCGACACGCACACGCTCTACCAGTACTGCAACGAGGTGGTGCTAGCCGTCGCCGGGACCATGTGGTGACCTACGTGACGCGCAGAAGCAGCCCGTGTGGCTGACACCATGACCTCCTACACCGATGGCTCCGTCAAAGCGTTCTGGTTGTTGTCCCAGAACCAAACGCAGGCCCCCGCTTCACAAAGCGATGCGGCCGCTTGGCACAGCAACGACGAGCTCGGGCTCGGCAACAGCGAGCACACATTCACCCTCGTGGACGGCCAGCAGGATGGTTTCAGCGCCCTCTTCCCCGATCGGCCAGGCACCGACGGGTCGATGGTGTTCACGTACGGAACGGTGATCTCGGCGATGGACGAAAAAGACTTCGCCGGCGAGATCGAGGACGCCCTTTAGTCGGCGCAGCGCCGTCATTTTGGTGTAGACTCCCGGTCTATGCGGCACGCTCGCATAGGCCGGGTTTCTCTTGTGGTTGCCGTCGCGCAGCCACTAGGTTGCATTCAGTCGGCGTGGATCCACACCGGGGTCGACCAGGAGTCGGCGACCGGCCACGGCGACGTGCCGCCGACCGGGGGCCCCGCCACCACGGCCACGGCCACGGCTGCGGATAGCGAGGCGACGTCGTCGACCCCACCAGGGGACGCGACCGGCAGCGAGTCCGGGAGCGACGAGTCGGAGACCGGGGCTGAGACGTCGGCAACCGGCGACTCGGACTCCTCACTGGCAACCAACACCGGCGCGGAGACGGCGACCGGCGATGGCGAGGTCGAGTCGTTCGAGCGTCGGGTGGTCGTGCGGCTCGACGGTCAGCCGGTGACGGGCGTGATTGTCAAGCAAGGAGGGGTCGAAGAGCACTACCTGACCGGCGACGACGGCACGGTCACGGTCACGGTCCAGGTGAACGAAGGTGATCTGATCGTGCACGCATCGCATCCCCAAGCCCGTGTCGGGTTTGCGTTCGTGTCCCCAGAGGACACCGAGGACGCGGAGATTGAACTCGTCTCGTTTGGGGCTGAAGACAACGAGGAGTACGAGTTTTTTCCACCCGGGGGGCCGCCGGAATACCTGTATTGTTCGCACTGTCACGAAAGCATCGCCGAGGCCTGGCACGAGTCACCGCATCGGACCTCGGCGTCCAACGTGACCGTGCAAGACCTCTACGCCGGCGTCGCGACCGCCGTTTCGGACGAGGCCGCCTGCCAGGCCGCGGGCGGGAACTGGTGGCAGGGGCTCGAGCCGGGGTCGGACGCGTTGCAGGGGCGCTGCTACCTCGGGGCCGGCACGTTGCCCGATCTCAATGACGGATGTGGCGACACCGGTCCTTGCGATCAAGTCGCAGAGGCGTTTGGCGGTTGTGCGGACTGCCATGCACCTGCCATCGACGGCAAGCTAGGCGGACGCGATCTGCTCGAGGCACAGGGGGTGGCGTACGACTCGGGTGTGCACTGTGACTTGTGCCACAAGACCGAGTCGCTCGACCTCTCCGCGCCGCCCGGCGTGGGCGGACGTTTGGTGGTTCGTCGCCCGACTGAATGGCTCGGCATCGAAGGCGAGCCGTGGCAGCCGTTGTCATTCGGCCCGTTTCACGACGTGAGTCAGGTGAAGATGGGGGCCGTCTACCGCCCTCACTTCGAGACGGCAGAGTTTTGCGCCGGCTGCCATCAGCACGACGCGGCGGTCGAACCTGGCTGGGGCAATATCGACACCACGCGCTGGCCGCAGGGGGTGCTGCCGCTGCAGAGCACGTACGAGGAATGGGCCGCGGGACCGATGAACCCCGATGCCCCCTGCGCCACGTGCCACATGCCCCCCGACGGGGACGTGCTCAACGCGGCGGATCTCCAGCGATTTGAACTCGTCGGGCCCGGGATGATCGCCGGATGGCCGCGGCCCTTCGGCCAGGTCAACAAGCACACGTGGCCGGGGCCGCGTGCGCTCGACTCGGGCATGCTCGAACGCGCCGCTTTGTTGCAGCTCGACAAGACCGTGCTCGACGACTCGGTCGTCGCCACAGTGACGGTGCGCAACACCGGGGCCGGGCATGCCATCCCGACCGGCGAACCGATGCGGTCGATGGTCGTGCTAGTGCAAACGTCCTGCGACGCGGTGCCCTCGCCTGCCGTCGGTGGCGCCGCGGTACCAGAATTTGGCGGATATCTCGCTCGCAAGTCGGCGCCCGAGGACTGGAACGTTTGGGCCGGTGCGACCGTCGGTGACGTGGTTCGTGTACTGGCGCGGCCGGGCGAGTGGTACGACTACGACGGTTTTGGGCCCTTCGGGGACGGGACGTTTACGGCCGAGGAAAAAGGCATGCCGGTGGAGGCGGTCGTGGGTCAGTCGACGATCACCGCGGTGGATGGCGACGCCGTCACGTTTGACCAGCCGCTCCCGGCCGGCGATGTGGCCTATCGGGGCGAGGCTGTCGGGGCGTTGGCAGAGCTCTCCGGCCCCGCCGGCGCCGTGGCGGGGGCGGCCGGTTTCGCGTTCGCCCGCGTTCTCGTGGCGGCCGACGGGAGCACGCAGGTACCCCACTTTCGCGCGGTCGACGTCGCTTCCGACAATCGTCTCGCGCCACAGCAAAGCTGGAGCTCCACTCATGTGTTCCAGCGCGACTGCGACGAACCGGAGACGCGCGCGGTGTTGTTGTACCGGCCCTATCCGTTGGCGTTGGCCCGTGAGCGGCGCTGGCCACTGGAGAATCGGGTGATGGCGGAAGTGTGGCAATAGCCGATGGAGGCGCGGCGCGGGTCGATCGCGGTCTACCCGTCGCGATATGGCGCGGATCCACCGTCCTGAGCGGGTGGTAGGGCTCGGCGCACGGCATCGATCAGCTCGAGCTGTTCACTCGGTCGCCATTTCAGGGCGGCCCGTCTGCGCGCGGAGTAGACCGACACCGCGGGGATGAACAGCACGAGCGCGGCCAGGCTGCCGAGCGGCACGCGACCCGGGCCAAGCAAGGCCAGCAGGATGATGAGCGTGGACAGGAAGACGAGCCCCGTGGCGATGTGGCGCACCCGTCGGGCCGACTCGTCTCGCTTCTCGGATGGCACGACGGTCACCTCGACGCCACGTGACCAGGGGCGCAGCGTCACTTCGAGGGCCGCGAAGGACTCCACGTTGAGTTTCCACGGGTCGGGGGTCCACGTGGGGCTTGCGACCAACCGGAACGCTCCGGACGGCGTCTGTTCGAGGGTGATCTGCCGCTGTCGCGACTGTCCGCCGTCGAGTCGATCCGAGGCTTGCCACTCGGCCGGGCGGAGCGACTGTGCCGTCAAGCCGGTGAGGGCCGCCCGGGCGCCCGCCGGATCGAGCTGGGTTCGCCATTCGAACTGGCGAGGCAGCGCCGCGTGCGGCGGAGCGAGTTGTTCGGCTCGGCGGAGAATGTGGTGCAGTCCGGCCTGGCGCGCGCCGTGAGCACGGTGTTGCCGGGTGCGAGCCATGCGCGAAGTGTAGCAAACCTCCACGACTACCGACGGTCGCGGAGGTTTGGATCGCGACGCGACGCGAAGCTACCGACGATCTGCCGTGGCCAATGGTGTGTGACTGCGATGGGCAGCCGCCCACCGACGCCGTGCCCGACGCGAACGCCAGCCCCGACGAGTCACCGGCCAAGCCAGCCAAGCAGGTCGCGCGTGGTTGCCGGTGGTGGCGCTGCGCGGGGTGTTCGCTCATCACGGAGTAAGGGCTGACCACGCCCATGGGAAAGTCGCCACCCCGCGCTAGACTGGGACGACGATGCCCGATGAGAGCCAGGTTAAGCGGACACCGGAGCAGTGGCGGCAGCGCCTCGATCCAATGTGTTTCTACGTGACGCAAGAAGGTGGCACGGAGCGTGCTTTCACCGGACGGTACTGGGACCACAAGGAGTCGGGCAGCTACCGCTGCGCGTGTTGCGGTCAGGTGCTGTTCTCGTCGTCGGCGAAGTACGACTCGGGTTCCGGTTGGCCCAGTTACTTCGCCCCGCACGAGCACGCACGGATCACCGAGCACCGCGACCAGAGCCTGGGGATGGAGCGCGTCGAGTTGCGATGCGGCCAGTGTGAGGCCCACCTCGGGCATCTGTTTCCCGATGGGCCAGCGCCCACGGGAATGCGGTACTGCATCAACTCCGCCGCGTTGACATTCGAACCCGATACACAGGCCGCTCGCTAGCTGGTCCCTACTTGCGCACGAATGCGATGCCCTCGCGCAAGAGTCCGCGCCAGCGTCGTCGGTTGGGCTCGGGCACGCAGACCCACTCCTTGAAGATTTTGCCCCCGGGTCCGAACGGCTTGCCGTGGCCGCTGGCAACCAGTTCCGCGACTCGGTGCTTGGGGAGCTTGACGACCAGCCCCGAGCCTTTGTAGTCGACCAGCGCGAGGAACTCCTGGCCGACGCGGAGGCAGCGGCCGTTCATGATCGTGCCTTCCACCAGGTGCGGTTCCTCTGCTTGTAGTTCGGCGGCAAGCTCCCAAAACAGCTTCTCGGCAGTCATCGCTCGTTCTTTCGGGTTGGAGGCCACGCGTGAGGGCTGTCCGTCGTGCATCGCTCGTTTTTCCGGGGTGGAGACGGCGGGTGAGCGCCTTCGTTCGTCAGTCACTTGGGAGTTCGGACCGTCGCGCGGCGGGGCGGCGGCGCCACGGTGGTGGGGGGCGACGGGTTCGGATCGGGTGGTTCATTTGCGTCGCGGAGGGTTGGCTTCCGCAACGCGGCGATTCGGGCCTCGATCTGTTCGCGCTCGGCGGGATTGCGCGCGACTTCGACGGCTCGCTCAAGCTCGGGGCGGGCGGCCTTGAAGCTTCCGGCTTCCGCCAAGAGGCAGCCGCGTACGAGGTGGTAGTACGGCGAGCGGGCCGCGTCGAGTTCGCCATGATCGTCGAGCAAGGCGAGGCCGGCTTCGGCGCCGCAGGCCTGCCCGAGTGCGAACGCTCGGTTGACCCGCACGGCCGGCGTGGGTCGAAATCCTTCGAGTCGCTCGTAGAGGAGCGCGATCTCTCGCCAGTCGGTGGCTTCGGGTGTGGCCGCGCGGCAATGAATGGCCGAGATTGCAGCCTCGATCTGCAGCGGGCCGGGCTGGCCCAGGGCCGCGGCGGTGTCCAGGGTCGCGCATGCCAGGGCGATGGCTTGTCGATCCCAGCGCGACCGATCCTGGTCGGGCAGTGCAACCGGACGTCCGTCGCCTCCCGTTCGGGCGTCGCGTCGAGCATCGTGCAGCCGGAGCAGGGCGAGGAGGGCCAAGGCCTCGGGCTCGTCGGGGAACGCCTCGCCTAACGAGTGAGCCAAGCCCACGGCGAGGCGGCACAGGTCGGCTCGGATGGGCGTCGACGTGGAGTGAGACCAATAGCCCTCGTTGAACAGGAGGTGCACGACACACAACACCGCGTCGAGTCGGTCGCGCGAACGTTCGGGAGACGCGCCGTCGGGGTCGCCTCGCTCTCGTAGTCGCTTTCGGGCCCGCGTGAGTCGCTGCTCCATGGTGCGGGGCTCGGTGAGAAACGCACGCGCGACCTCTTGACAGGACAGACCGACGACCGTGGCCAGACACAAGGCCGCGCTCTCCCCCGGCTGCAGGGCCGGGTGGCAGCAGGCGAAGACCAATCGCAGCAGTTCGTCTTTCCAGCTGCGCGCGACGTCGGGCTCGCCCACGGCAATGCGAGCCCACGGGCTCATCTCCGCTAGCGCATCGAGAGCCTCGGTCTGCGGCTGCTCCCACCGCCCTTTGCGTAGTCGGTCGCGGTGGGCGTTGGTGGCGACAGTCGTGAGCCACGCTTCTGGCGAATCGGGCACGCCTCGTTTGGGCCAACTGGCGAGGGCTCGCAGCACCGCATCTTGTACCGCGTCCTCGGCTTCGGGAAGATTGCGAGCAAACGCCAGCGTCCGGGCCAACACCCGGGGATAGGCCCGCCGGAGCAGCGGCGCGAGGCTGTCGCTCAACGTTCCCACCGCCAAGCCACCGGCCGCACCTCGATCGCATGGTCGGTCCCCGGACAAAGTTGCTTCGCGCGGCTCAATGCCTCTGCTTCGGAGGCGCAGTCCAACAGGTAGAACCCGACGAGCCACTCTTTGGTATCAATATAGGGGCCGTCCGTGACCTCGTGGTGACCCACGGGGCCACGGACGGTACGAGCCGTTTGCACGGCGTCGAGTTTTGCCACTGCTCGCAGATCACCACGGTGCTCCGCTTCCGCTTGCACCGCGCGGTGCCCGACCAACGCCCGCTCGGCGCCTTCGGGGGCCGCGTGCCCGTCGGTCGTGCAGTAGATCAGCAACGCGTAGGTGGCCTTTTCGCTCATCGGTTGGACCTATACCAGCTTGTGGTCCACGAAGTCTCGCAGATGCGCCAACAGTCGGGTGTTCGTCCGAGACATCTGCCGGCGTAGTACCAGTGGCGCCAGGATCTTGGCGGCGAGTGTGCGAGGCTTCCAGTACTGCTCGAAGACGATCTCCGTCCGCTTCGCGTCAAGCGGCTTGAGCTCGAACCCGAACGCCAGCCCGTCGAGCATGTTCGTCATCCCGAGGGTGTCGTCGTCCATGGTCCACATGATGCGACGTGGTGGTTCGTACTCGATACAGCGTTCGTGGACCCGGCCTTGGCGCCCGCCGGTATCGAGAGTGCATGAGCGCCGGGCGCCCAGCCGTTCCTGCCCGCCGGTGGTCTCTTTGACCATAAACGTGCACCACTTGGGCAGATTCGCCGAATCGCTGATCACGGCCCAGATCTCCGACAAACTGGCATGGGCCGTGATCGTCCATTGACCCTGGCGTGGCGCCGGAGTCATGCTTTCTGCCACAAGGCGAAGGCGGCTCCACCGGGGTCGCGGACGATCGAGAACTCCCCAGCGGGCCCGCGGGTTTTCGCTTTGATGACCTCCGCGCCGAGGTCTTTCGCCTGTGTGGTTGCGGTGTCAACGTCTTCGACCTGTGCGTACGGGATCCAGCCGACCACGCCCTCGTCGTCTCCGACGGCGGCGAACGGGCCTTTGTCGCCCGCGAACATGGTCATGCCCGGCGGGCTATCGGCGCGCTGCCATCCGAGAAGCGACTGATAAAAAGCAGCGGACTCCGTGGGTTTGTTGCTGCTGTTGTGGAACCAAACAAAGGCGTGGGACATGCGGTTTCCTTTCGATGGGCCCGGGTGAGGTGGGCCGTTGTCTTCGTGGACGAACGGCGGCTGCCGGCCACGACAGCGAGAGCAAGAAAAACGACGTGGCTCTGCGCCCAGGGCGCAACGGCTGAGCCGGGGCCGGGTTGAGTGAGCGGGCAAGCCGACCTTGACCGCGGGGGCCCCGGGCGCTGGTGGTCAAGCGGACCCGGCTCCGGCCGTTTTCGGCGGGTGCGAGGTCGCGGGCGCGGGCGTCAGGGCGGGCCGGCGATGCCGTCGGCGTCTACGCTTTGACGACGCGGGCCTTGCAGCCCCCGACGCCCGCCATGGCGTTGCGCGTGTCGACGATGAGTCGGGCGTGCCGTCCCACCAGACTCCAGTCGATCGCGGCGTGGTCGGTGACGACGATCACCCCATCGGTCGCGGCGAGCCGGTCGGCATCAAGGTCGATCGACGTCATGCTCAGATCGTAGTCGCGTTTGCGCGGGAACACGGGAACGTGCGGGTCGTGGTACGACACCCGTGCGCCAGCGGCCGCGAGGCGAGCAATGATCTCGGCGGCGGGCGTTTCTCGGGTGTCGTCAACGTCGCGCTTGTAGGCGAGCCCGAGCACGAGCAAGTCGCTGTTGCGCAGCGCCTTGCCCTCGTCGTTGAGGGCTTCGCCCACACGTCGCACGACGTACGCGGGCATACTGCGATTGACTTCTCCCGCCAGTTCGACGAATCGCGTGTCGCAGCCGACCGCTCGGGCCTGCCAGGCGAGGTAAAACGGGTCGATCGGAATGCAGTGCCCACCGAGCCCCGGGCCGGGGTAAAACGGCAGGAATCCAAAGGGCTTGGTCGCGGCGGCGTCGATGACATCCCACACGTCCACGTTCATCGCCGACAACACGGTCTTGAGTTCGTTGACCAGCGCGATGTTGACCGCTCGAAACACGTTCTCGAGCAGTTTGGCGGCTTCCGCGATCTCAGCCGATCGTACCGGAACGACGTCGTCGATACCCACGCGATACAAGGCGGCGGCCAAGCCGGTGGTCGCTTCATCGAGACCGCCGACAAGTTTCGGAGTGGACTGCGTGTTGTGGCTGCGACGTCCGGGGTCTTCGCGCTCGGGCGAGTAGGCGATGAACAGGTCTCGGCCGAGTGCCAGCGCCTCGAAGGCCGGTCGGGCGGCCAGCAGCGCAGGCAAGAACACGTCGCGGGTGGTGCCGGGATAGGTGGTCGATTCGAGAATCGCCAGATGTCCCGGCCGGGCGTAGCGGCCGATCTGCCCCGCCGAGCTGCGAACGAACGAAAGGTCCGGCTCACGGTGTGGCCCGAGCGGCGTGGGAACGCAGCAGATGGAGATATCCACGTGGGCGAGTCGCTCGAACGCGGTCGTGGCCTCAAAGCGGTCGCTTTCGGCCAGCGAAGGGGAAAGGTCGGGCCCCAGATGTTCGAGGTACGTGTCACCTTGCGTCAGCGCGACGACTTTGCGTTCGTCGATGTCGAACCCAATGACGCGGAGGCCCCCGCGGTGGAGAGCCGCAGCGAGCGGGAGCCCGACATACCCCAGTCCGATGATGCCGACGATGGCGGTGCGATCGCTGATCCGTTGAGCGAGTTGTTCTCGCAGCTGCATGCGAATTGCCCTCATGGGGCCGCGGGTCCGTGGATCAAGTCCAGCGATGCAGAAACGGCAGTCGTGACCCCGTCCGGTAGCGGATCGGCCTCGGTCGACGCAGCCGTGATGGCGGGACCGGGCCAGCGCCGGACCGGTCCGGCTAGCGCCGGCCCGATTTGTGGTGGCGGGTACCGGCCCCGAGGGTGATGACCGACACGATCCCCACGAACAGGGCGGCCAAGCTGGCGAGCCACCGTTCGCGTGCCGTCGACTCCGCGACCGTGTCGAGCATGTAGGCCGGGG
>QKPP01000287.1 GCA_006508105.1 Myxococcales bacterium FL481 | reverse complement strand
ATGATGATGATGATGATGATGATGATGATGATGATGACGACGATGACGATGACGACGATGACGACGATGACGACGATGACGACGATGACGACGATGACGACGACGACGACGACGGCGCGCCAGACTATGATTGTCCCGAAGCGGAGATTGAGTCGGACTTGCCGGCGGTCATCTACGGCACGACCGTTGACACGGGCAACAGCTTCGACCCGCCTTGCGTAGATGAGACCGAGGCCACGCAGGACGTGACCTACCTGTTCCTGGCCCCGGTGTCCGGGACGTACTGGATGTCCACGCGGGCCTCCAGCTTCGACACCGTGCTCTATGTCCTCGAGGGCGTGTGCTCCGATGTCGTGCTGGGCTGCAATGACGACGACGACGAGAGCGACGACACGCTGACGTCGGCGGTGGAGGTCGATCTCGAGGCGGGGGAGGTGGTGACCGTCGTGGTCGACGGTTTCAACGCAGAGGAATACGGCACCTTCTCCCTACGAATCGATGCGGAAGAAGAGTCGCTACAGTGCGAGAGTCTATCGAGCATGGTGCCGCAAACGGTCGGCGGCAGTACCGACGGCGGGCAGCAGGACCTGTGGTCGACCGATTGCTGGGCGTCGGGTCCCGAGGTGGCGTACACCTGGAGTCCGCCGCAAACGGGGTTCTACGTGTTTGATACCTTCGGCTCGCAGATCGACACCGTGCTCAGCATCGCCCAAGGCAATTGCGAGGGGGACGTGATCAGCTGCAACGACGACGCCGCGGGCCAGTTCGCATCTTCAGCCGGGGTTTTGGCCGACGAGGGGGACGTGTTGACCGTGGTTGTGGAGGGGAAGCTTCCCGGGGACACCGGGGAGTTCATCCTCAACGTCACTTCGGGGAGTTGCCCAGAGGTCGACTTGGGGTCGGTCGAACCGCACAGCCTGCTCGACACCACGGCGACCGCGGGCGACATGCTGTCGGGTTCATGCGCCGACGAACCGGCCCCGGGGCACGTCTACCACTGGCGCGCCCCGGTAACGGGCGCTTATCGCTTCGACACGTACGGCTCCAAGGTCGAAAACGTCCTGTTCATTCGTGATGGCGACTGCTCGGGTCCCGAGCTGGGGTGTTCGGTGCCGATTTGGGAGGACGATGACGACGACGGCGACGAGAGTTGGGGATCGGAGATTGAGCTCGAGCTCGTCGAGGGACAAGAGATCGCCATCGGCGTCGAGAGCCGCTTTGCCGATTGGGTGGGGGCGTATCGTCTCAACATCGAGCGCCTGCGCTCCGCATCCGTTCCGCGCGAGTGACCGAGCGGCGGGTTAGACCCACCGCTGGGCAAGGAGATTGAAGCCGCGGCTAAAACAAGCGCTGCTGTTCCGCGCGCGGCTCGAGGCAGCCCGGGTCGTCGACGGCGGCGCCGTTGATCCGGGTGGAGATGGGGTGCATGGACAGCACACGTTCATCCGCCGGGCGCAGCGTGCGGGAAAGCATCGCGATGAAGGCCGGTCGCTCGCGGGGGTCGCTCGGAGCGGGACGCAGCCACGTTTCCACGTCGTCATCCCGCAACACCGCGGGCATGCGGTCGTGGATAGTGGCCACGAGATCATTGGCGGCCGTGGTGACGACCACGAACGAGTCTCGGGCCTCCGTCGTGTTGGGGTCGACGTCGCGTCGCCACAGCCCGGCGAGCAGGACCGGCCGCTTGTCGGGTCGACGTAGCCAGTAGGGCTCGCGGCTGCCGGCGCGTCCACTCCACTCGATGAAGCCGTCGGTCACAACCCCACATCGGCGCTGGAAGAAGGAATCGGCAAACATCAAGCTGGCGGGGGCGCGTTCGCTGCGAGCGTTGATGACCAGACCCTTCGGGCCCCAAAACCCCCAGTGCAGTCGCTGGATCACCCGTCGCCCGGCCCGTACTCGCAGGCAGTAACTGCGCTGAGTCGGCGCGACGTTGAACCGCGGTTGGAAGGTACCGCCGTCGAGTTCCGCCTGGAACTCGCGCGCGATATCGTGGGCGCCGGTGACCGTGAAGCGTCCGCACATGGCCGCGCTGGTCTGCCCGGGTTAGCTCTCGACTTTGCCGAACGGGGCGTTGTCGAGGCCGCCGCGATAGACCAAGGTCCCGGACGCATCGATGATGTACATGTGCGGCGTCGTCTTGGCCCCGTAGGCTCGTCCGACGTCACCGGATTCATCGAGCAGAATCGGATGGGCTATTTTGTACTGGCTGGCGAATTTTCGGTTGAGCTCGACCCCGGCGCCCTGCTTCCCGGGCGCACTCGAGTTGATGTTGAGCCAGACCACGCCGCCTTGGTCGTGACCGCCATGTTGCTTGGCGAGTTCACGCAAAGGTCCCTCGTTGTACGCGTATTCAACGAATGGACACTGGGGGTTGTACCACTCGAGCACGATCGTCTGGCCGCGCAGCGAGCTGAGCTTGACCGGCTTGCCGTCGAGATCCTGCAGCTCGAAGTCAGGCGCGGGCTCACCGAGTTTCGCCGCGACAGCGGTGCCGGCACCTCGGTCGGCGTATTTGACGCTGCACCCGTAGGGCCGGGTGTCCCGTCGAGCCGGGGATTTTCCGGAGGTGACCGCCGCGAGGGCGTCTTCGAGAAACGGGACCACGGCCGCTGCGCTCGCGTCAGACTTGGACTTGGCGGCGGGACCGGGGGCCGCCGTGGCCTTTGTCGGCGAGTCCTTGGGCCCCGCCGGCTCGGTTTTGCTGCAGCCGACGAAGAGGGTGGGAACCAAGATGATCAGGAACAAGGTGCGAACCATGGGCATCATTGGCGACGGCACGGTCGCCCAGGCCAGGGTAACCGACAACCGGACGCCGAGTTACGTCGGCGTCGAGTTCGCGCCAGCCGGAGCCCGCGGCGCGACATCGGCGACGGGAATCGGTCCGCGGTGCATCGCGGTACGAGGGTCGCGAGCTGCCGGACGGCGCGTCTCGCCTCACCGCGGCGGGTCAGACGGCCAGGGGTGATCGACTTCGTAGAAGGCGTCGCGCGCGTGGTCTCGAAGCTGGATCACCCCCTGCGGGGAGTGAGGCCATCTCGCGTCGCCGTCGCGGTGGTAGCTCAGCGTCAGGGCTCGGCCGTTCATCGCCGTGGCGTCGAGTTTGGCGGGCTCGGTGAGGTACGGAAAAAACGCCACCATCTCGTGGGTGGGGCTGTCGAGTCGCAGCGTGGCGGCGTCTGAACTGGTGCGCCAGGTCAGTTTGGCGGGCAACTCGGTTGCCGGTCTCGGCACGCGCGACCACAGATCGCGGAGGGCGGCGGACGGGGCGGTCGGGTTGCGGGTGAGCCGGGTCGTCAGGGTTTGTCGGCCGCGCAGGCAAGATTGCTGACACACGAGCCACTGGGCCTCGACGGTCACCTCGGCTTCGTGGAGCGACGCATCCTCGCTGGCGCAGCCGACGAACAACGCCGTGGGCGCTCCGTAGCCGTAACCCAAGATGTCGCCAGCTCCGACGAACTGGTTCGGGGCCGGGTAGCGGGTGTCTTCGACGCGCAGCGTCGGCGGTCCCGTCACCTCCACTCGCGTCGTCAGTCCGCTGTCGCCGGGATTGATCCAGTAGATGTGCCAGCCCGGCTCGATGTCGAACGTCACGGCGAGGGTGTCGAACCCGGGCCTTCCGTCGCTGTCGAACTGCACCAGCTTAAGCCGGGTCAGGTCGGTGGCGGTGGGGCGTCTCGGGTCGGTCGCCCGGTTCGAAGCGGCGGCGGGCTCGATCTGGCGGGCTTGGGTGGGGGCGGGCGGGGGAGGCTCGGAGGGGGATTGGCGCCCGCTTCCGCAACCGAGCAGCGGGGTGGTGAGCAGCCAGCCCAGCGCAGAAGCGGCCACGGCGAGTGGCGCGGACTCGCGTCGGGGCCGTGGCCGGTCGAGACACGAACTGGGGGCGGGGGGGGCACGCCGACTCGCGGCCTGGGCTGCGTCGAGTCGCGGCGGAGTGAGGCGCCCGGGCATCTGGTCGCGAGTGTGAGGTAGCGTGGTGTCCGCGACAAGTGAGGAGCGGCTCATCCGATAGGATGTTTTGGCCGGGTCGGGGCGTCCCGTTCTTGTTCGGTGATCGCGGATGGGGTGCACGACGGCCGGGCTCTCCTCCGTGGATTCGCGGGTACAGTGGTCGGCATGTTGGCCGCTCTCGTTGTGCGCCTTTCGCTGGCTTGGAGGCGAGTCGGCTCCGGGCGCTCCGTCGGCCCCGGCCGATCGCGGGGAGCCGTCGTCGCCGGTTGTCTGGGCGCGATGCTGGGATGGGCGTGTGCCTTGTCGTCGACGCCACCGGCCTCACCCGACGCGGTGGGGCCAGAAACCGGCCAAGATCATGCCGTGGTCATGCTCACCGCGGGTCAGTCGCACGTGTGTGCCCTGCGTCGGGCCGGTGGTGTGTGGTGTTGGGGATCGAATGAGTCGGGGCAGCGCGGCGACGGGCGCCGCGAGGCCGCGTTGTCGGCGACGCGTGTGATCGGGATCGGGGACGCGGTCGAGATCGCGGCCGGAGATCGGCATACCTGCGCGCGGCGGCGCGGCGGTTCGGTGATGTGCTGGGGCGATGGTGCTCGAGGGCAGTTGGGCGGCCCGGTGAGCCCGTCCCCGTCGCGGCCCCGGCTCGTGTCGGGGGTGTCCGCGGCGACCGGGTTGGTCGTCGGCGGCGACCAGAGTTGTGCTTGGCAAAGCGGCCGCCTGATGTGTTGGGGGAGCGACTTGGCCGGGCAGCTCGGGGGTCCCGCGTCAGGCACCGTATCGGCCCCGCGGCCACTGAGTGCGGTACGAGCGGGGGAGCAGCTTGCGTTCGGGCGGGCGCACGCCTGCGTCCTGCGCGGCGATGGTTCCCTGCTGTGTTGGGGGGACAATCGTGCCGGTCAGTTGGGCGATGGCACGCAGCGGAGTCGGGCGCGACCCGCCCGCGTGCGGGCGTTGACCGGCGCGTCGGTGGTCGCTGCATTCGCCGATCGAAGCTGTGCGGCCGCGGGATCCACGGTGTACTGCTGGGGTCGCTCGGCGCAGACCGGCGACGCCCAACTCACGCCAAAACGGGTCGATCTCCCGGGGCGCGTCCGCGAGCTCGAGTTGGGGCAGCGTCACACCTGTGCGGGCCTAGAAGACGGCGCGGTTGTCTGCTGGGGGTCGAACGAACGCGGGCAACTCGCGACGGGCGACTTGGTGGGGAAAGGTGGGGTGGTCCGCATCGGGGGAGTCCAGGGCGCGCGCGATCTGGCCGTGGTCACCGACGCGAGCTGCGTGCTGACGGGAGCGAGTGACGTGCGATGCTGGGGCAGCGATGCGCACGGTGCACTCGGGAACGGGGCGCCGGCCGGGGCGGCCCCGTACGAACCGGCGCGGGTCAGTGAGGTGGCCAATGCGACGGGGGTCGCGACGGGAGACGAGTTTACCTGCGCCGTGTCGCGCGGCGGCACCGTCTACTGCTGGGGGCGCGACCGTTACGGCCAACTTGGCGATGGACCATCGACGCTCGGTCGACGCACGCCGCATGCCGTCGCGGGCCTGCGCGAGGTGGCGAGCATCGCCGCGGGGGCGGCCCACGCGTGCGCCGTCGATCGTGGCGGAGGTGTGCACTGTTGGGGAGACAACCGCAGCGGACAGGCGCTCCCGGGCGGCGGCAAGCGGGTGGACAAGCCGCGTCGAGTACGGGACTTGCCGGCGGTTCAGGCCGTGGCGTTGGGGCGCCGTCACAGCTGCGCGCTCAAGCGCGACGGGACCGTCAGCTGTTGGGGGGACCGCCCAGGCCGCGGCGTGTCTGCCCCCACGGCGGTCGCCGGACTGCGTGGCATCGCCGAGTTGGCGGCGGGCGATCGACACACCTGTGCACGGGCCGCCACGGGCCGCACGTGGTGCTGGGGCGAGAACCTGCGGGGGCAGATCGGGGACGGGGCGGGGGCCGGCGCGTTGGACGAGCCCGCGTTGCTCCCTCGGGCGGTGGCCCGGCTCGACGACGCCTCGGCGCTCGCGGGGGGCGGTAGTTTCGGGTGTGCGGTGCGACGCGGTGGCAAGGTGTCGTGTTGGGGGGACAACGGGGCCCGGCAGCTGGGCAGCGGCACGGCGTCGGATGTGTGGACCACCCCCGTGCCGGTGCGCAGACTCAGCGGCATGCAAGGGATCGACTCGGGCATCGAGCACAGCTGTGCCTTTGGCCAGGGTTCCGTGGTGTGCTGGGGTCGCGGCGAGCAAGGTCAGCTCGGCGTCGACCAGCCGCAGCAGCCCGAGCCCGGGGCGAAGATCGCTTTGGATGCGGTCGAGCTCGCCGCAGGGGCGCGCCACACTTGTGCGCGACTTCGTGACGGGGCGATCGCTTGCTGGGGAGATGATGCGCAGGGTCAGCTCGGGCTTGGGGCTCGTGGGCCGGCTCTGCGCCCGCAGCGAGTACGGGGCCTCTAGGGCCCCTCGCGGCCGTCGCAGGGGGGTCGAAGCGCAGTTCCGTTGGCCCGGCGGTGGCCCGTCCTCGGCCTGCTTCGCGGCGCCGATCTAAAGGCGCACCGCGCTCGAGTCGAAGTGCAACGCACATGGCTTTGGCGCGCAGCGTGGGCCCCGTCAGTTCCAGCTCGCCTCCGGACGAAGCGGGCGCGCCCGGCTTGTCGGTCGCGCCCGCCTCGCGCGACGTCGTGGCCGTCGAGGAGAGGCTGCGCCGCGAAAACGAGCAGCTTCGCCGCGAGCTCGAGACCACCCAGTCTCAGCTGAGAGCCAAGCGCGAGTTTTTGTCACGCATGAGTCATGGCTTGCGCACCCCGCTAAACGGCGTGGTGGGGGGCATCGACTTGCTGGGCATCGGCCCGCTGGACCCCGAGCAGCGCAGCCTCATCGACATGATGCGCCAAGCCACCACCGAGCTTTCGGGGCTGGTCGACGGTATCTTGGACTACACCCTCATCGAACTGGGGGCGTTGCGTTTGATGCCCAAGGCGGCGAGCCTGGTCGACGTCCTCGACGAGAGCGTGGGTCGATACCGTCGCATCGTGGGCGGACGACCGGTTGGCCTGGAGATGGCCTACCACGACCGCCCTCCCGCCTTGCTGTTGTTCGACGCGCTGCGTGTGACGCAGGTGGTCAGCGGCCTGCTCGACAACGCCGTCAAGTTCACGCGACGCGGACAGGTGGTGCTCTCCGTGGCGTGCTCAGTCGTGCAAGATCGGGCCAGCATCACCTTGTCGGTCCGCGATACGGGACCCGGGATTCCCTCCGAACGCCTCAGCAAGATCTTCGAGCCGTTCGTGCAAGGGGAGGCGGTGCCTCGTGGTACGGGCTTGGGTCTGGCGATGTGCCGTCAGCTCAGCGAGCTGATGGGCGGCACGTTGGAGGTCCAAACGGCGGTCGGTCACGGCTCGTGCTTCACGTTTTGCTTCGAGGCCGACGTCGTCGACCGTGCCGCGGCGCACGAACGTCCGGCCTTGTATCCACCGGCCGCCGAACGAGCGCGCGGGCGGCTGCTGGTCGTCGACGACGACGCGCTGAGTCGGAGGATCACCTCCAAACTGATCCGGCGCCTGGGCTACGCGGTCGACGTGGCGCGGGACGGCGAAGAGGCGGTCCGTTTGGCGGCCAAGCACGCGTACCGGATTGTGCTGATGGACTACCAGATGCCCACGATGGACGGCAGTGAGGCCGCGCGACGAATTCGTGCCGCAGAGACCCCGCATCGGCGCTCAGCGATTGTCGCCGTCACGGCGACGACGCACGTCGGCGGTCCGGGCGGTAACAATGCCGACGCGGACATGGACGATGTGGTGGCCAAACCCGTCACGCGACAGACCCTCGAGACGCTGATCGCCCGGTGGTGGAATCAGGCGGCCGAGGAGTAGTCGCATCCCCACGGACGGGCGACTGCGGCCGTGATGTTGGAGCGTGCTACTGCGGAGCGAGGCGGAAGACCCGCCCCTCACCGGACAGGCCGCCAAACGTGGTCACGTAGACGTCTCCCCACGCATTCGCGCCGAAGGACGACGGGCTGTCCGGGGCGTTGGTGGAGATGTCGATCTCGGTGACCGAATCGCCGTCCCAAGACAACGCAAAGAGTCGATTGGAGGCGTAGTCGGCGTAGAAGTAGCGTCCGTGCCACCCCGGGACCTCGCAGGACCGGTACACGTAGCCGCCGGTGATCGACTGGCCCACGGAGTGACCGTACTGGACCAGCGGGGTGACGAACCCGTCGGAGTTGGCGGTGTTGGGTGCATCGACACTGTCGTCGCAACCATTGACGTAGCAGTCGAAGCCTTCCATGTCGCGCCACCCGTAGTTGAGGCCCCGTTCGACCAAGGTGATCTCTTCGCGGCGGTCTTGGCCGACGTCGCCGGCGTACAGCACCCCGGTCACCGAGTCCCATGAAAACCGCCAGGGGTTGCGCAGGCCGATGGCCCAGATCTCGTCCCGATGACCCGGCATGCCGGCGAACGGATTGTCCTCAGGGATGAGGTAGGGCTTGGTGTCGTCGCTGGTCACGTCGATGCGCAGCATTTTGCCGAGCAACGAGTTGGTGTTTTGCCCGTAGCCTTGGGGGTCGCCTCCACTGCCGCCGTCGCCCATACCGATGTAGAGCATGCCGTCGGGGCCAAAGTCGATCATGCCCCCGTTGTGGTTCCAGTACGGTTGGTCGATGGTGATGATCTCGCGTTCCGTGCCCGGGTCGACTTGATCGGGGTTGTCTGGGTCGAGCTGAAACTCCGAGACCACGGTCTCGTAGCCGCCGGTCGGATTGTAGTTGATGTAGACCTTCGGCTCGACCGGGAACTCGGGGTGGAAAGTGAACCCGAGCAAGCCCATCTCGCCGTTGTCTGAGCGCACGCTGACGCTGAGAAAGTTCTCGCTGTCGGGAGGCGCTGTGTCGGCGCCCGGTTCGAGAATCTGGATGATCCCGCTGTATTGCTCGAGTACGAACAAACGGTCGGGTTGACGAGGGTCGCCGACCACGTAGAGGGGGCGATCGAAACCGCTGGCAATCTGTTCCAGGCGAAGACCGGGGTCCCCCGCGACCTCGTCGTACGGACACTCGGGGATGTCGTCGTCATCGTCATCGTCGTCGTCGTTGGCGTCGTCGTCATCGTCGTCGTCATCGTCATCGCCGCCATCATCATCGTCATCGCCGCCATCATCATCATCATCATCATCATCATCATCATCATCATCATCATCATCAT
>QKPP01000012.1:16702-30373 GCA_006508105.1 Myxococcales bacterium FL481 | reverse complement strand
GACGACCCGCACTCCGACACCGGCGACGACCCGCACTCCGACACCGGCGACGACCTGCTTCCCCCGATTATCGGCCAGCACCCCACGGACCAAACCGTCCTCGAAGGAGAAGCCGCAGAATTTGAAATATCCGCGTCCGGCGAAGGCCTGGAATATCAATGGCGCCAAAATGGCAACATTGTCGGCGGAGACGGCGCGAACCTGGTCCTCAGCGATGTGAGCCGAACCGCCACCGGAAGCTCTATTCAGTGTACCGTTTCCAACTCGGCGGGTACGGTTGAATCAAACCCAGCAACGCTATTTGTGCAGTGGCCACCCGCCATCGTGGAGCAGCCCGAGGATGTGTACACCAAGGCTGGGGGCTTGGTGCGGTTCTCGGTCGAGATCTCGCCCGGGAACCCCGGTCAGACCCAGTTCGCGTGGGAGAACGAGTTCGGAACCGTGGTCTCGAATTCGAACCCCATGGACCCGTTCGTGGCGACGCTCGGAGACGACGGCGACAGGTACTTGGTGCGCGTGAGCAACTCTGTCGGTGAAGTCACCAGCGCCCTGGTCAATATTTCCGTCAACTATATTGATATCTACCGCGATCTCGAAAGTGACGTTTATGTCGGAAACGAAGGTGACCTCAT
Organism: Myxococcales bacterium FL481; assembly: GCA_006508105.1. Classification (GTDB taxonomy): domain Bacteria; phylum Myxococcota_A; class Polyangia; order Nannocystales; family Nannocystaceae; genus FL481. The sequence continues at coordinate 29,741 of QKPP01000012.1, read as the reverse complement.
CACCCTCGACCCGGGCGTCGACGTGAACCACCCGGAGTTCATCTCGTACCAGTGGTACAAGAGCGCCTCTAAAAACGATGATGATTTCGAGCCCATTGCGGGTGCCACTTCAGAAGAATACAGTTTTGCGTTTTCTTACGATGAAGATGACGAGCACAACTTCCGCTTGGTGATTACGGACGACACGCACGGCATCTCCGCGGCAACACAACCCTGTCGCGCTGTCATCCTCTAGGACCAGTGCGCGCGACGACACGCCGGCGACGGTCGAGTCGCCCCGGCTCACACCGCGTCTCCACGGTCCCGCGCTCGACCTCACGGCCGGGTTGGCCCGCCTCGCTCAGAGGCACCGGGTCGAACGCGAAAAAACCCCCACTCCTCCTCGCCGGCGCGCCGCTCAAACACGTCCGGTCGGGCCGCCATCCACTGTAGCTCCAGGCTACTCGGGTGAAAGCTCATGACGAAATCGATTTCAAGCGCGCGAAGCCTCGCGACCCAAGCCTCGTCGTCACCGTGTGCGATGGGCAAAGTATCGGCGTCGAAGTGGACAACATCGCCGTCGGCCGTAATCGGCACGTAGGTCACGTCGTTTTGCATGTAGACGCCATGCAAGGGAAAGCTGGCCCAAGTATCTGCGTTGTGCCAAACGCCCCCCGTCACGGCGATTCGATACGGTCGCCCGTCGTCAATATCCGAGAGGATGCCCGCGTGGTAGCGCGGCGAGGGCCACAGGTGGTACGAGTGCCGCACCAGCGCGGATCGATGCTCGACCCGGGTCGAGTCGATCGCCACGGTGTGCACGACGAACGCGAGGCCGCACAGGGCGAGCCAGTGCGACCGCGAGATCCGTCCGGCGAGCCAGTGCAGGCCAAAGATCGAGGCCGCGATACTGACGAACCGGATCCAGATCAGCCCATACTCGCCGTCCCAGCTGCCGTGGCCGAACAGGTGCATCGCGTAGAAGATGGCGCTCGCCGTCAAGCCGGCACCGTGAAACCGGGCGAGCGGGCGCCAGCGCTGAACCGCGGCGAGGTTGATGGCACTCGCGGCCAACAGCGCGACGAGCAAGTAGCGTCCCGATTCGTAGGGCCATGCCAGGCGCGCCACCGCCATCCCGGGCAGGTAGAAGAACGCCAACGTCGTGAGCAGCACACCCAGCACAACGCAGGCTTGGGCCGGACGCCGCCACACGAGGACGGGCAGGCAAATCGGCAACGGCAGCAGCCAAGCGACCACCAATGGACCCACCGCGAACGAAAGCATACGAAAGTCACCAATGGCCTTGAGCAACGCCGGCCATTCATGGGCCCAAACCCATTGTTTATCTTCGAGCCCCCGGTCTTGAAACCACGCCATCGCCGGATCAGGCACGCCCAAAGTCAAGCCGGCAAACGTCAACGGCGCAGGTGACAGGGGGGAGCCGGTCTCGATCACGTTGAACACCAGCCATGGGATCACCGGAGCGAGCATCAGAGCGGCCCAGGCGGCGACGGATCGCCAAGGACGAGGAATCGCAGGTCGTCGAGAACCCGACGACGACGACGATTCCGGCCACAACGCGATCCAAGCCAACGCCCCCCCCGTCACCGCGGCCGGAAGCAGGCCGGGAAGCTTGACCCCAGCCGCGACCCCCATCGCCATCGAGCCGGCCGCGGCCAGCCCCGGGGTCGGGCGCCGCACGAAATGTAGGCATGCGGCAAGCCCGGCCATGACCCCAGCCACCATCGCGAGCTCGACGTACCCGCTGCCGATCGCCAAGAACACGGGTGGTGCAAAGCACCACGCCAGCGCCCACAGTCCGGCAAACGGCTCGCGAACGTCGAGGGCCCGAGCGCAAGCCCACATACCGAGACCGAAGACCCACCACTGAAAAAATGTGGAAGCGGCGATGAACAGATCCGAATGCATGGGCAACGCGGACCAAGCAAACAGCACCTCTGCCCCCGCAAAGTAATGACGAAACAGATTCCAAGCGCCGGGGGCGTCGTCGTAGGTAAACCCGGCGTTTTGGACCCAACGGGTGGCTCGGACCCCGTGGTACGTCATCGTGTCCCAGCCGGTGGGCAGCACCAACAAGCACCGGAGGCCCACGAAGATCGACGGCGGTACGAAGAACGCTACGAACATCCCGTGGCCGGCGCGCCGCAGTCGATTGAGCAGCAGCTTCATCGCCCGGACCTCCCGCGACCAAGGCGGGGTCCGACCCCCCCCGCGAGCGCCAACCCAACGGCCCTCAAGCCAGCGAGCGGTCCCCGCAACCACGACGACGGTCGTCACCGCCGGTATCACGCGAAATCCTCCGAGCGGGTACAGCCCGTGAAACGCCACGGTCGCCAGCCACATGCCGCTGGCGCCGGTCAGCGCCCACCGCAGCGGCAAGCGATGACGCCAGGTCGTCGCGCCCAGTATCCACCAGGTACAACGCCGAGCGAGGTCGGCCCCGCCCACGATCAACATCAACGCGGCGACGCTGCGCAGCGCAACCTCCCAACCCGGCATCACGGTGTGGCGCCCTCCTCGGTGGACCGGGTCATCGACCCCGCTCTTCGCACTCCACCGACCGCCCTAGTTGTTGCCGTCGGCCGCGTAGGTAGCCGATCGTTCCCTGACGATGGGTTCGTCCCGTACGAGGCACGCCATAAAATGCGCGCTTTGCCGCCGTGAGAAGGGCAGCTCTTCGAGTACTCGCTCGACCGGCGCGAGCCACCGCAGTAGCCAAGCCGGCACGAAGTCGGGGATGAACGTGAAATAGTCGACGTCGGAGGCCCAGTGCGCGCCCGAGACTTGAGGGAGAGCGTTGGGCAACACCCAGCGTTCGTTGCCCTCGTCGATGCTGTTGATCAGCGGGAACACATAGGACATGTACAGCCGAAACACCGGGTTGATCGTATTCATCTCGTGCAAGAAAAACATCCCGCCCGGCTTGAGCACGCGCCGGATCTCGGCGTAAGTCGACTGTCGGTCGGCCTCCGACAAGATGTGGTGCACGACGTTGATCGAGTAGACGAAGTCGAAGCTTTCGTCCTCGAAGGGAATTTCAGCCGCACTGGCGACACTGCAGTCGAGCTCGACGCCCGCCGCTTGAGCATAGGCTCGGGCCTTGGCCACTTGGCCGGCGGACATGTCGACCCCCGCGATGGCAAACCCCTCGCGAGCCATCGCGGTAGCGTACCAGCCCTGCCCGCAGCCGAGATCGAGGCCGCGCAATCGTGACGGCAGGCCACGGTTTGCGAGCCGTTCGACCATGAGTTTCGTCTTGCGCCCTAGCAACCGCTGTTTGACGTGCTCGGGGATCTCCCCCCCGTAGGCGCTGGCGATCTCATCGAAGTGGTTGGCCCCGACAGCGTCACCGCGTACGAGACGCAGCAAGTCACGGCGCCACCAAAGAAAGAGCCCGACGCCCAGACTGACCGCGAACCATATCGTTCCCGCGCGAAACAACGCGATCGCCCAGGGCACTGCGTCACTGGCAGTCACTTGCGACTCGAGCAACACGATGGCCACCGAGCCGGAGACGCCGATACCCCCGGGGATGCCCGTCAAGCCGCCCGTTGCCGTCGAGACCACGAACACATGGCCCGCTTCAGTGGGGTCGACCGTCACCCCAACCACCCGCAACGCCAGCCAGAGCCCCAACATCGGAAGGGCCCAGGCCGCCCAGGTCGTCGCGCAAAACGTCGCCGAGCTGGCCCAGTGACCGCCGGGATGGCGATCTGGCGGCGCGCTGCGTTCAACTTGGGCCAGCGCCACGCGCGAGCCGATCAGCGTGGCACCGGCTGCGAGTGCGGCCCAAGCCGTCTGCCCCACGCAGACCAAGCCCCAAGTTGCCAACGCCGCGGCGTCGCCAAGTCGCTCGATCGCCCAGATCGCGACACCAACTCGAATCAAACGCCGATCCCGCCTGGCGAAGAACAACCCGCGCAGCATTTCGCCGCAGTAAAACGGCGTCAGCAGCAACGGCAACGATGCGAAGTAAGCCCGAAAGCTCTCACGCGTCAACAGCCGCGCCCCGAGCCGACGCGAGAGGAAGTGCCAGCGAAACCACCGCAGTGTGACGTTGCACAAGGTCAACCCGATCACGCCGACGAGGACCCCCGCCACCTCCGCAACCACGAATTCGGGCGCTCGTCCAAGGTCTCCCTGGAGCCAATACAGCGTCGAACCGATCCCCAGCGCGATCGGAGACAGCACCAAAGCAAGCTTGACGGCCTTGAGGAGCATCGACGTGGGCACAACCCCGTCGCGGGAGTCTCGCCTGCGACCTCGTCACGGTCAACACACCACCGACACGACGCGGCGGTGGCTGGCCGCGCTCACTCGCTGCGCGCCGGCTAGTCGCGGCGCGGCTTGGCGCCCAACCCACGATACTCAACCCGCCGTGCAGCCCCACGCCGCCCGCGAGGCACGAAGTCCCCCTGCAGCGGAATGCGGATGCGCACGTGTAAAACCGCGATGGCGAGCCCGCTCGGCCCGGATCGTCGTCGGTCTGTGCGAGACGCGACACCCGATCGCGGAGGCGAGCTGGAGCGCGTGACAGTGCGCCCCGTCCGCAACAGCGCTCGGACGCAGAGAGCTCCCGTGTCCTGTCCCCCCGCGATCAACCCTCCAAGGCTCGCGCCGGGCCTCGAGTTGACTGAGCCCGCACTCGAGCCCGGCGTCCCCACCGGTCAGGTCTCGTCGGCGAATCCACTGCGATACAGTTCCGTGTATCGCCCTCCGCGGGCCAACAGCTCTTCGTGCGTACCTTGTTCGACCAGCCGTCCGCGATCCATCACCAAGATCTTGTGGGCGTGCCGGATGGTGCTCAACCGATGGGCGATCACCAACACACTGCGCCCCCGCACGAGCCGCTCGATGGCGGACTGGACCACGGCCTCGGTCTCGGAATCGATCGACGCCGTCGCCTCATCCAGTATCAACAACTGGGGTCGACGTAACGCGACGCGGGCGAACGCCAGCAGCTGGGCTTCCCCGGCCGAAAGATCGCTGCCCCGCTCGCCCACCACCAGCTGCTGCCCTCCCCGCTCGCGCAAGAACCCCGCCGCTGACACGAGCTCCAACGCGCCGTCAATGGCGGCCCCGCTGTCAGCCACCGTGTGGTCGCCAAGCCCCACGTTGTACGCCACTGTGTCGTTAAACAAGAACACGTCCTGATTGACCATCAGCACGTGACGGCGAAGATGGTCGGGCAAGACGTCGCGCAGTTCAAGGTCACCAGACGCGGTCTTGAGGCGGATCTGTCCGCGGTAGCCGTCATAGAAGCGCGTCAGAATGCGAGCGAGGCTGCTCTTGCCCGAGCCCGTCCGCCCCACCACGGCCACGACCTCGCCGGCCGCGATCGAAAACGAGGCCTCGCGCACAACATCTTCACCGTCGGCTGAGTAGGCGAAGCTAAGATTGGTCGCTTCGATGGCGCCGTTCCAGTTCGCCAACGGATCGGCGGCGCCCACGGTCGCACGCGCTTCCGGAGTCTCATCCAACAACTCGTAGATCCGCTCCAGCGACGCGACGGCGCGTTGGATCGTCGCCAGCTTGTTCGAGAACTCGCGAATTGGCACGAAAATGCGCTGCAGGTAGTCCACGAACGCGAACAGCAGGCCCAGCGTGATCGCGTCGCCGCCCACCGATACATCCGGCGCCGCGAAGTAGATGAGCAATGCGATACAAAATGCCGACATGCCATCCATCACGGAGAACAACAGCGCGTCGAACACATTGGCCATCGTCGTGGCCCGCAAGTAGCGACGCCCTAGCTGCGCATGGGTGTCGCGGGCGGCGGCTTCGCGGCCGTACAGCTGCACCGTCGCGATCCCGGTCAGCTGCTCCGCCAGATATCCCGTTTGCACCCCTTGCGCTTTGCGGATCTCCAGCTGTAGGCCGCGCAGCACGTAGGCGAAGTAGCGGACGATGAGGATCAACACCGGCGCGGCGGACAACGAGATCAGAGCGAGCTCGAAGTTGAGCACGAACATCGCCACCAGGATCGTGCCGATCATCGCCATATCCGTCAGGATCGTGAACACGCCAAATGACAACGTCTCGCTCAGGGTCTGCACATCGTTCGTCGTGCGGCTAAGCAGCGAGCCGATGGGGTGCCGGTCGTAGTACCGCGCAGGGAGTCGCAACGCGTGGGCAAAGATCGCCCGCCGCAAGTCCGTGATCGTGGCGTGCCCGCCCCGCTGCAGGGCGTACACCTGCAACGCTTGCGCACCGAACTCGATCAACACGGCTGCAACAAACCACCACGCGACGGTGCGCAAGCCGGCCACGTCGCCAGCGGGGATCTGCACATCCACCGCCTCTTTGACCAGCAGCGGCCGCCACATGGCCAGCCCGGATACGATGGGAATCACCGAGATGCCGATCAGAATCCACACGCGATGTGGCGCCGCGAACTGCCAAAACCGGCGCAACAACGCCCAGGCACTGCGCGAACTCGCGTCGGCGGCCGCACTCATCGAGCGCCTCCATGCTCGTGTGCGAGATGCGCTCGCGCGTACGATCCCCCCCGGGCGATCAACTCCTCGTGGGTCCCGCGGTCGACCACACGGCCGCCGTCTAGTACCAAGATCTCATCGGCGTGCTCGAGCACGCTCGTACGGTGAGACACGATGACGGTGGTCGGTGCGTCCCCGGCAAGCTCCCCCGCCCGCAGCGAGCGAATGGCGGCCACCAACTTGGCTTCCGTTTGCTGGTCGACCGCACTGAGGATGTCATCGAGCAACAGCAGGGTTGGCCGACGGTAAAGGGCCCGCGCCAGCGCGGTGCGTTGGCGTTGGCCACCCGACAACATGACCCCCCGTTCACCCACGATCGTATCGAGACCCTGCGATAGGCTTTGGATGTCAGGGAGCAAACACGCCGCGTCCAAGACCCGTTGCAAGGTCGCATCGTCGACCCCCGACTCGGCTGGCGCCGGGACCGGTGCGAGTCCACGACGCCACCAGGGGCGCCAGGGCGGGGTTTCGCGGGCATCGGACGTCAGAAGATGCCCGGTTTGCTCGCCGCGCAACCGAATGTTGTCGCGAACGGTGGTGGAGAACAAAAACGCCTGTTGGGTCACGACGGCCATGGACGCGCGCAAGTCGTCGAGCGGCACGTCCCGCACGTCGACACCATCGACCAGCACACTGCCGGGAGGGGGGGTCTGCAAGCGGGCCAACAGCTCCACCAGCGTCGTCTTCCCCGCGCCGGTATGCCCGAAAATGCCCAGCAAGCCTCCCGGTTCGACCTGCGCCGAGACGCGTTCGAGAGCGGGCCGAGGCGCATTCGGGTAGGCGAACGTGAGGTGGCGAATCGCCAACCGCGGCGGCTGCTCCATGACCATTCGGCGGGTCGCCGACGGCAGCCCGTCGGCCGTTTGCAGCAGCTCTTGCACCCGGCCCAGCGCGACCGCGCCACGGGACACCGCGGCCAACACCCACGCCAAAGACGTGAGTATTGAAACGAGACTGACCAGCAACGCCGTAAACGTGGCGAGATCTCCGATGCCGAGCACCCCAGCGATGACTCGATCCCCGCCGATCCACAGCACCAATGCGGTCGCGATCAAGCCTGAAAACATCAGCACCGGCATGGCAAACGCGCGGATCTTCGCCACACGCATCTGCAGGTCGAAGAACGCCTGGTTTTGGCGTTCGAAGCGAGCCACGGCGGGCGTCTCGACGCCGTGAGCCCGCACCGTCGCCACCCCGGCGTAGCTTTCGAGCACGCGATCTGACAACCGAGCCAGTTCCTCCAGCGAGTCACGCACCAACTTGTAGAACCGCCGGATCGTCACGCGCATATACACCCCGCCCACGCCGATGGGGACGATGCACCAGGCGGTCAGCACCGGGTCTGTTGCAAGCATCTGCCACAGATGCATGGGGATCGCCACGGTCACATTGCACACCTGCAGCCCGGCGAACCCCACCAGCAAGCGGACGGACTGGGTATCGTTGGTGGCAACACTGACCAGCTCACCCACCTTGTGCCGCAGGTAAAACGGTCGCTGCAACGTGAGGAGGTGGCCGAACAAGTCGACGCCGAGTCGGTACTCGATCTCGCGTCCGGGGTTGAAGAACAGCACGCGGGACAACGTGCGCACGATGATCAGTGCGACCGCCCACACCATCAGCTCGATCACGACACCCCGCGTAGTCGCCAGCGCGTCCGCTCCCGCGGCCTCGAGCACATTGAGCGACTCCCCGATCAACACCGGCACGCGAACCACGGCGTAGTTCGTCAGGACCAACATCACCAGGCCGACCGCGTACTGCGGTACGTACTTGCGGCCGTAGTTGACGATGAACTGAAAGACGAGCTTCACGGGCGAGCAACCACGACTCGCGGCCCACGACGCTAGACGCGCTACCGCGGGGCGGCGGCCGCAGACTACACCGAAGCCCTCGAGATCGATCCGTGTTGCCCGCGCGATCGACCGACCGGGCCGCGACTCACCGCGCCGCAACGCGCGCGGGCCCAGACGGACCATGTCGCCCTCAAAGCGAGTCGCGAGGCCGTTGGCCCAACGGATGGAGCGCCGCGCCTACTTGCCGGGCTTGGCCGCGACGAGCGACTCGTCTTTTTCGATGTCGGTCAGCGCTTGGTCGACCTTGTCGAGATCGGCGCGGATCGACGCCAGCAACTCGCCGAATGCCGATTGGCTCCCGAGCTCGGGACCGATGTCGCGCAGGTTGTCGTCCCACGCCCGCACGGCTTTGCCCAGCAGCGCCTGCGTGTTGCCGCCCTCGCTGCCCTTGGCCGTGAGATCGTCGTAACGAGTGACGAAGGCCTTGGTGTCCTTTTTGTACTTGGCCGCGAAGCGCTCGAAGTTCTTCTGCCCGCGCCCTGAGGTCGCCCACTTGGGCGCTTGCTTCTCCAGCTTGTCGAGAAAGCCGCGCAGGTCGCCCACCAGCTTGCGGTACGACTTGAGTCGAGACTTGACGTACTCGCGCGCCCCCTTCTCGAACATCGCGGCGTTCTCCGCCGCGATCTCGGCGTCCGTCTTGAACCCGGACTTCTTGCGCGCCTCGGCGAGTTCCTCGGCCGTCATCTTGGGCTGAGCGGCCGCGATATCGGCGAGGCTGCGAGATTTCTTGAGCTTCGGTTTCGGCTTTTCCTCGCCTGGTTCTCCGCCGCACGCCACGGCAGATACGCAAAGCAAAGCGGCGAGACCCCATGAAGAACAAAACGTCGGCATGTTCGACTCCTGAACCCGACATCTTACCACGAAGCGTTACAGGACATCTTGTACACGCTTCGCCGACGGCAACCAGCACCGACAAAGATTCGTTTTGGTCGGGAAACCGGACGCGAGACTGGCGAAAACGAGTGAGCGCGTCATCAGCGAGGTCCGCGGCTCGGCGCGCCCGCAGCTCGCCACGTACACTTTGCGCATGCCCGCTTCGGCTTCGCTGCGCAGCATCTTCCGAGCCGTCGACGACCTGCTCAGTGGCAACACCGCCCAGGCCGCAGCCCTCGCCACGGTGATCGGCCGCTCGGGCTCCGCTCCACAGATCGTCGGCGCCAAGCTGTTGTTGTTCGATGACGGGCGACAACTCGGGACAGTGGGCGGCGGCGCCATCGAGCAAGCCGTCTTGGACGCTTGCCGAGAAACACTGAGCACCGGTCAGTCAAACCGCGTCGAGGCCGACCTGGTGCGGGATTTGGCGATGTGCTGCGGCGGCAGTATGGAGATCTTCGTGGAGCACCTACAAGCGTCGACCCGGTTGATCATCGTGGGGGGCGGTCACGTAGCCCAAGCGCTCGCGCCATTGGCCCAATCCGTGGGCCTGCGTCCGATCGTCGTCGACGACCGCGAAGCACTCGCGCAAGCGCCCGAGCTCGCCGACGTTGAGTTGCGAGCCTACGACGCCGATGAGCTCACCGTCGCGGTGCCCGACCTCGGCGAGCGCGACTTGATTGTCATTGTCAGCCGCGACCACCAACGCGACGAGCGAGCATTGGCCACGGCTCTCGAACAACCCCACCGGTACCTCGGGATGATCGGTAGCCGGCGAAAAGTCATCACCGTGATCCGTCGCGTGCTGCGACGCTACGACGAACGAAACCGACCCCGGCCGGACCTCTCGCGAGTTCGGGCCCCCATCGGGCTTGCGCTGGGTGGCCGCACGCCCGCCGAGATCGCGGTCAGCATCGTCGCCGAAGTGCTAGCGGTCCTCCACGGCGGACACGGGGGCGCAATGAGCATCGTGGACAATCTCGCAGAGACGAGCGATTCGCCGGGCTCGCGTCCCTTATCGGACGCCCGATCTGACTCGCGGCCGGGCGGTGACGCGTCGTCGGACGACCCCCCGCGTAGCCACGTAGATCCAGACTGCTAGACTGCGCCGCATGCTCGTTCGCCCGCTGCACCTCGGCCTGGCCGGCTGCCTCGTCTCAGCTTGCTCCACGACACCAACGACCACGCCCCCGAGCGAAACGACCGCGACCGAGACACCGGCGCCCAGCCCCGCCGTCGCCCAAGCGCCCGCGCCTCCGCCCGGCCCCACCGAGTTCGTGCAGCTCCGACTGGGCATCGCCGAACTCGGGTCGATCTTCGCCGGCATCGAGAAGACATCGCGCCACTGGTCGCCGGACAACTCCCTCGATCTCACCGGTCAGATGCAGGCCTCTTTGCTCTCGTTAGGCTTTGGCCCCGGGTTCTACGAAAGCTTCGACCTCAGCGGACGCGTTGCCGTCGACGTTCGTTACCCGCACTCGACCTCCGGCTCTCCCAACCCGGCCGATATCGGCCTGGCGGCGACCGTCCCGACCATCGACGCGCGTCGCCTGGTGCAAGGCATGCCGCCCGCCTACCAGCCACAGCCCCTGAGCGAAGGGATGTGGCAGTTGATCGAGTCAGACTTTCAGCTATTGATGCGCGAACAACCGCGAGCGCTGGAACTCGCCGCCCAGGAAGCCGACTTCCTGCTCGCCAGCCAGCTCACGGCCCAACCCAGCGCCGGGCGACGGATCCGCGTTGAAGCCTCGAACCTCCCCAAAGACGAACTCGACGTGGCGAGCCTGCTGGGGCTGTCGCTCAATGAGCCCAGCGCGAAAATGCTGGCCAGCGTGCTGGGTGAACTCACCGCGATGGAGCTCGAGCTCGAGCTCGGAGACGATCGTGACGTCGAGCTGACCCTCGGAGCGACCGCTCCGTTTTCCCGACTCGGCCTCGACACGCTAGGCGCGCCGCGTACCCAGCCCAGTCCGCTCGCCGCCGGCCTGCCCAGTGGGGCGGTGGCCGCCCTCGAACTGTCTTGGGGGGACCCCACGCTGCTCCTCACCACCGTCGACCAGCGCGTGCCGTTGGCCCAGATTCCGGCTCCGTTTCACGACATTGCCGCCGCCGCGGTGCAGTCGCTCAAGGCCGTGTTGGGATCGATTCACGACGAGGTCATCTTCGCGCTCTACGTCTCCGACAAAGGCGAGGGCTCGATCGTGCTCGCGGCGAAGAGCCCCGACGAGACCGCCACCCGCGACGCCGTGCGAGCTTTGCTTGGCTCGGCCCAAAGCGCGCTGCAGGCCCACATCGCGTTGGTCGGCCAAGACCCGGAACAACGCTACAAGGTCACCTACAAAACAGATGCGCTGCGGGTGGGCAAGCACCGCGCGGACCAGTTCACGGCAACCGTTCCCAAGGCCATGCAAGCCCAAATCGAAGACCTCGCCGTGTTCTTCGGCAAAAAACCCAAGCTCGAGATCGTCTCGCTTGCCGCGGCCAACACGGCCGTGGTCGCCATCGGAGCCGGCGCCAAGCGGGTCGTTGGCGATATCGGACGGTCGCTGGGCGCCACGCGGCGGACCAACCTCGAAGCCGATGGTGGCCTCGCACTCGCCCGGCGCACCACGGCCGGGTGCCAGGTTTGTGTCGCCGTCGACCCCGTCGCGGCCCTCACCACCCGACTGCACTACCTCGAGGCCAGAGCCTCCGACAAGGAGCGCGCGGCCGCCCTCCGGGCCCTACGCAAGGTGAGGACGTTGGGTCAGATCGGGCTTGCGACATTGCTGCAGCCCGACCACGGCCGACTGGGTCTGGCCGCCCCACAGTCGCTGTTGTTCGCCGACGCGAACGCGACCAAGGTGGTGCGCGACGCGTTCCAGATGGCCGCTGAGTCCACCTCGGCCCCGACTGCGGTGGCCGACGGCGGATGACACCCGGTGGGCCCACCGACGTCGCCGGCCTGGTGCTCGCCGCCGGCGCGTCCACTCGCATGGGCCAGGCCAAAGCGCGCCTGCAGTGGCACGATCGCTCGTTTCTCGAGCTGGCTTGCGGCCAGATCGAAGCAGCTGGCTGCGCCCCGCGGCTCGTGGTCGTCGGCGCGATCGAACTGGGAGACCTCGTGCCGGCGGACGCGATCGTGATCCGCCATCCACGTTGGCGCGCGGGGCAACTCTCGAGCCTGCAAACCGGCCTCGACACGGCGCTGTGCCACCGCGTCCTCGGCGTGCTGGTCTGCACGGTCGATCGCCCGCGAATCGCGGTGGCCACGATGCAGGCCCTGCGCGCCGCCATCGACCACCGTCCCGAGCAGCTGTGGCAGCCGCGTCGGCACGGTCGCTCCGGACACCCGATCTACTTCCCCCGCGACGTGGCGCAACGTGTGCTCACGCTCCCGCCGAAGGCGAGCCCCCGCGAAGTGCTCGCCGAAGCGTCGGTCGCCGCCCGCCGACGCTTTGTCGACGTCGACGATCCCGGGGTGCACGACAACATCGATACCCCGCAAAACTTGGCTGCCATCACGCCGGACCCCGCAAGCGCGCGCTGAGCTCCAAGCAACAAACCTGCGCCACACCGGTCGCCTGCGGTCATCACCCACGCGCCAGGGATCGCGGTAAGGTAACGGTGTGTCGACCTCGTCTGATCTTCCGTCGCGAACCCATCGCGGCACCCCGATCATCCTCATGCTGATCTTGGTCGCCTTGTCGGTCCCCGCCATCTCGTACCTCGTCCTGGGCAAAGCCACACGCATGACGCCTGAAGAGCGCGCGGCGGCCCGAGCTGGCGAGGCGGCACGACGGCAGGCCGCAAGCGAGTAGCGCGACCGCGAGT
>QKPP01000012.1:8369-16602 GCA_006508105.1 Myxococcales bacterium FL481 | reverse complement strand
CGTCGCGATATGTAGCGAGCGTCGGCAGCCCGGCGGATCACCGCCCCGGCGTGCAATTCGAAGACGCGAGCCCAACGACGGAGACCCGCGGCACGAGCCGGAGACGCGAGCCGCTTGCGACCCGTCGACGTATACCGAACACGCAAGCCGGATCACCTCACTCGCGGAACCCGACCCACAGCCCGTCCACCGCCGATGGGGCGTCAAGGCACAGCACGGCTGTGTGCTCGCTCACGGCCCGGCCCGAGTACGCGATACGAAAACCGGTTCGGCCCCGCTGGAGCACAAGTAAGTTGCGTCCCTACCCACGACCGATTCGGCGCGATCGGCCCCGTACACGGCGTGTGAACGATGGTCTCGCTGGGGTTTCCCCACCCGACCCGGCGGCGTTGCCCCCACGAGGTGTCGCCCCTACCCTTCGCCGCGATGAACCTCGAGCCCATCGCGTCGCTTCAGCCGAGCTTCGACCCAGATCGACGGCTGCTCATGCTGAACCTGGATCACGGCAAGGCGAACGAGATGGGCAGTGCCGAGTTGCGAGTGTTTCGTTCGCTTTGCAATCTGATTGAAACCTCGGACGAGATTCGGTGTCTTTGCACCATGAGCGAACGGTTCAGTGCGCGTGGCAAGCCGATCTTCATCGCCGGCGCCAACGTCACGGAGCGCCGCGATTGGGACGATAACCGCATCAAAAGCCACGTTCGCGACCAGCGCGCCCTGATGCTTCGACTGCGCCGACTGCCGGTGTTCAATATCGTGTTGTCCCATGGGGTCACCCTGGGCTGGGGCACCGAATACCTGCTGACCGCCGACTATTCGTTGGCGACCTCGACCGCCTCCTTCGCCCTCCCTGAAACTGGACTGGGCATCGTGCCCGGTGCGCGGGGATCGGTCGAGCTGGCGACACTGGTGGGTCTCGGACACGCCATGCGTCTCGGCTGCACCGGCGAAGCGATCGATGCGACCGAGGCGGCCAGAATCGGCCTAGTACAAGAGATGGTGGCCGACCTTGGCGCGGGCCTCGCTCGAGTCCATGCGTTGGCAGAACTCACGGCGACGCGCTCGCCCACCGCTCTCGCTGCATTTAAGCACGCAGCGTTGGACGCCTGCGGTGAAACCACTGCAAGGCGGCTCGAGATCGAGGCACGCGCCTACGAAGCCTGCGTCGAGCACGGTGACGCGGCGGTGGGGCGAGCGAGCTTCGATCGCATCCGTAAAGGCGAACCACCCCGCTGGCCGGCCCGATAACCGAACGACCAACTCCTACCTCACCACGTTGGTCGCGTTTCCACACACATGTAGGAGATGAGCAGCACACAAATGCCATTCACCTGTCGTACAGGACACCAAGTGAATGAACCCGGACAGCCGGCGTTGAGCTCGTCACATCGTGGCTACACACTGGAGTTGGGATTGATCACTTCTGCATGACGGCAACGGTTGCTTTGTGCCATTTCCCGGTTGTGCCACCCGCAGGCCATCGATAGAGTCGCCTCGATTCTGCGCATTATTCGCACATGAACGAACCCACCCGAGAACACCGCCTCGCTGACGGCGAGAACCCAGACGGCACCACACCGCGTGCGTTGCCGGAGCGGGTGGCGGGTCGCTACCGCCTTCGGGGCGAACTCGGGCGGGGCGGGTTCGGGGTGGTCTACGAGGCGTGGGACGAACTCAACGAGCAGCCCGTGGCCATCAAGTTCGTCCGCTCGGACGCAACCATGGTCCCATCGGGCACCAGTTCGCGGACCTACGAGACCGACGCGTCCTCGTGCTCACGGCGAGGCAGCGATAGCGCAGCACGCCGATCGAGCACGCGCAACTTCAGTGCGACGCGATCCTCGGAGGACGACCTCACCGAAGCGTTCAAAGACGAGTTTCGCCTGTTGACTCAACTTCACCACCCGAATCTGGCCGAAGTGTACGAGTTTGGGCGGTCGGCCGAGATCGAGGGCGTGTTCTTCACGCAAGAACTCGTCCGCGGTGAGCATCTGACCGACTATCTCTCGCGCGCAACCCGAGAGATGGTGGTGGACATTTTTCTTCAGCTTGCCCGCGCACTCGACTATCTGCACGCGCTCGGGCTCGTCCATGATGACATCAAGCCCACGAACATCCTCGTGGCCACGTCCGACGACGGACCGCCCCGTGCGAAGCTGATCGACTTCGGGCTCGCCCGCGTCTTTCGTCGCGCAGATCAAGACCTGGACACGGAAGATCCCGGCTCGCTGATGGTTCTCGGAGCCCCGGGTTTTTCCGCTCCGGAGAAGGTACGCGGAGAACGTACCGACCATCGCTCGGACCTGTATTCGCTGGCCGCCACTTTGTACGCCGCCATCCGAGGCCAACGCGCCTTTCCAGCCAAAAGCTTCAAAGAAGCGTTGCGGGCCCAAGCGGACTGGCGCCCCGAGTTGGCCGGCGCCTTGCTGCCCCAGGCAGGACCGGTCGTGGCCGAGCTCGTGGGTCGGATGCTGGAACCCGATCCCGAGCAACGCCCCCAAAGCGCACGGTCCGTGGTGCTTGAGCTGCTTCGCCGCGAGTCGCTAACCACCGCCCCCGGCTACGACCGGCAATCCGACCTCAACGAGTTCGCGGCGGTGCTCGTCGAACACCTGGCCTTCGTCGACCGCGACGGGCAGCTCAATACCTTGCTCGACCGGGCCGCCGAGATCCTGCTCTCACGCGAAGCCAGCGACAGCAGTCAGCCGGGCTGGACCCGGACTTTGCCCGTTCAGGCGATCGTGGTGGAAGCCCCCGAAGGTATGGGCAAGCAGCGACTGATGGCCGAACTGCGGCGCGAGGTCCAAATCGGCGGGGGGCTGTTCGTCGAAGGGACCTGCTGGAGCGCCAACCACACCGCCCTCGGCCCCTTCGCCACGGTGGTGACGCAGCTCGGCACGTCGCTGCCGGACGCGTCTCCGTTGCGCGCCCGCTACCGTTCGCTGCTCGCGTTGGCCCGCGCCGAGCAGACCGAGCTCGACCCCGCGGTCGCAGGCGAGCTCGTCGAGTTCCTGGTCGACTGCGCCCAGCAGCGACCGTTTGTCCTGCATTTGGCCGAGCTGGCGCGCGGCCAGGAATTCGCGAGATTCGAGCAACTTGCCCGCGCGATCACCTTCAATCGCGCCCCGATTTTGCTGTGTGCGACCACCGTCCCGCACAGTCGGCTCAACCCGCAGCTGAACAACTTGGTGCACGAGCAGGTTTGCGAAACCTGGCGCTTGCGACCGCTGTCGTTGGCCGAAATGGAGACCGTCGTGTCCGGCATGCTCGGATCGGGACCGATCGTGAGCGAACTGGCCACCATGCTCGACAAGCTGACCGGCGGGCACCCGCTCAGCTTTCGCGAAACGCTGCGCGTGATGATCGAAGCGCAGCTACTTGTGCGCGAGGCCGATCGGTGGCGCTTGCATCCGAACGCGGCCTCGGCCGCCGAGCTGCACAAAACCTTGGCCGAGCGCACCGAGTCACGACTCGACGCGCTCGGCCTTCCCGCCTGGGAGATCGCCGGCGTGTTGCACCTCGTGGCCGCCCCGCTCGACGAGAATCAGCTCGCATCGCTGTCCGATCTCCCCCACGATGGCTTTCGACGAACCCTGTCGCGCCTCGAGGGCGAGGGGTTGGTCGTGCGGACCACCGGTTCGCCCACGCGACAGATCGCTTTGGCGCACGAGTCCGTCCGCGAAGCGGTGCGACAACGCCACGCCGGCTCCCTCGACCAGACTCGCCTCGAGCTCGCCACGCGGATCTTGGGCCTCGACACCGACGACCCCAACTTGCTGGCCCTTCGCGCCCGTTTGCTCGACGACGCGGCCACCGGCGTCGAGAGCGTGGATGTGCTGGAGAGCACGGCCCATCGCCTGTTGGCGGCCGGGCATCCCCGATTGGGGGCACAGCTGGTGCTAACGCTGATCGATCGCTTGCGCCGTCACGGCGGGGTGGAGAACCTACCGCGGCTTCTTCAAGCGGAGCTCACGTTCCTGCGCGACGCCGCCGGCGCCCTCGACGACCGCGACCTCGAGGCGCGCCGGTGCGAAGCTGGCATCCTGATCGCCCAGATCCTGGCCGATCATCGGGCCGAATCTGAGTTTTGGCTGGGTCTCGCCACCCGCTACACCCGGTACACCGGAGAACCGCTCGACCTCGAACTCACCCGCGCCCGGCTGCAAAAAGCCGCCGATTGTGCCCGGCTCGCGGAAGACATCGAGCTCGAGCTGATCGTGTCGCACCGGCACGCCGAGGTTCTCTTGGTCGCGGGGCAGATCGAGCAAGCCGGCCAGCACTCCCGGCGAGCGATGCAGATCCTCGACCTACCCACGGCCAACGACGCGGATGTCTGCGAGATCATCGGCACACGCCTGCGCTACCTCGCGTTTTCGGGCCAGCTAGAAGAAGCGCAGCGGCTGTTGACGCTGGCGCGGCCCATCGCGGCGCGCGTCCCCGTCACGCGGCGCCTCAGCTACATCTCGGGGCTGACTTTCGTGGCGATCTTCAGCGCGAACCCGAACCTGGCGATCCCCGAGATCGAGTCGTCCATCGCAGACCTTCGCAAGGCCAACGTGCCTCGGTTGCTTCGTGCCCCGCTGCACAACCTTGGCGACTTGTATCTTCGGCTCGACGACTACCCCAGTGCAGCCGAGCAGTTTCGCGAAGCCATTCGACTCGCAACGCTCTACGGAGTCGAGCACGCGGTGCACTTCAACCGGGCGTTTCTTGGCTACACCCTGGCCCGACAAGGCAATCTTGACGACGGCGCACCACTCGTTCGTGAATCTGTGGATGCCGTGCGAACGCGGTTTACACACGACCAAGTGATCACGCAACAGCTTCGGCTCCTCGACGCCGAGGTCGCCCACATGGCCGGCCAAAGCGCCCGCGCCCGACGCGAGCTCGAGGAGATGCTTGCGCAGTTTCACGCAAGCAACGAGGTCAGCTTGGCCAGCTGGGCTCAGGATGCGTTGGCGCGGATCGAACGCGACCTTGGCACGAATTTCATCGAAAACGTGCAAGGCGAGACCAGCGATTCCGATCCGGACGACGATACTGTCCGGACCAAACCGGTGCGGTAGAGTCTCGTGGCTGGGCGCAAACCGCACCGGCCACGCTGCTGAGGCGCTGGTATCCTGCCGCCACGAGTGAGCCAACCCGCTTCCGATACGCGCGACTACGAGGCCCTCGTCGGCACCGTGCTCGCCGGCCGATACCGAATCGATCGCTTGCTCGGCGTGGGCGCGATGGGGGCAGTCTTTCGCGGCCATCAGCTCACGCTAAAGCGCGACGTCGCGATCAAGGTGCTGCACGCGGACTTGTCGGGGAACCCGGAGATCGCGGCGCGGTTCAAACGCGAAGCCCAAAGCGTCGCCCGCCTCGAGCATCCGAACATCGTTTCTGTGGTCGAATACGGCTCGACCCACGACGGGCGCAGCTTCATCGTGATGCAACTGCTCGAAGGGTTCGAGCTGGACCGACTCCTCGGTAAACCCATGTCGGTCCGGCGAGCGGTTTTGCTGATCTCCCAGGTGCTGTCCGGACTCGAGCACGCTCACGGACACGACGTCGTCCATCGCGATCTCAAGCCGGAGAACGTCTTCGTGACCCGCGATCACGAAGGCAAAGAGACGCTCAAGCTGGTCGATTTCGGCATCTCCAAGATGACCAGCGAAGACGACAGCAACCGGACCGTCACCCGGGCCGGTCTCGTGTTCGGCACGCCACTTTACATGAGCCCCGAGCAGGCGACGGGCAGCCCGGTCGACGCCCGGGCCGACCTCTACTCGGCCGGTGTCATTTTGTACGAGATGCTGGCCGGCAAGCCGCCGTTCGACAACGACGATCCCGTGGCGCTGATCCGGATGCAAGTCAGTGTCGATCCGCCAGCGCTGGGGACTGTCGTGCCGCCTCAGGTGGCGCAAGTCGTGTACCGGATGCTCGCCAAAGATCGCGCGCAGCGATTCGCTTCGGCGGCCGAAGCCCGAGCCGCGTTGGAGGCCGCCGTCTCCGCGAGCGAAGCCACCGACGATGAGGCGGCGGGCTCGAACCCCGAGCTGTACAACTCCAGTTCGGGCTCCCGTCGCGTCGCCCCCGAAGTGGAGCAACTCGCGACCGCCTCCGTTCCTCGCAAACGCAACGCGCTCGTGGCCGCGCTGGTGTTCGCTGGAGGCACCGGCGTCGTGGGACTCCTCGCCTGGCTGGCGCTGCCGCGAATCGAGCTTGACCAGTCCATCGCCGCCCCGCCTGCCGACGACACGGCCACCACCACCGCTCCCGCGATCGCCGATATCGGGGCCGAAGACCTCGCGGCGATCGATCGCCAGCTGCTCGCGAAGAACCATCGCGAAGCGCTGCTCCTGATCAAACCGCTGCGGGATGCATCCCCCGACAACGCGCAGTTACTGGTGCGTGAGGGTCGAGCGCTGGCGCTACGGCGATCGAAGCGGGCGACCGCGCTGAACCGCTACGCGCAAGCGCTCGAAAACGACGCCACGCTGATCGACGATCCGGCGTTCCTGGCCGAGCTGTACGCGCTGCTCGAGGACACGCGTCTGCGCGAAGCGGCGCTCGACTTCGCCGTGCAAAAGCTCGGTAAACACGGCCATCGGTTCCTGCTTACTTTGGTCAATCAAACCAAGCCAGATAAGTCCTTGCGCTACACGGATCGTCATCGGGCATTGACCGAGCTGCGGTCCGACCCCGACAGCGCCAAGCTCATCGACGAGCGCATGAACCTCGCCCGCGACTTGTGGCAAGCCCGGTCTTCGCCCGCGCCGTGCGAGAACTTTCGCGACGCGTTGACGCAGATCTCGGCCTTCGCCCCGGCCGACGACTACTTCGTCACCCCGCTCGACAAAGCGAAAGTGCCCAAGCCCAAAGATGATAAGGACGCGGCGTTTTGCGTCGATCTGCAGAAACGCTTGGACGCCGCCCGGGCGCAACTCGAGCAAGCGCTCGCAGCCGAGGCCACCGCGACCGGCGACGAGGAACGCCCGACGACGACGGGCCCGGCCCACCCGACGCGCCAGCGAAGCCGCTCCAAGCCCGGCAAACGTGCCACTGACTCGCGCGACGCCGGAACGCGACCGCAAACCGATGACTGAGCCCGGCCGCGCGCGCCACCACGGCTCGCTCGTGCTCGCCTCCACGTCACCGTACCGACGAGAGCTGCTCGCTCGCCTCGACGTGCCGTTCCTCACGGCCGCGCCCGCGTTCGATGAACGCCAGTACGACGAGCGGTTCGACCCGCAACACCCCGAACGCCTCGCCCTGCGCCTCGCCCGTGGGAAGGCGGAGAGCCTGCGAGACCGATTCCCCGACGCCTGGATCATGGGGGCGGATCAGATCGCCGTGCTTGACGGGAACCCGCCGAGCTTGCTTCACAAGCCGGGCAACCCCACCGCCGCGGTCGAACAGCTGATGCAACTGGCTGGCCAGGTGCACCGGTTGATCACCGCGATCGCCCTGTTGCACCCGAACGGCTTGCTGACACAAGAAGTCGACGCGCAGCGCATCGCCATGCGAGCGTACTCCCGCGCCGAGGCGCGCGCCTACGTCAACCGCTACGCACCGGTCGACTGCGTCGGGAGCTACCGCGTCGAAGACGGCGGAATCCGGCTGATCGAGACCATCGAAGGCCGCGATTACACCGGCATCATCGGTCTGCCACTGCTCGCAGTGTGCCGTCTGCTTCGTGCCGCCGGACAGCTACCCTGATGTTCGACCGATGCCACCCGTCACGCCGCCCCTGATTCTGCGCCATATCGGCCAAGCTCTCACCCTGAGCGGCTCGATCGCCGCTCGCACGGGGCGGGCCATGGCCGCCCTCAATCCGGTCGCCGATGCGGCGATGCTCGTCGAAGGCGGGACCATCCGCTGGATCGGCCCCGATCACCAACTTGTCGCGGGGGGCCCCGACGCACACGAGATCGACTGCCGCGGACGAACCGTCCTGCCGACGTGGGTCGATAGTCACACCCATCTCGTTTGGGGTGGAGACCGACGCAACGAGCTCGAGCAACGCCTCGCTGGAGCAGACTACGAGCAGATCTTCGCCGCCGGCGGCGGGATCTTGTCCAGTGTTCGCCAAACTCGTGCGGCGACTGAAGACGCCCTCTTCGCCGCCACGAAGACGCGGCTCGATCGGATGCGGGCGAGCGGCACGACTACCTGGGAGATCAAAAGCGGCTATGGTCTCGACCTCGAGACCGAACTGCGTCAGCTGCGAGTGGTGCAGCGGCTGCGC
>QKPP01000012.1:0-8359 GCA_006508105.1 Myxococcales bacterium FL481 | reverse complement strand
CGGGCCGGGTATCGCGTGCGCGCGACCTGTTTGGCGGCCCACGCCATCCCGGGCACGGCCCGGCACGACGAATCGACCCGGCGGGCCTTCGTCGACGCCATCGTCGAGGAGATCCTCCCCGCCGTCGCGCGCGAGGGTCTCGCGGACTACTGCGACGCGTTTTGCGATCGCGGCGCGCTGACCACCGACGAAGCCCGCCGGGTGCTGCAAGCCGCCCAGGGCCACGGCATGGCGACTCGCATCCACGCCAATGAGTTTGGACAAACCGGCGGCGTGCCCCTTGCCGCCGAACTCGGGGCGAAGTCAGCGGATCACTTGCTCGTCATTGACGAGGCTGAGCGGCAACTACTGCGCGATCACGGCATCATCGCCACTTTGCTGCCCGGCACGTCGTTGGTACTCGGCAAAGGCTTCGCCGACGGCCGGGCGCTGATCGACTCGGGCGTCGCCGTGGCCGTGGCTACGGACTGCAATCCCGGCTCCTGTCCGATTGAGAATCTGGCCCTGGTGTTGGCGCTTGCGTGCTACGGCTGCCGCTTGTCGCCGGCCGAGGCCGTCTGCGCAGTCACCCACAACGCGGCGGTCTCCTTGGACCTCGCGCAGGAGGTGGGACGACTCGAAACCGGACTGTCCGCGGACTTTTGTATTCTGGAAACGGACGACTACCGCGACTTGGTCTATCACGCCGGCTCACCACTGTGTCGGGCAATCTACAGTCGTGGCGCCCCGGTCCGCGGGTACAACCCGGTCGCGCCTCCGGCGATCCCGTCGAAGATCTGAGCGTTCTGTCGTCGACTACCAACGCTCGACCCACAGACCATGGGCGGCGTCGGGCTCCGTCGCCGCCCAGGCGGTCCGCGGCAGTCTCGGACACCGATGCCGCAACGCGATGCCCCAGCGCCCCGCCTTAGCGGTGAAGCCAGCGCTCAAACGCCGCTGTCGAGTACGGTCGACCGAGAAAGTCAGCGATGAGGTCTTGGGCGTCTCGGCTACCACCGGGCGCAAGCACCTTCGCGCCGTACTCTTGCATGACCGCGGAGTTGAGCAGGCCCTCTTTCTCGAAGCGCGTAAACATATCCTTGGCGATCATCATGGACCATGGATAGGTATACACGGTCGAACTCATGCCGATCACGTGGCCATTGCTGGCGTACAGATGCAGGCCTTGTGGCCGCCGGTAGGCGTGATACTTGGCGAAGATCCCCGCGGTGAACGTCTCGAGGTTGAGCTGGTTCGGATCCTCCAGGTGCACGTAGTGACTAAAGGCCGCGAAGAACAGCTGACGAAGGGCCCAAAGCCCTTTCCCGAAATCGTCTGCGGCCCGCATGTTCTGCACCAACTCGCGCGGGATGGCTTGGCCCGTGTCGGCGTGCACTGCGAATCGAGCCAGCACATCCGGATCCCAGATCCACTCCTCCAGTAACTGAGACGGGACTTCGGTGAAGTCGCCCTCGGCCGAGATTCCGTTTTGTCCAAGCCACGGGGTGCTGGTGGCGAGCATATGATGAATCAGGTGGCCGAACTCATGGAAGAAGTAGCTGACCTCACCGTGTTCCATCAACGCGGGGCCAGCTTTGGGATCCGGAAAATTGCACAATAGGCTCGTGACGGGGATTCGCCCGCGATTGTTACCCGTGTGCATACCCCACATCGCCGCGTGCTTGTATTTTCCCTCGCGTGGGTGCATGTCAAGGTAAAATCGCCCCAACTCGGCCCCGCCGCGCTGCATCGAGAAGTACTCTACGGAATCGTGCCATACGGCACCGTCAATCGGTACGAACTCGAGGTTGAACAGTTCTCCGTAGACCGCCAAGATGCCGTCGCGGACCGCTGTGTACCCGAAGTACTTCCTGACCGCCTGGGGGTCCACACCGAAGCGCTCGGCCGAGATCTTGGCTCTCGCGTAAATGGCATCGGCCTCGTACAGGTACTCGAGCTTCGGATCGGCTCGGCGCAGGTACGCCAGTAGCTCCTCGGCTTCTTTGGCCGCGATGGGTCGAGACGCGGCGACCATGTCCTCGATGAAGCGTTGGATCGTCTCGACGTTCTTGGTCATCAGGTCGGCCGCGGCATAGGCGTTCCAACTCTCGTAGCCCAACAGGACCGCCTTTTCGCGGCGACGCTTGAGGATCTCGATCAAGACCGCGTCGTTTTCGGGGTACCCGACATTGCGAAACGCGTGGTACATGCGGCGCCGCAACTCGCTCGAATCGGCGTACGCCAACACCGGCTTGAGGTCGGGGTAATCGGTGGTGAGCCCGACTTTTCCCTCGGCGTTGGGTGGATGTAACGAGATGAAGTCCTGCGGCAAACCCTGGAGTTGACTCGGCTCCACGTACACCGTCTTGGTGCCCTCGCGGATGTTCTTGCCAAAGGCTTGGCCGTAGTCCACCAGTTCGGTATTGAGTTGGGTGAGACGAGCTCGGGTCGCCTCGTCACGGTCCACCCCGGAACGCCGAAAGTCGTCGAGATAGTGTTCGAGGTAACGACGATCGACGGGGTTGAGCCCCTCCGGCGGAAGACTCGCCAGCAGGTTGTAGACCCGAACGTCTAAGCTCAGCTCGGAGTAAAACGCCGAGAACCGCTGTGAGCACTCGCTCGCCGCGTCTCGTAGGGCTGACGACGGGCCCGCGACTTGGATGATCCCGACGGGACCCCACACGTCGTCGATCACGCGATCGATCGCATCCAACGGTTCGAGCGTGTTATCCCGCGTGCGGACCGCGGTGGTGCCCGTGCTCGCCAGCAGCTGGGCCTTGATCTCTGCGGCGCGATCGAGTCCACGCTGACACAGCTCGCCTAGCTTCGCGGGGCTCTCCCAGACCAGATGAACGGCGTCCGCGGAGAGCACCCGCTCGACGGAGGTGCTCGAGCTGGCCGCCGGTGCGGGCGGACGGGGCACGGGGGCCTGCGCGGACGGGTTCTCGACACCAGGGGTGCACGCCGAGGTCAAACAGAGCAAGGCAGAACAGGCGAACGAGGCCGGGCGGATCATCTACGCCGCATGATGACGGGTTTGGCCGCGCCGGAAAAGCGGGCGTCCGAGGCCGTCTGGACGCGGATATCGGCCCGGACGCAGGCGAGCTGGCCCGGCGGCGCCCGGTCGGTGGCCGTTCCACCCCATGAGAGGCAAGCGCGCCGACGCTGACACCCGGCTCGCACGCCTTCCCGCGCCGGTCGGTGCCTGCGCGACCAGCTACCAAAACACCACGTAGAGCACGGCGGTCAACCCGACCACGACCACACCCGCGACTCGCACCGCCTTCGGCGAGGCCATGTTCATCTGCTCATTGACTGGCAACGTCACCGGTTGTGCCAACGGGCGCAGGATCGTCAGTGTGGTCAAAACCGCGACGACGATGAAAAAGCAGATCGCCATCCGATCCAAAAACGCCACCGACGGCGCCGCGAGTTTGAGCGTCCCGTACAGAATCGGGTTGAGGATCAGCCCCACCGTGCCCACCATGCGCGGCGCTTTCGGGACCAGCAGGCCGAACAAAAAGATGGCGAGGATCCCCGGCGAGATGAAGCCTTGGAACTCTTGGATAAACGTGTAGATGCCGCCAAACTGTGGCGCGCCGAGACTGGGGGCGATGAAGATCGCCAGCAACACGAACACCAGCACGCAGACCCGCCCAACGCGAACGAGCTCGGTCTGTGAGGCGTCCTTGCGGATCTTGGCGAAGATGTCCATCGCGAAAATCGTCGACGCCGAGTTGAGCATCGACGCCAACGAACTCACCACCGCACCGAAGATCGCCGCCAGCACGAAACCCAACAGCCCGAAGCCCGGCTCGAGCAGATTCGCCAGCAAGGTCGGGAACGCGGCATCGTAGTCGTAACCGATGAGCTTTTGCGCCAGCGGCACGCCTTGCTGCTCGGCGTGGATCACGAGCTTGGCGTTGGCGTCGCGCAGCCGTGTCCCCGTGCGATTCGGATCTCCGTCGACGGGGATCGGCTCTGCCGTCTGACCGGTGCGCGCCTCGTTGTGCGTCACCATCGCCTGGGCGAGTTCGGGGTAATGGCCCGCGAAGGTATCGGTGAAGACGAACACGTCGTCGGATCCGGCGTGGAAGGCCTCGACCACCGGAGCATTCTTGCGATCGGCCTGGGTCTTGAGATCGCCGCTGAACAGATTGAAGGCCAAAATCCCGGGCACGACGACCAAGAACGGAATCAGCAGCTTCAGGAACGCGGCGAAGACCACGCCGCGCTGTCCCTCGGCCAACGACTTCGAGCCTAAGGTCCGCTGGGTGATGTACTGGTTGAGACCCCAGTAGAAGAAGTTCGGGATCCACAGCCCCACCACCAGCGCGGTCCAGGGGATTTCGGGGTCGTCACCCGGCCGCACCATGTGGAGCTTGCCCTGCGGCAGGTCCCCGCCGTTGAGCTCGAAAAACCGACCCAAAGCGCCACTGTTGGCGAGTTTGTCGACGCTGACGTCAGGGTTGGCGGCGGTCGCAGCCAATTGCACCGGATCGGCGGCCTCGAGGGCACCCATGGCGAGGTACACGATGACGAGACCCCCCAGGATCAGCGCGGCACCTTGAATCAGATCGGCCCACGCACAGGCTTTGAGTCCACCCGTGAGGACATAGATGGCGGCGAAAATGCCGATGAGCCACGAGGCGATGGTCATGTCCCCCAAGTCCAGCCCGAGTAGGGTTTGGCCCTCGAAGAACACCGTGATCACCTTGGCGCCCGAGAAGATCACCGAAGCCGTTGGCACGCCGACCACGATGACCATCGTGCTGATCGCCATGATGGTCCGGGCAAACGGGTTGTAGCGATACTCGAGAAACTCGGGGATGGTGTAGATCCCGCTACGCAGGAACGTCGGCAAGAACACAAATGCCACGACGATCAGCGTGATCGCAGCCATCCACTCGTAGCTCGCAATGGCCAGTCCGAGCCAGTCCGCCGCCTTGCCAGTCATGCCGACGAACTGCTCGGTCGAGATGTTGGCGGCGATCAGCGAAAACCCCACCAACCACCAGGACAGGCCCCGCCCGGCGAGAAAGTAGTCTTGCGCGCTCTTGCGCCCGTGCCCCTCCTCCTCCCGGCTCATCACCAACCCCACGCTGATGACACTCACGACGAAGAGGACAAAAACAACGATGTCAGCGATACCCATGGTCGGCCTGCTCGGGTTGGCGTCGGCGAGCCCGGCTCGCTCGGCGCAGCGTATCGCAGGGCCGCACGATCGCGTAGCGTCACCCACTCACGTTGGCGCCCCAGCTGTCCACGCGCCCCGCGTGAGCCGACCGCAAAAGACTGCCCGGCCGGCCAGGGCCTCGCGCGCACGGTCGCGCCGCGCCCCCCACCTGCGAGCCGGAGCAAAGCGCAGGCGACCGCACCACCGAGGGCCTCGCGCGCACGGTCGCGCCGCGCCCCTCCGCCGCACATGACGCAAGAACCCGGCCGACGACCCGCGCTGGCTCGCGCTCGGCCGCGGGTTGCCAAGCTGAGCGCTACGCGATCGTGTTGACGTGCTGCCCGACCCCAGACGTGGGCAACGCGGGGCCCGGCGAGGCCGAGCGAATCAGATCGACGGCAGCCTTGCCCTGCAGCTGTTGGTTTTGCCGCGCTTTGACCAAAATCGCGGCCGTGAGACTCGACTGGGTCGCCGCGGCGGATGAAACGTCCATGTTTGCCCTCCCAGTAGGACCATCGACGAGGGCCGCTGGGTCTTGAGGCCCTCCGGCGATGGGCCGGCGGATCGTCGGCGCGAACTCGGATCCCCCGCGGCTAGACACCGCGCCGCCCCAGACGGGGTCGCCCATGCGCCGTGAGCAGCTGATGCTCGACCCGCGGAGAGAACCGGCGTCGGACGAGGGCGACGGCAAACCGCGTCAGGCTCCCGCCGGCGAACGCCCGTCCCACCGCCAAGAACGCCGAAAGGCCGACCCGGCCGTCGAGCACCGCCAAGTATCGCGGCTCCCAACGATGTGGACGCATTCGGGCCTTAAACGTGTGCAGGGTACGAAACCGGTACAGCGTGCCGAGACGGCGATAGCTCGTGTGCAACAGCCAACGCAACAGCCGATGGCGTCCGCCGCCCGCGTCGAGCCGAGCAAGGGGAGCCAGACCCAAACTCGCCACCGCGTCGCCGCGCTCACGCGCGTGGTCCAGGGCGAAGCACAGCAACGACTCGACGGTGCCGTTGGGCGCGTGGGGATCGCGAATGATGTTCTCGAAGAACCAACCGCGACTGGCGGGCATCGGCGACGCGATGAGGAGCGCGTCGAGCCGAGTTCCGCGTTCGGCCACGTAGAACCGCCGCTCGGCGGCGCCGCGCTCGAAGGGCTCGACCCGCACCAGGAAGTCCATCGCGGGCATCGGGCGCGTGGCGTACCAGCGATCCAGAAGCGTCAGGATGCGCCCACGGAGGCCGGTCAGGGCGACCACCTCGTCGGCGGACGCGACCCGGACCGTCACGCCTTTGCGTCGCGCCCGACGGCACTGGCTGTCGAGGCCGCGCGCGCGATCATGGGCCGCGGCCAGCGACCACATCGGCTCCGAGCCGATGGCCACGCTATCGACCGAGACTGCGCCGCCGTGGGCGGCTTCGATGAACTCGCGGTCCACTCCGAACCAGACCACGCGATCCCCCGCCGCTGCCGCGACCCGACAAAAGCGCCGGGCGATCGCAACCCGATCCGGCGGGGCAGCCAACGGAACTCCAGCCACCACCCGCGTGCGACCAGCGACGCGGTAGGCCACGCACGCCTCGCCATCGAACCAGTATGCGAGCCCCCGCCGACCCGACACTTGAGCGGAAATCGCCTGGTCGCCGAATCGCGCCAACGCGTGCTGCACACGCCGACTGACATCCGACCTGGGCGGGGTTTGCCGGGTCACGCGATACCGCGTGTAACACAGTTTCTGGCCCGCGCTCGAACAGCTCCGGGCACTGGCCCGACTTGCGTCGCGCGGCGATCGAGTCGGGTCCCACGCGGACGACCCGGCGCTCACCGAACCGGGTTACCGGGCCGAGACGGCGGGTCGAGGCCGCGAAACGACAGCCGGCGGCGCATCGAACCGGGCCTCGTCAGCTCGTCGGCGCTCCACGCGACGTGCCGGTGGCCCGCCGCCCGCTATTCAATCGGAATGTTCGGATTGGCGACGCTCAACCCGTACCCGGTCATGTCGCTGTACGTGTACGGCATGCTGAGTTCTTGGTATTTGCCCGCGAGCGTCTCGCTTTCGGGGTCGAACTTGTAGGCCGTATCGGTGCGATCGACCATCCACACGAACCCCTCGAAGTCGATCGAGATCCCACGGGTTTCGGGGCTACCGAAGTCGTAGCTGCCGATCACCTCGAGGGTGTCACCGTTGACGCCAATCAAATGGTTGGCGATCGCCCCCTGGTACGTCCCCGCGATCCAAACCCGATTCTCGATGTCGACCATCAACCCCAGTCCTTTGGTGCCAGGGATGGCCTCGTAGGTTTCCGTGATCGGGTCGAATCGTTGCGTGTCGCTGAGGTCGCCAGAGACCCACACCGATTGATCCCGCGCGATAGCGATGCCGTACAGACTCCGAATCGAGGTGGGGTACTCGTGCACGGCCATGGTCTCGAGCTCGATGCGAGCCAGTTCCCCCTCGCGGTTCATGATCCAAAAATCGCCGTTTTCGTCGACCGCACCGCCGTAGGGATACGTGCGTAGGCTGATGGTAACCTCCTCATCGACGCTCCCACTATCGCCGTCGATCAGCACAATGGTATGGGTATTACCGATGGTGTACGAGGTCCAAACCTTCGCGTTGTTCCAGTGCCCATCGGCCCCCTGGACGCCGGTGGTCCACGCGATGGGCCGGTTGCTCATGGCTCCCGGAAATTCGAGAAACCAGGCGAGACAATCGTCTTCCCCGAAATCGAGGACGTCCTCTTTGCCACCCGAGGTCGTGAACTCTCCATCGTCGTTGTAATCGTTTTCCTCGCAGTCGGACTGGCGAGTGAAGAACTTGGCCACACCGGCGGTTCCCCAACCCATGCCGCGACTGGCCACGACCGCGTCCCCGTTGAGATTCACCGAGGTGCGTGAGGGATCGGTGCCTCCGGCAACGTAGCGCGCATGCTCGACGAGCGTTCGAGTGTCCACCTTAGAAACGGTGTCGTCCAGGTCGTTCGCGATCCAGATGTAAGAGAAGTCCTCCTCGTCGCTCGTGTCGGGTGGCGTGCCC
The DNA here is from genome assembly GCA_006508105.1 of Myxococcales bacterium FL481. Lineage (GTDB taxonomy): Bacteria > Myxococcota_A > Polyangia > Nannocystales > Nannocystaceae > FL481. The sequence goes on along the minus strand of QKPP01000012.1, from coordinate 172 downwards.
GGGTCGGGATCACCGATGTCAAACTTCGGGTCGTCGTCGTCGTCATCGTCATCGTCCCCGTCATCGTCGTCGTCATCATCGTCGTCATCGTCGTCATCATCATCGTCGTCGTCGTCGTCGTCGTCGTCGTCGTCATCGTCGTCGTCGTCGTCGTCGTCGTCGTCGTCGTCAT
>QKPP01000314.1 GCA_006508105.1 Myxococcales bacterium FL481 | reverse complement strand
ACTCGCGTGCGGCCGATCGAGGTCACGACGGCAAGGGACCCGAGTTCAGCGGCGGGTTGGCTGGCGAGCCCTCGCCACGGGCCGCGACTGCGACCAAACCCGGGGCGATCCTCGGCGAGACGGCAGCTACACGGCGGCTCGAGTCTTCGGCGACGGCACCAGAGCCGCCCGGGCCGCGCCAGTCGTCGCCCCGTCGCACGCGTCGGGGGTCTCGGCCATCGCAGTCGGGCGGGGCGGACCCATCCTCGGGCGCGGCCTGGCAGGCCTTGGCCCGTCGCGGCCAGTGGCGTGCGGCCGTCGATGAAGCGGAGCGCGTCGGGTTCGACTCGTTGCTGGCCACCACCGATGCGGCTGAGCTCAAGCAACTGGCCGACGCGGCTCGACTCGCTCGCCAGGGCGAGCAAGCCCACGCCGCGTTGTCGGCATTACGTGAGCGTTTCCCGGCCACCCGACACGCTCGTCTCGCCTGTTTCTTGTTGGGCCGAGTCGCCTTCGATCTTCAAGGCGACTATGATGCGGCCGCCGCATGGTTCGAGCAGTACGTACGCGAAAACCCGGGCGGTGCCCTGCGAACCGAAGCGATGGGGCGCGTGATCGATGCGCTGCGTCGCAGTGGAGAGGGCGAGAGAGCGAAGCGAGCGGCACGGCGATACCTCGATGTCGAGCCCGACGGGCCGTACAGCGAACTCGCTCGTTCAGTGCTGTCCGAGGAGTAGCTTGTTGATCGCCGGAGTGGCGAGGGCGCTGGCGTGCGCCTGGGCCTTCGCGCCGGCACCATCGGGCGACTCGGTTGCTGCCGCGGCACCGAGCGTTCCAGTCGACGCGGCCAAACCGACGGTGGTGTTGGTCCGGGCCCGCATCGACGCCGGGGGGGCCGCGTGGCGCAGCGCCGAGTTGCGGATCGCCGCGGAGCTCCGTGCCGCCGGCTATGAGGTGGTCGACGTGGTCGATGGGGCCTGGCCGGGACCAGATGCGAACGATCTCAAGCCGCACGCCAGCGTGCACGCGGCCGCAGCGGCCGTGCGGGTTCGTCGGGTGGGCCAGTCGGGTCGGGTGGAACTATGGGTGGCCGATCGGCAAGATCGACCCGCGTTTCGACGAGCGGCAGATCTGGTCGCGCCAACGCGCGGGGAAGCGGCGGAGGAAGCGGCGCTGTACACGGTCGAGGTGTTGCACGCGGGTGTGCTGGAGTTGCCGGTGGCGGGACCGGCCGCACCGACCGACGCCCGGGCTTCGGGCGACGTCGCGCCGGCGCCGGGGGAGAACACCGAGGGCGAGCGCATCGGGGCTTCGTCGGGCTTGCAGGCGTGGAGACTGCGTGCGGCCGCGTTGGCCGGAGGGACACCCGGCGGCGCTGGCCCGCTGGTTGGCCTCGCGTTGGGAGCCACTGGCGACCTCGCCCCGCGGCTCGGTATCGATGTTTCGCTCAGCGGCGGCATGGCGGTGTCCCCCGTGCGAGACGATCGCGGATCGACCCGTTGGCGTCACGCTCGACTCGCGGTGGGAGTCCTCGCGCGGCCGTGGCCCCACGCCCGGCTCTCCCCGGCGTTGGGGCTGGCGGCAGCGGCCTGGTTCGTTTCGTTGCGCGGCGAGGCGGTTGACCCGCTAGAAGGGGGCGTGGCCACCGGATTCGCCGCCATCCCCACGGCGTTCGCTCGGCTCTACGTCGCGCTCACGGGCGGATGGCGGCTCTACATGGGGGCTAGCCTCGGTTGGTCGCTGCCGCGAGTTGTCGTGACCTTCGATCGTCGCGAGGTCGCCCGGGCCGGACGGCCATTGGCCATCGCCGCGCTCGGTCTTGAATACCGATTGCGCTGAAAATGAGCCAGGAAGTTGGGATTCGCGTTCCACTCGCATTGGGTTTGCAGCTATGCGACCAGGCGCAGCGCGCCGCGAGGGTCGCCGCGCGACGGGTTCGGCGGGTTCGGAGATGCCGGCGGTCCCGGATACTCGTGGTACCGTACGACGCAAGGTGGCCACTCCCGCTCAGCTGCGCATGATGGTTTTCGCGGTGATCGGCTCGCTCGCCGCTTGCGGCGAGTTGGTGCTGCAGCCGGTCTACGGCGACGGGGAGGCGGAGGCATCGCTTGAGACGTCGAGCGGCTCGGGTGACGGCGCCGAGGCCACCGCAACCGGATCGGGGGCGGCGGACGAGCCGGGCTCTGATGAGCCGGCGACGGATACCGAGACCGAGGACGATGCGGCCGACCCGGATGCCGACACGGCGGCGGAGGAACCTAGCACCGCCACCAGCACGGAGCCCAACTCGGACGATTCCGCGACGGGGGGCACCCACGACGACGGCACTGGAGACGCCACGGGTGACGATGACGATGATGACTCGAGTGATTCGGGCGACGACGACGATGGCACCTCGTGTCTCGATCTCGAGGCCGACGGCATTGTCGTGAAGGGCGGGCGTCCGTTCGACTTTGAACTGATCGACCAAAACGGTGACGCGGTGCGCTTGTACCAGTACTGCCGTCTCGCGATCATCGTGTCGTCGGCGGCGGTGTGGTGAGGTGCTTGCAGTGTGCATGCCTCCAGGCTGGAGGCGCGGTATCGGGAGTACGAGGACCAGGGACTGATGGTATTGACACTGCTCATTGAGAACGCCAGCGAACAGTCGCCCTCGGTCTCCGACCTCCAAGCCTGGGTCGATCGGCACGACCTGACGCATCCGGTGTTGGCCGACCCCGGTTCGCTGATCAACGACCAGTGGTGGCCGAATTCGACATTCCCGGTGCCGCACTCCAAGTTGCTCGCGCCGAAGATCCGCGTGGAAAGCTACGAGTTCTCAGTCAATGACACGTCGCGGATCGAAGGCGTGCTGCCCAACTAGTGATTGGGCTACAGCTCGAAGCTGAGCAGCTCGGCTTGAAACGTGCCGACGCTGCCGACGTCGCCGAACACGTGTACGAGCCCCACCTCCGGGCAAAACACCCAGTCCGCCGCCGCCAGTGCGCCGTTGTGGGTTGCCCGGAGCCAGCAGTTGTCGAACGTCCCCGCGGGCACGGTCACGGATTCGACCGGTTGCCATTCGAAGGTCGCGGGGCCACCCGGGATGGGCTCCCACACGTGACCGGCCTCGGGGGGGAGGTCGAGAAACACCGACCAGGGAGTGGTGTCACTCATCGCCGAACGGTAGCGAACTTGGTCCGCGGTGGCGTAGTAGTGCCAGCGCTCGGTCGAGCACACCCCACTTTTGAGGAAGGTGCTGCCGCCGTCTTCGTGCGGTGCTTCATCTTCGACCGTCGACGTCCACTCTCCTGGTGAGCAAAACTGGTCGGCTCCTTCGTCGGCCGTGATGCGATAGCGCCACCAAGCTCCGACTCGCAGGGGATACAGCGACGCCAATTCCGGATTCTCCGAGGTACTCGTGGACTCCGTGCTGCCCGTTCCCGACCCGCTGGTGTCGGCGCTGTCGCCGGCGTCGCTGCCGGTGTCGCTCGGGCCGGTCGCGTCATCGCCGGTCTCGGCCTGGCCGGCGTCCTCGTCGTCAGCGTCACTTGTCTCGGCTGGTGACTCGCTCGGCCCGGGCCCGGCAGTCGTTTCGTCGCCCATTTGGCAGCTGGCGACGCACAGCCCGTACAACGTGCTGCACACGGTTACATGACGTCGAAACGGCGAGTCCAGCATGGTTTCAACCTAGCCAAGCCCCCCGACGAGTGCAACCGGTTGCGCCAAGCCGGTCGCGGAGCAGTTAGTTCAGGTCGAGACGCCTGACGTTGGTGGTGGGCGTCGAGGCCCAGGGCACCACCGAAGGCCACGCTTGTCGGGCGTGGTGGTGGACGTGGTCTTGATGCGAATGAACAACGGGGCCCGCCACGTGCCGCAAGCTCGTGACTTCATCGAACGAGTTCGGCAGCGGGGCCGAGATCACCAGCGTTTGATCATCGGAGAGGATTCCGTAGGCCGGCACCACACTCGCGATCAGCTCGTCGCCGCGGCGAAACTCCAACGCGGGAGCGTCGGCTTGGGCCAGCGCCTCGACTCGGCCGGGGGCGGTCCACCAGATCGCGCGGCCATCGGGAGAGATGAGGCCCGTCAACACGACATCGTCCGCGGTCAGGCGCGGCCCTTGATGCGACCAGCCCGCAATCTCGGCGATGGTGTCGTAGGCTTGCCCCCACCCGTAGTCGGAGACCCAGTTGTTTCCGCAGTAGCTCATGAAGTCGGTGCGTTGTGGTGAATGCAAGGCGAGCGTGTGCAGGTCGTGGCCCCACACTCCGATGACCCCACCGGGGTGGGGGTAGCCGGGATCCACCCCGGCCTCGCTGCCGCTGCACGCGACGTGCTTGCGCCCGTGGTTATGGCCGATTTCGTGCAAGAACACGCGCACCGATTCCAAGCCCACCGACGTGCGGTACTGAGCCGAGCCCACGCTCCCGGCGTTCCAAGGCACGAATCCGACGCCGCCGATCCCCTGCGTCGAGCCGCAGGCGCGAACCACTCCGTAATAGAAGGTATGCGCCGGCGCGTTGTCGGCGACCCGTTGCTGGGCCAGTCCCGAGACCAAGCTGGTCCAGCCGTCGCGAGTCAGCGCCTGGCCGAAGGTGTACGGCGTGGGGTGGACGGCCAGTTCGAGGCTTTGGACCGGGTACTGGGCGTACATCGCGGCGTGGAAGACCTCTCGCATGCCCGCGGCGTCACCGGTTTGGTCGCAATCGTTGAGTTGGTGGCGAACGGGCACCAACGTCACGTGGAGCTTGGCATGGTCGTTACGCACGCCGAGGTCGGATGAACCGATTTCCGGCACCCGTGCCGGCGGAGCTGGGCTTGTCCCCGGCTCGGTTTCGTCGATCTCGTGCAAGCTTACGCTGTAGCGTGAACCCGGCTGGATCAGATCGGCCGGGATCTGCCAAAAGAAGCTGCCGTCCAAGCGATCGAACTGGCTCGCCGCGTCGATCGTGCGCGAGTCGTCGAACACCGTGGCCAAGCCCTCGGCGTCGTACAGCCGCAGCCGGGCCAACACTTCGCGGGGTTGCCACGACGACTCAAGGCTCCACGATGCACGCACCGTCACGGGCCGGTTGCGGACAATTGGTGCATTGCGGTTGGCGGGTTCGACAATGCTGTCGTCTCGCATCAACGTCACGCCCACGCCTTGGTTGGCTTCGATCTCTCCGATCTCGATGCCGACGGCACCGGGCGGATCGTTGTCGCCGTCTTCAGCGCAGCTATCCTCACCAGGACCCGGCCCTTCGCCGGGAACACACACGTTGTCCTCGGAGCACATACTGCCCTCGCCACAGGTGCCGCATTTGATGCCGGCATCGCAGCCACAGGTCATCTCCACGCAGGCAAGGCTGCAGATCCCCTCGTCGTCGCACGCGAGCTGGCTATGCGCAATATCGTAGGGGTTGCAGCTCGCGACGTCGCCATTGAGCGGAGCCACGTTATACGGCAACGTGACCGCGTCCGTTGGCTCACTGCCGTCGCTGCCATCGAGTCGCACTTCGATGGTGAGCGAGGACTGCTGGCCCAACGCAATGGGTGAGCACACGCCAACGACGTAGTTGCTGCGCGACGCGGCGTCGACCCGTTTGGCGACGCGAGAAAATGCGTTTTGCAGCGCCAGCGTGTCGTCGACGTGCACAAAATTCTCGCTGGTGGTGGTGAGTTCGGCCAGTTTCTCGGCGTCGTAGTTGCCCTCGATCCCGATGACGTAGATATTCGAAGCGGCGTCCTCTTTTCTCGCCAGGGCTTGATCTCGCAGGTAGGCCTCGTTGCCGGACTCGTGGGTGCCGTCGGTGAGTACGACGAAGAAGCGCTCGGACAGCGCCTGCTCGGCGCCACGTTCCTCAACCATCTCGAGGCTTTGGAGGTACGCGCCGTACAAGTCCGTGCTGCCTCGGCTCTCGCTGTCGCGCAGCGATTCGATGGCGGCGCGGGCCTCGGCGTGGTCTCCAGTGAACGACTGCACCACTTCAAACGCCTCGGGCCGACCGAACGCGACCACGGCCACCTCGTGGATCGTGTCGGGCGAAGGGGACACCGCGATCTTGTCGAGATACTCGAGAGCGCCGTCGAGGACGTGGTCGACGGCACCACGTTTGAAGATCGAGTCCGACATATCGAGTGCAATGACCGAGTACAGTCCGTAGCTGCTCGGAACTCCCAAGTCGGAGATGCCTCCGCCTTCGTTGCCCGTGCCGAATTCCTCGCCCTTCTCGTCGTTGATGACCTTGAGGTCGCTCGGCGAGAGGGCGGGCACCGGGTCGCCGTTGCAGTCGCGGACGCGAAAGTTGACGCGCAAGCCGGCCGGCGGAACGATGAGCGGCTCTTCGGCGCGATCGATTTTGATGCAGTCGAAGTCGAACTCGACCTGCGGACCGGCGCCCTGATCGTCGACTTCGCCGGTGCTGGACGCCGAGTCCGGTAGGTCCTCATCGACCCCCTCGGTGTCGTCGGGAGCCAGCAACCCGTCTTCATCATCGAGATCGGGGCCGTCCCCGGACAAGCCGTCGAGCTCAGCGATGCCGCACCCGGTCGCGAGCAGGGCGGCGAGAGAGAGTCGGGCAGTGTTTCGGATTCGAGAGTGTTTCAGCATACTAAAACGGCAGTGTCCGGAGATGACCGTCTATCGTCAGGGGACCGGCGCACTTGAGGGGGTCTTGTTCGCTTCCCCACACTGATTACGGGCGCGGCCGATTCGGGGGCCCCCGGATGCGTCCCGTCTCCGGTTCGCTCGAATCGGCCGGCGGCCCGGAGTCGGCCGGGATCGGTCTGCTAGCGCGTGGCCGTCGAGCGCAGGCGCGAGTTGTGCGCGGCGTGCTCCGCCAGCCCAGCGGTGCAGTTGCGCGCCGGTGGACCCGCGAAACTCGAAAAGCCCACGCGCCGCCCCACACGGGGCCGGTACGCGGGTGGAGCGAGAAGCGGCCATCACTTCTCGTCCGAGGCGGGAATCTTATTCGCGTGGAACTGGCGTCCGGTCGTACCGGCCCTCCCCTGGGGCCGACCGAGGACCGAGACGCGGGTGGAGCGAGACGGGGCGATCACGTCGCGCTCGAGGCGGGGATGCGTTCACGCGTGGAACCGGTGTCGGATCGTCCCGTCCGGCCCCGGCCGCGACCGAGGGCCTCCCGTGCCCGCCGTGCATTCAGAGCCGGTTCGGTGGGAAGCGGCCTAGACGGAGCAAGTGGGGGCGCGAATCATCGCGACCCGGGGCCAGGCACCGAGCGGCCCGGCTCGCTCGGCGCGGCAAATCTCAGCGAGCCACGGCGGTTGCTCCGAGGCTGGCAGCAGGCGAAAGCCGTAGCGTCGGTACAACGGAGCGTTCCACGGGACGTCGCGGAACGTGGTGAGGGTGACCGGGACGTGGCGAACGCTGGCCCGCTCCACGACGTGCTCGACCAGGCGTCGCCCCAGGCCGCGCCGCATCCACGCCGGTGCGACGTCGAGTTCGCGTAGATGCAACGCGTCGGGGTGGGCGGTGCACAACGCGAACGCCACGATCAGATCCTCGCTGGTTCGGAGGGTCCACACAGTTTGACTGGCGATCGCGTGTTCGACTTCGCCGGGCGTGAGCCCCGGCAGGTCCGCGGGCAGTCCCGCTTCCGCGTAGATGCGACCGGCCAGGTCCTCGAGTTCCACGATCGCCGCCACGTCGCGGAGTCCGGCCACTGTGATTCGCAGGCCCACCGCGCGAACCTATCGTCGCGATGGTCGGCGGACAACCGACCGTGCCGCGGGGATCGGTCCACGGTGCGGTGCGGGGTGCGAAACGCCGGTCCGCTACCGGCGATCCGCCACGGGGCCGCCGATACGTCGGACGTCGCGCAGGCGCGTGCGGGCTCGGAAACTGCCCGCGAGTTCCAGCGCGGCCGTCTCGAGATCGACCGCATCGTCCAGCGGAACGAACAGCATGCGTCGGTCCCCCTCGGACAGGTCCACGGCGAAAACCGGCGCGGGTGTCTTGGCCGCTCCGTGGTCGATGTAGGCCGTGGTGCCCGCAAGGCGCTGAGCTGAGCCCTCGGCTGGCACCGCGTGCACTCGAAGTACGGTCCAGTGCGGCGTGCTGTCACCGGGGCGGACGACGGCTCGGACGAAGCGTTGGGCGGTGAGTTCTCGTGTGGATCGGTCCCATGACGACAAGGTCTTCGCTCGCACGGCGTTTTTCGCCCAGTTGTAGTCGCTCCACCAGTACGGCCAGCAGTACGACATGAAGTCGGCGTAGTAGTCCCCGCCTTGGGCGCTGCCCGGCGCCGGGTCGTACAGGCGACCGCTCACGAGGTTGTAGCCTTGCACCCCGATCCCCGCCTGGGGAAAGTCTGGCTCTTGGTACGGGTAGTTCTCGTCGGGACCGGCTGCGCCGCCGCAGGGGGCGTGTGACAACCCTTGGTTGTGGCCGAGCTCGTGGATCGCGGTTCCCGTGCTGTTGCCGGGGTCGCCGTCGCGGGCCATCACCATCGACGCGCGGCCGCTCACGGCCCATCCCGTCATGCCGTCGCCGGGAACGCCGCCGATTCCAGACCACTGGAAGTCATCCGCGTCGTTGCAGCAGCCATCGCGATTGAGAAACATCTGGACGTAATGGTTCGGTGCCAGGCCGTCGCTTTCGCGGACCTCATCCATCACGTCGAACCCGGCTTCGGTGCTCTCGAGCTGGCCGCTTTGCTCGTATGGATCGCGCCAGGTGATGGACACCGTTTCGACCGAGCTCGCCCCCATCAGTGCGTCTTCCAACCGCTGTTTTGACTCGTCCGTGATCGTCAGCGTGGTGCCGTTGAAATGACCCGGCACGAACACGACTTTGAACTCGCGCGGGCCGGGATCTACGGTGAGCTCAGCCGCTCCCTCCTCCGGTAGACGCGGCGGCTCGCTGGGGTCGGTGCCCCCTCCGTCGGTTTCGAGTAGTTCGAGGCTGAACGTCGTGTCGGGCCGTATGTGTTCGCCGTCGATCAGAAACGAGAATGTGCTGTCGACCTCGAGCGGGTCCGAGTCGCTATCGACCAGCTGTTGGTCGTCGAACGTCTCCGTCGCGTCGTCGTTGGTGAGGATCAGTCGCGCGAGGATCTCTCGACTCGAAAAGCCCGGGTCCAGCTCGAAGTGCGCGCGAAACAAGGCGGCGCGGCCCTCGAGGATCGGAGCGACGCGTTCCGAGGGAGGTGCGAGTTCTCCGTCACCTCCCAGGGCGATCGAGACGCCTTGGTTGATGTCCACCAGGGTGAGTCGGATGTCTTCCGCAAGCGACGGGTTGTCATCGTCATCGTCATCGTCGTCGTCGTCATCGTCGTTGTCGTCGTCGTCGTCGTCGTCGTCGTCGTTGTCGTCGTTGTCGTCGTTGTCGTCATCGTCGTCGTCGTCATCGTCGTCATCGTCATCGTCGTCGTCGTCGTCGTCG
>QKPP01000322.1:63815-73008 GCA_006508105.1 Myxococcales bacterium FL481 | reverse complement strand
TCGGCGAAGGCTTCGGCGAACGCCGGGATCTGATCCGGCCTCAAGGTCACCCCCGCCGCGGCCGGATGGCCCCCGAAGCGAGTCAGGTGCGACGCGCTGTCGGCCAGTGCCTGTCGCACGTCGATGGGGCCCCAGCTCCGAGCCGATCCGCGTGCGACGCCCCCGGCCTCGTCGATCGCGATGACCACCGCCGGACGCTGATACCGCTCCGTGAGACTCGCCGCGACAATGCCCACCACGCCGGCGGGCCAGTCGCGCTCCGCCACGACAAGCCCGGCGAGCGCCAGCCGGGCCGGATCGGTCTCGAGCTGAGCTTGGGCCTCGAGCTCGACCCCCCGTTGGAGTTCTCGACGGCGGGCGTTGAGCGACTCGATGCGATCGGCCAAGGGGGACGCTTCAACCGCGGCACGGCTGCGCAACAACTCGAACGCCGGCATCGCAGACCCCAGTCGTCCGGCCGCGTTGATCCGCGGACCGAGCTGGAAGCTCAGATGTTCTTCGTCGATCGATGGACCCGGTCGGACCTTGCTGCGGGCCAGCATGGCGGCGATTCCCGGTCGCAACTGACGACGCATCTGCTCGAGCCCATGGCGCACGATGACCCGATTTTCGGCCTGCAGCGGGACCATGTCACACACGGTGGCCAGCGCCGCGAGATCGAGCACTGCCCGGGGTTCGAACGAGACACCACGTCCTCGGCGTCGCATGCTTGTCCGCAAAGCGGCGGCCAGATAAAACGCCACGCCACCACTGCACAGACCCTTGAACGCGAACCGGCAATCGCGACGATGCGGGTTGATCAGAGCCGTGGCGGGGGGCAACTCGTGGGGGACTTGATGATGGTCGATCACCACGGTGGTCACACCGCGGGCGGCCAACCAGGCGAGCGCCTCGTGGTCAGAGGTACCGCAGTCTCCCACGAGGAGGGTGCTGACCCCGGCCTCGTGGAAGCGTCGGGCGGCCGCCAGGGTCAACCCATAGCCCTCGTCGCGGCGTGCCACCGAGGCCACGACGCTGGCCCCGAAGGACTCCAGGGCAATCGAGAGGATCGAGGCCGTGGTGACCCCGTCGACGTCGTAGTCTCCAAACACGCCGAATCGCGCCTGGCGGTCGATCGCGTGGCTCGTCAGCTCCACCGCCTGGGCGAATCCCGCCATGTCGGCGGGCGGGCGCAGGTCCGCGAGACGCGGCGCGAGGCAGCGACGCATGTCCGCTGGCGTCGTGACGCCCCGAGACACCAGCAACTCGACGCAACGACGTGGCTCGCGCAGCTCCTCGGCGAGCCCCTGGCAATCGGCATCCGCCAAATCGGCTCGGCCGCGCCGCGCGAGCGACGGCGCGGCGTATTCCATCAACTCTGAGGACGCCGGCGACGACGACGGCTGGCCTTCTTCTCGCCGGATGGCGTCGTCGCGGATTCCCCACCACCCGGTGCAGAGCGGCCCTCATCCGTCGACGGCCCCGCCGGTTCCGACGGATCGGGATCGGAGGCGGCCGCCGCTCCGCCCAACAGCGTCCCCGTGCCCTCTTGTGCCGCGCGATCGAGGTCGATGAGATGCCCCTCGCCTTTGTAGAAGCGCTCGTTGACCCACAGAAAGACCGGCGCGGCGACGAACAGCGAGGAGTACGTGCCCACCAACACGCCGACACAAAGGGCAAATGCGAAGTCTCGGATCGTACCGCTGCCGAGGACCCAGATCGCCACGACCACGACGAGCGTCGTACCGGAGGTCAGAATCGTCCGGCTGAGCGTGTCGTTGAGAGCGGCGTTGGTGGTCTCCGCGATGGGGTCGTCACGATTGAGCGCCACCCGCTCGCGCACGCGATCGAACACCACGATGGTGTCGTTGATGCTGTAGCCGATGATGGTCAACAGCGCTGCGATGCTTTGCAGATTGAACTCGCGCCAGGTCAGCGCGAAGGCGCCGACCACGATAATCGCATCGTGGCACAGCGCCACGATGCCCCCCGGCGCAAACCGCAGGTCGAAGCGAAACATCACGAACAAGAAGATGAAGCCGATCGCGTACAGCAGCGATTTCGCGCCGTCGATCTTGAGCTGCGCGCCCACTTTGGCGCCGACCGTCTCTGACGACACGATGCGATCGACAGTGCCCTCGCCGAACGCGGCATCGAGCTCGGCCGAGAGCTTCTCGCCAACGCCGACCAAGGTGAACTCAACCGGAAAGTCCTCGGGCTTGCCGACACCGGCGGTCGCCTGTCCGCTGCAACCCGCCTCGTTCAGCAGGCGGTCGATGTCGGCGTATTTCGGCTGCGCGTCGAACTTGAGAAAGATCTTGCTGGTGTCCGGAGGGTGCTCGAATCCGCCCTCGCGCAGCTTGGCCCCCGACAACTGTCCCAGTGCGGCCTCGCACTCGCCCAACGTCTCTTCTGCAATGCTGATGACGTCACGCACCCGCAGCATGACCTCGCGCTCGGCATCCGGTACGCGGACGACGGACGAACCGTCGTGCTCGCGCCCTAGCACGTCACGCAGCTCTTCGATTTCGACATCCTTGGTCAAAGCCAAGCGCACCTGCGAGCCCCCGACAAAATCGATGCCGAAGTTGAGCGCCTGCCCGCGGCTAGGATTGGCCTGGTTGGCGAACAACGACCCGAGCGCGAGCAGCACGACCACGAGCGACAACAGCATGAAGCGCTTGCGGCGGGCGACGAACTGGAACTGGGTTCCGGAGGGAACGAGTTCAAAAAACTTCATGGCGGCCTCGCTCCTAGATGGACACCCGGTCGAAACCGCGTCGGTTGGCCTGCCAGTCGAAAAACACGCGGGTGGTGAACACACCGCTGAAGATCGACGTGGCGATGCCGATGAGCAACGTGATGGCAAACCCGCGGATGGGGCCCGAGCCGTACTGCCACAGCACGATGCCGGCGATCGCGGTCGTCAGCTGCGAGTCCAAGATTGTCGTGAACGCGCGCTCATAGCCGGCCTCGATGGCCGCCCGCGCAGTGTACCCCTCACGCAGGTACTCACGAACCCGTTCGAAGATGATGACGTTGGCGTCGACCGCCATCCCGATGGTCAGCACGATTCCCGCCATGCCCGGAAGGGTCAGCGTGGCGCGAAACAGCGACATGGCGGCCAGGACGAGCAACATGTTTTGCAGCAGCGCCACCACGGCGATCAGTCCGGAGCGGCGGTAGTAGACCCCCATAAACACCACGACCGCCGCCAGTCCGATGACCAACGCTTCGAAGCTGCGCGCGACAGAGTCGGCCCCGAGATCTGCGCCCACGCGGATCTCGAACTCTTTTTGCAGACGGGCGGGCAGAGAACCACTTTTGAGCACCTTGACGAGCCCGTTGGCCTCCTCACGGATCGACTTGCCGGGCTTGTTCCCCAGCGTGATGACCACGCTCCCGTTGGGAATGCGGCTTTGGAACACCGGGTCGGAGACCACCACTTCGTCCATCACGATGGCCATCTTGCGACCGATGTTCTCGCCGCTCATTGTGTCGAAAATGTCGGCCCCGATGCGATCGAACTTCACGTTCACCTCGGGCACCCCGGTATCCTGCTTGAAGCCCACATTGGCGCTGACGATGTACTCACCGGTCACGTCGGCGCGGGACTTAATGATGTGGGTCCGCCAGAGTTCTTCAGTCTCGCCAGATTTGCGCACTCGCACACGAATCTTGCCGTATGCGATCTTGAATGCCGGCGGCAACTGCCACTGTGGAGGCAGCTCGGCGAAGAAACGTTCGAGAGTCTCGCGCTCTTTCGCCTGGAAGTAGTACGGCTCTTTGACGTGCTTCACGTCGGGACCGCTGCGGCTCCCGCCATAGTCGTCGGCGTCGACGTTGACGGCGATGCCCATCCCCTGCCGCACCAGATTTGCCTCGTAGAGAGCCCGCAGATACGGCTGGCCGGTCTCGCCGAAGGGCGTCTCGTCGTCGACCATGTGCATCTCGAGCACGGCCGCGCGCTCGATGATGTCGAGCAGTCGTCGAAACTCGTTGGAGTCTTGCAAGATGGCGTCTCGGGCCCGCTCCGTGAGAGCCAGCGTGACCGAGCTCGGATCGGGCGTGGCCCCGGCGTCGTCTTCGAGCACTTGGAACTGCGCCCCGACGCGATCGTCTGAAAGCACCCAGTCGGACGAGAGGCGGTCACCCAAGACCTCGCGCAGCCGATCCCGCGCGTCTTGGTCCGGCAAGGTGAGGGTGAACGCACCGGGGTCGGCCCGCAGCTCTCGCGTGCGGACGTCGACGCTGTCATCGGTCCGGAGGATGCCGGCGAGCTGTTCTGCCGCCGCGACGCCGGCGGCCCGCAGCTCGGTGCTCTTGTCGCTCATCCCCGGCAGCTCGATCACGATGGAGCGATTCTTCGGGTAGATGTTCGGCTCGGCGACGCCCATCGCGTCGACGCGACGTCGCACCGTGTCGAGAGCCTGGCCCACGATGGCCTTGCGCGTGTCCACAAGGTTTTGCTCGGGAATCTCGAGCACGATGACGCCTTCGTCCTCGCCCTCTTCCCCCACCTCATCGGGCTTGCGCTCAAGTAGGCCGTACGCCACTCCGAGCACATCGTCGGATGCGGCGGGCATGTCCTCGGGGCTCGGTAGGCGGATTTTGAGGCCCTTGACCCCCATCCGCTCGATCTCCACCTCCAGGTCCTTCTTCTCGCGAAAGGCCGCATCGAGCTCGGCCGAGACGCGGTCGAGTTTGTTTTCGAGGGCCTCGTCGACGGCCACCGAATACTCGAGGTGCAGACCTCCTTGGAGGTCCAAACCGAGTTTGAACTGGCGCGTGAAGGTTTGAGTGATCCACTCGGGAAGAGCAAAACCGCCGATTTTCGCGATGGAAGGCGCGATCACCAAGCCGGCGACCGCCATCAAACATGCGAGAATCAGTGCCTTGAGCTTGACGAAACGGCGCATCGACTAGCTCTTATCCTTGGTTTTCGCCGACGCACCGTCCGCTGATTCAGCGGACGAGCTGGAGGCCTTTTTGGCCGCTTTGTCGTCGGTTTTGAGGGCGTGCTCTTGCAGATCGACGATGTCTTTCTTGAGCACGCGGACTTTGACCTTGTCGGCGATCTCCACCACGGCGACCGCCTCGTCGAGATTACTCACCCGCCCCAAAATACCGCCGCCAATCACCACCTTGTCGCCCTTCTTCAGGTCGACCAGCCGCTTTTTGCGGTCCTTTTCCTGCCGGGTCATGGGGCGCAGCAGGAAAAAATAGACGACCGCGAATATCGCGAGCATCGACAGCAGGCCGCTGTCCATCAATCCCGGAGCCGCTTCGGCGAGCAGCGTGACGGGCGGCGGGGGTACGAGTGAGCCAGGCATGTTGCGAGCGTGCAGCGGAGTATCGCCGCCAAAAAGCACAAACTGACGGGCTGACGCCTGCTCCAGCGTGCGCGGGTGGCGGGCTAGTATCAGACGCGCGCGGCGAGGGTCAAGACGAACCCGCGTGGGACTCTGCCGCCGCCCCCAGCGATCGTAGTAGCGCGGCCACGGCCGCGAATCGCCCCTCGCGCAAAGCACGCCGCATCACCCCCACCCACTCGTGAAAAAAGTAAAGATTGTGGGCGGTCGCGAGGCGCACATAGAGCGGATCGCGTTGTTCGTGGAGGTGGCGCAAGTACGCGCGAGAAAACGTGCGGCAGCCGACGCATCCACACAACTCGTCGACGGGCCGATCGTCGTCACGGAATTCGGATCGCCGCAGATTGATCCGCCCGGCGAACGTGAACAGCTGGCCGTTGCGAGCGTGTCGGGTGGGCATGACGCAGTCGAACAGGTCGACCCCCGACGACACGGCCACGAGCAAGTCCAGTGGCGTGCCGATCCCCATCACGTACCGAGGACGGTCCGCGGGCATCAGGGGCGCGATCTCGGCGATTGTGCGGTGCATCTCGGGGATCGGCTCGCCCACGCTGAGCCCGCCGAGCGCGAGACCGTCAAATGGCAGATCCACTAGATCGGCGAGGTGTTCTCGGCGCAGCGCGGCATCGGTGCCCCCCTGGACGATCCCAAAGCACAGCTGCCCGGGCGTGAGGACGTCCGCTCGGCAATCAGCTGCGGCCCGAGCCCATCGCGTGCTGCGATCCATCGCCTCGCGAACCGTCGCGACCGAGGCGTCTCCGGGCGGGCAGTGGTCCAAAATCATGCAGATGTCGGAACCCAGGGCGGACTGCACCTCGAGGACGCTGCGGGGGGTCATCCGATGCAATGAGCCGTCGAAATGGGTGCGGTAGTCGACGCCGTCGTCGTCGATGCGTTGCATCGAACGCAGGCTGAACACCTGGTAGCCGCCGGAATCAGTCAAAATCGGCCCGGGGTAACCCATAAACCCGTGCAGGCCTCCCGCCGCGCGCACCCGTTCGGCGCCGGGACGGTGGGCCAGATGGTAGGCGTTGGCCAAGATCACCTGCGAACCGACCTCGCGCAGGTCCGCCGGCAACAGGCCCTTGACCGCCCCGTAGGTCCCCACCGGCATGAAGCACGGCGTTTCCACGCAGCCGTGTCGCGTCCACAGCCGGCCGCTGCGCGCGGGGCCGCTCGGGTCGGTGGCCACGACCTCGAATCGGCCCGGTGACGCCGCGGGAGGCTGGATGCCGGCCAGCAAGTCCGCGGCGGGATCGAGACGGAGCGATTCAGTCGTCATCCGCTCCCTCCGATCCTCGGCGAGTGGGGATGAGCATACAATCGCCGTAGCTATAGAAGCGGTACTGAGCGCGCACGGCCTCGGCGTAGGCCGACAGCACGCGGCGGCGGCCTCCGAACGCACATGTCAACATGAGCAGGCTGCTCTTTGGTAGGTGAAGGTTGGTGAGTAACGCATCGACGACTCGCCACCGGTGTCCGGGGCCGATGACGAGGTCGGTGATCCCGGACCCCGGCACGACGTGACCGTCGTGTTGGGCGGCAACGTGCTCCAACGTTCGCGTGACCGTGGTGCCGACCGCCACGATGGGTCGTCCCGCTCGGCGGGCCTGCTCGATCCGCTCGGCTGCGCCGGGTGAGACCGCGAAGCGCTCGGCCCCCACTCGATGCTCGCGAACGTCCGCGACCTCCATCGGTAAGAACGTGCCCGGACCGACGTGGAGCGTGAGCGACACACTGTCGATGCGACGGAGCATCTCGTCGTCGAAATGCAGGCCGGCGGTGGGCGCCGCCACCGAGCCATCGTGCTGGGCGAACACCGTCTGGTAGCGCTCGAGATCGTCCCCAGTAGCTCCCTGGGGCCGCGCGATGTAAGGCGGCAGGGGAAGATGCCCGTGCGTGCGCACCAGGTCGTCAAGATCCCCGCGCAGCCGCTCGAACCAGCAAACCCGGGAGTCCGTGGGGTCTCGATCGCGGTATCGGACGGCCACATCGTGTGCGGCCAACTCGTCGCCCGGTTCGAGTCGCTTCGCGCCGCGCACCCATGCGCCGAAGCTCGACGCCGGCGACCCCGGCTCGCACAGCAGCAGCTCGAACTCGCGGTCGTCGAGCACCCGTCGAAGGTACAGCCGACTGGGCAGGACACGGGTATCGTTGAGGACCACCAAAGCGCGCGGGGGGAGCAACCGGGGCAGGTCGACCACGAGTCGATGCTCCAGCTCGCCAGGAGCCCCCGGGCCCACCACCAGCATGCGTGCCGCGCTGCGTCGCTCGGCCGGAGTCTGCGCGATCAGGCCTTCGTCGAGCTCGTAGCTGAAGTCGTCTGGGGAGAGCATCGGCACTTGTCCGCCGGCACGCGGTCACGGGGCGTGTGCCACAAGTCGACGCGGCTGTGGCAAACTTGTGAGGTTGCGTCGAGCTGCGGGAGCGCGGGCGACGTGCCCGGTTCTCCCCACCATGCACCCATCTCCCTGCCAGATCCTTGTTCTCGGGCTGCAGGCCTCCCTCGCGTCCGCCTTCCTGCTGGTCCCCAACCTCGCGAACGGCGCGCCCTCCGAGCCCGAGCCCGCCCCGCCGACTTCGGCGGCGCCTCCCGAGGGCCCCTACACGGCCGCGGCGGCCTCGCGCGATGTGGAGCTTGTCCTTCACGATCGTGGGCGCGGCTACCTGCAAGCCCGCGGCCGCCTGGAAGCGGCGCCGGACCTGGCCGTGCCGGCGCTACACGCCCGCCTGCAAACCGAGCTGGCCCCCGCGGCCCGCCATCGCCTACTGAACGTGTTGGGGACGTTCGCTCGTCCCGAGGATCTCCCGCGGTTTGCGCAGGCGCTCGTCGCGGCCACGAGCCGCGGCGCGGCGCAGAGCAGCGGCCTGGGCCCGAGTCGTGGTGGGCAAGCGTACGACGTGTTGCTCGAGCCGTGGCGATCGCTGATCGTCGCCCAGGGGTCGGACGCGACACCGACTCTGACGGCGCTGGTCAACGATCGGGGACTGGCCACCGAAGTGCGCGGCCGGTTGCTGAGCGACCTGGTTGGCCTGCTCGCGCCCACCGAGCTGACGCCCCTGCTGGACACGATCGGGCGCGGAGATCCCACGCTGGAGCGGCACCTCCGGCGCGCACTCGCGGAGCGGGCGGAAGCATCGGCGGACGATCGCGACGCACTGCGCGGCCACCTCGCGCGCGTGCAGCCCGCGGAGCCGGACCCCCGTCGAGCCGCGCTCCTGCTGTACACCTGGGCCGCGGTCGCCGACCCGCGGGACGCGGCCTTCGGGCGATACCTGGTGCAAGTGGCCGCGGCGGAATCGTTGCCGTTTGAGCCGCGCGTCGCCGCCATCCGACTGTTGGGTGAGCGCTCCCCCGACCCCGGCGTGCCCGCCCTACTCGAGCAGATCTCCCGGCGTGCGTTGGCTCCCGAGCGCCGCGACGTGCAAGCCAGTGAGATCCTGGGTTGGCTCGCCGCGGAGGGCCTGTCGCCCGAGCGCGCCACGGCGCTCGCCAACGACCTGGGCCTCGCCCATGCCGATCAACCGCGACTCGCCCGCTACGGCTACCAGCACGGGTCTGTGGCCGTCGATGCCAACTGGTTGGGCCACGCCCTTGAGAACCCCTGGCCCGAGGTCCGACGCACCGCCCTGTCCCGCGTTGCATCGCCGTGTAGCGACACCACGATGACCGCGCTCACCGAGGCGGTCGAGCACCATGACGGGGACGCCCTACCGGTCGCGCAAGCGGCCCTCCACGCGACTGGACGATGCGGGGGAGACCCGGCGGCCGCGCTCGCCGGTGACATCATCGATCGGGATGACGACGTGCCGACCGGCCTGCGCACGGCCGCTGTCGCCAG
>QKPP01000322.1:60163-63805 GCA_006508105.1 Myxococcales bacterium FL481 | reverse complement strand
CGCCGCGAAGCCGGACAGCGCCGCCGCAATCCTGCCGCCGGCCCTGGCCGCGGAAGATGACGAGGAAGTCGCCGCCGCCATGTTAGAGGCACTGCGCCGCTTGCCGAACGCGACAGATGGCACGCGGGCGGCAATCTGTGAGGCATCCGCGCGCATGCCTCGGCTGGCCGCGGTGGCCCGCAAGGTACTCCTCGAACGCTTCGGCTCCGACGACTGCCCCTAGCGTTCTGACTGGCCGGCCGCCGGCGGCTCGACGACTGAGCCCTCGAGCCCCGCGACCACGAAAAAGGCCGCGAAGAGGATCTCTTCGCGGCCTGGTTCGAGTCAGACAGACGGGCGACGCGTCGGCCGGCGCCGCACACCGGCGCTGGCTACATGACTTCGCGTCGCTTGAGCTCGCGCCGGATCTTGCCCAGCGCCTGCTCCTGTAACTGGCGGATCCGCTCGCGCGACAGCGAGTACTGACGGCCGATCTCTTTGAGGGTGAGCTCTTGTTCGTCCACGAGGCCGAACCGCTTCCGCAGGATATCTGCCTCGATCGGCCGCAGCGAACCGATCAGCTGCCGCACCTCGCCGTTGAGGGTATCCGCTTCGAGCTGCTCTCCCGGCACTTCGGCGTCGGGATCCTCGAGGAGATCGACCACGCGACGGCCGTCCTCATCCGACACCGAACGATCGAGCGACACCGCCTGATCGAGCAACAAGCTGCCCATCTTCTCAATCTTGGAGGCCGCCAAGCCCGTGTGCTCTGCCAACTCTTCGTTGGTGGCCTCGCGCCCGTGCTTGAGTTCGAGCTCGCGGCGAGCCTTGGTGACACGGTGGTACGAGTCGATCATGTGGACCGGCAGTCGTACCGCCCGCCCTTTGTCGGCGATCGCTCGGCTAATCGCGTGGCGAATCCACCAACTGCCGTACGTCGAGAAGCGAAAACCTCGACGGTGATCGAAACGATCCACTGCCTTCATCAAACCGATGTTGCCCTCTTGGATGAGGTCTTGCAGCGGCATCCGACCGTGATTGAAGCGGCGAGCGATGGACACGACCAGCCGCAGGTTCGCTTTGACGAACGCGTTTTTGACGGTGCGCAACGCGGTCTCGCTCCGCCGTACGCGCTGACAGTACGTCTTGTACGGACGGCTTCCCTGACGCGGCGGGGTCACGACCAGCGTGGTGCCGTGGCGGTGACCCGCCTCGAATGTGTGGAGATCCGCTTGGATCATCGCGGACACGATGCCGTCCACGTCCAGATCACCCATCCGGGTGGCGAGCGCCAACACGGCCGCCTCATAGGCGTCCTTGTTGGCACGCGTTTCGCGATCGCGAAGCGCCCGCGAAGCCTGCCGCAGCTCGGCGAGCTCGCGGGTCGGCACATCTTCGGCGTCGACGTTGGTCTCGATGAGCGCGACCACCCCGTCGATAAACGGCGGATACGACAAGAGCGCCCGCCAGTGCTCGAGGCGAAGGTTGGCGATGCGCATCGCCGCGGCCAACTCCTCTTCGGGGGTCATCACGTCAAGCTCCGACATCTCCCGAAAGTAGACACCGAGAAAGTTAGGGTCGTCGTCGTCGGAACGCTGCGAACGAGCTTGTCGCTTACGCCCCCGCGCGTCTTGAGACCAGGATCTCGGGCGGTTCGATCGAACCAGCTGGGGGGGGGATCCACGGGTGACTTTGCGGGTTGCCATGAGTTGCCTCGTGTCGGGTGGGGGGTAAACGCTCGGCAGACGAATCAAAACGCCGTCTTGGTAGTAAGAACAACGGGCCGGTCGCCCTTATTGCCAACAACTAGCTTTACTTCTTCGTAAGACCGCGTATGGCGAGCGCAAGGGGCGGTCACGTGATTGTCAGAGCAAGAAGGACGCCAACAAGCCGCGCCTAGCAGTAGCTACGCTCTATAGGTGCCCAACGTTCCAGCTCCCGATCACTCGCACCTGCTTGGTTAGAACCCGCTGTCAGCGAAAATGTTCTCCTAGCCGGCGTTTTTCTGCATTTGAGCGCCCACTGGATCACGCAGCGCCATGCGCGCAGCGGTTCTGCCGCGGTCAGAAACGACGTTTGTCCGACCTACACTAGCTGGCGACATCCCACCCGCCGCCTGACAACGATGTCATGGCCACACCGCAACCGATGCCCCGGCCGCCGGGTGACTACGTGCGGCGCTCCGCGACGATCCAGATGTCCGGCGACGCAGCTCCGAAGAAGTGCCGCGGCGTCGCGCGGCTTCCCGACACTTCGACCATGCGCATGCCGAGGCTGGCCAGCATGCGACCAAGCTCGTGCAACGCGTACGCGCGAATGTACATGTGGTGCTCAAACTGCCGGGCATCCTCGAACACGATAGTGCGGTCGATCTGCAAGCGATTCTCAGCAAAGTCGAGGTCCGCTTCATCGAGCACCAGGCACCCACGTCCCTGCCACCACGACCGGCTTGGCACATGGCCGACCACGAAGTCGCGGTTGAGCACCTGCAACACCAGACGACCGCCGGCGCAGAGCTGACGCTTCATCTGGTCCAGGCAAGCTGCGTTTTGCTCGTCGTCGAAATACCCGAACGTCGAGCCCAAGCAGGTGACCAGGTCGAACTCCCCGTCGAGTTCCAGCTGACGCATGTCGCCGTGGCGGAGCGTCACCGGCGAACCCGCGGCGTCGTTGAGACGGGCCGCCTGGGCGAGCTGCGCCTTCGAGCTGTCGAGACCCGTCACGCTGAGGCCACGCTGCGCAAAAGCGAGCGCGTGGTGGCCGAGCCCGCAGCCAACGTCGAGCACCCGTGCCCCCCGCTCGAGGAGACAACTCGCCAGCACGAACTCGACGTCGCGCGCCGCGGACTCGGCGACGTCGCGCGGAGCCAGCGCTGCGAACTGCTCGCCGAATGTGTCGTCGAGCCACGCTCGCCGACGTTTGGTCGGGCCCGGCGTCGGCGGCGGAGGCGCTGGTGGCGTGCGGATCTCCGCCGGCTCTGCGTCTTCCGCCTCATCTTCGACGACCTCGACGAGCTCATCGTGATGCAGCTCCGCCGGCTCCAACTCGGCCTCTTCGAACACCTCGTCGGGTGCTGCGGCGCCGGCCACCGGCGCTGCTGCGTCTGGATCGTCGTTGGCAGCGGGAACGTCGGCAGCGTCGGGCGGCACGGCGACCACGTCCTCGGGCAGCAAAAGCTCGTCTGGCGTCAGCGACGGAATGACGGCCGGCGGATCGGGGGGCGACACGGCGACCACGTCCTCGGGTGACGAGAGGTCCTCCGCCTCGAGAGACGGTGCCCACGCCGGAGGATCGGCGAGGTCGTCATGCGAGGCGTCCGTCCGCCCCACCGGCCGCTCGGGGTCTGGCGCGTCCGGCCGTGCGTCGTCGATGATCCGGGGAGGCTCGAGCCCCGGCGACATGTCGGCGATGCCCCGCTCGGCCGCATCGGCCAGCGCCCCGAGACCCGCATCGACCGTGTCGTCGACGGCTCCGCGATCGTTGGATCGCGGTGGCGGACCGGGCTCGACGACCGCCTCGAGCTCGAGGGTGGGAAAGCGTTCCGTGTCCGCCGAGCCCACCGGCGGCGCGAAAGCTCGCGCGCCCTCCTTGCCCGGCGCCCCAGGGAACGGATCCAGCTCGAGCGGATCTGGCTCGAGCGGATCTGGCTCGAGCGGATCTGGC
>QKPP01000322.1:0-60063 GCA_006508105.1 Myxococcales bacterium FL481 | reverse complement strand
CGGATCCAGCTCGAGCGGATCTGGCTCGAGCGGATCTGGCTCGAGCGGATCTGGCTCGAGCGGATCTGGCTCGGTCGGCTCCAGCGCGATTGAATCGAGCTCGATTGGATCCAGCTCGACCCGTGGCTCGTCCGGCGTGAGGCCGGGCGGTACGCCGCGGACTTGTCCGCGACGAGTTGATGCCGTCTCGGAAGCCGCCGCTTGGGCTCCGACCGGCTCCGGAGGGTCGGGCATGGTGCCGCTCCACAGCCCAGACGCGGTGGCATCGTTCGAACGGACTGGTTCGGGAGTCGTGGACCCTCGCTCAGACGCAGTCTCGCCCACTTGCTCGCGAGCGCGGCCGGCCGCGGCCCGAGTCGCGCTAACTCCTTCGGGCGGGCGGGCCGGCACCGATGCCGTGAGCTCCACCGCAGGAGGCACGTCTTGCGCGCCTTGAGAGTCGAGCGCCGCACTCGTCGTGGGCATCCCCTCCGGTGGTGACGCCGGGATACGCGGGGCATCGACCGGGGCCTCCCCTGCGCGTCCGCTGCCGTCGGTGCGCGGTGTCGCGTCGGACGGACGCGACACCGACGCGAACGGCGACGCGAACGGGGCGGGCTCGCGTCGAGATCTCGCGGGCACGGGGTGCGTGTTCCCCCGAGCACGTGGTGGTCGAAATGCGCCGCGAGCCACCTGGCTCCCCGTTTCGGGGGCCGCATCGGTCGCTTGGCCGGGGGGTTGCGGTCGCCACACCTCGGCATCGGGCGCCGGTGGTGGCTGGTCGCGTTCCGCGTCATCTGTGATCGGGGCGGCGGTGCCCAGGGCCACCACGACGCCCGACTTGTCCTCCTGACCGCGACCGCGGCTCGGGCTGCGGCCCCGCAATCGATCGACGACTTCCTGGTCGAGCGCGTCCAGGGGCTCCGGTGACGGGTCCGCGACCGGGTCTTCGCCGCGCAGGCTCGCGAGCCATTCCGCACGGGACACGTTCCAGCTCATGCCTGCGCCCCCCGCCACGTGAGGAGGGGCTCTCCCAGCCTCACGGCTCGTCCAGACCGCTCATCGACGCGGATCGACTCCAGGGTGCGGCAACCGGGCGGCACTAGCATCACCACGGTGCTGCCCAGGTGGAAACGGCCAAGTTCCTCGCCGCGTCGCAGCTCGACCGCGCGCTCGAGCCGATGCGTTTGCGGCACGCGAGGATGTGCCGGCACCGGAGCGTAGGCGCAAGTCATGTGGCCAACGCCAAAAGCTGCCACCATCACCACGACGACCGGCCCGCGCTCGGTCTCCAGCGTATGCACCAGCCGTTCGTTGCGAGCGAACAGCCGTGGCTCGCAACGCAGCGACGCGTCGGTGACGGGCAACAGACGCCCGGGAATCGCCTGGACCCGCTCGACCCGCCCGTCGACCGGCGTGTGCACGCGATGATAGTCGCGAGGGTGCAAGTAGATCGTCACGACCTCGCCTCCCAGACATCGTGCGGCGAGCTCATTGTCCCCGACCAGTTCACCGAGCGTGTAGTCGTGCCCTTTCGCCTCCACACGATCGGCCGCGCCAGTGATCGATGCGATGCCGCGCAGCCGTCCGTCGCAGGGAGATACGATGGCATCGGGGCCGCTATCGATCGGGCGCGCGCCCGCTCGGAGTTGACGGGTGAAGAACTCATCGAAGCTCGTGTACCCTCGCGCGTGCGACAGGGGATCCACCTCGTCAAGCGCCACCCCGTAGTACCGACTGTACGCCGACACCGCGACGCCGACGACAGGGCGCGGGAGCTTGAGTCGCGCAGCGGTGCCGATCGCTTTGGTCGCGGCAAACGCCGGCCAGTCGGGGGCTCGCTTGAGCATCGCCGCGGTGAGCCGCGCTCGCCAGGGAATCGCCGTAGATGCCACGCAGGAACACGGTATCCGAGGCTTCTGCGACGCGGCAAGGAATGCGGCGCACCCTTTTTGGCGCACACTCCGCGCGGTACGACCTCGTTACGGTCCCGAGCGGCCGCCAACGGCCCGTTGGCCGGTCCTGGGACGGGCGGCGCGAGGCAAAGCCGCCCCCTCGGCCGCGACAGCGGCTCGGCCCGCGCCGCTCGGCGACCCTCGCATGCCGCGACACCGCGACCCCGTTGGACGCCTGGGGCCCGACAGCCGGCACGGGCCTTGTGGATTGCCGCCGTCAGTCGGCGTCGACCGGGCGCAACGTCCCCACGAGGTCTCGAACCCGCCGCTCCCCCAGCGCCGCCACCAGCCGCCGAAGCTCGTGGAGCACCCGAATCCCCGCCGCCGGCTCGGCGAAGTTCGCCGTGCCAAGCTGCACACATGTCGCGCCGGCCAGCAGAAACTCCACCACGTCCGCACCGGTCGAGATCCCACCCAACCCACAGATGGGCAGCTCCGGCAGCGCTCGCGCGACCTGGTGGACCATGCGTAGGGCCACGGGCTTGATCGCGGGGCCGGAAAGCCCGCCGTAGGTGGAGGCCAGGCGAGGACGTCGGGTCCGGACATCGATCGCCATCCCGGCGAGGGTGTTGATCATGGACACGCCAGCGGCACCTGCTTCATGTACCGCTTGAGCCATGCCCACGATGTCACCGACATTCGGCGTCAATTTCACCACGATGGGTAGGTCCGTGACCTCGCCGCAGGCCCGAGTCAGCCGGTGCGCGACCGCGGGTACGGTGCCGAACTCGATACCCCCCTTGGTGACGTTCGGGCACGAGATATTCATCTCCAGGGCGGAGATTCCTCGCCCACGACCGCGCTCCAGCCCGCTCGCGCAACGCACGTAGTCATCAAAATCGGTGCCGAAGAAGTTGACCCACACGCTGACGCCGAGGTCCGCGAGATAGGGCAACTTGTCAGCGAGAAACGCCTCCAACCCGACGTTTTCGAGGCCGATTGAGTTGAGCATCCCGCTCGCGCTCTCATGGATCCTCGGAGGGGGATTGCCCGCTCGCGGGGTCGGTGAGATGCCCTTGGTCGACAGGCCTCCCAGTGCCCGGAGATCCATGAACGCCGCAAACTCCTGGCCGTAGGCAAAGCATCCCGCCGCCGTCATCACGGGGTTTGTGAGCTCGAGCGGACCAAAACGAACCGCCAAGTCGACCGCGTTCGGATCGATCGTCGCGTCGTTCATGACCCACGCATCTCGGCGCCAAAACACGCCGGTGCCTCACGAAACTGCGCAGGCACAGGGACCTCAGAAAGCTGACGACGCCCCCCCGTAGAGAGCGGCTCGGGCTCGACCCGCCGAGCCGGGAGGTGTGCCATCGACACGGCACGAGTCATAGGTCGGATCCCTCGCTGCGTCTACCGTCGCCTCGCCAGCGCAGGAGGACGGCGTCGTCCAGGGGTGTCGAGTAGTAGCCTGGCCGGCGCCCCACCTCGCGAAAGCCCATCGCCGCGTAGAGCCCACGGGCCGCCCGATTCCTGGCGGCCACCTCCAGATGCACGCGATCGCAGCCAGCGCCCTGAACACGGCGCAAGCACTCGGCCACCAGCCGACGCGCGAGCCCGCCACGCCGATGCGCGGGATGGGTGGCGACCCGCAAGATCTCGCCCTCGTCCGCCACGCGCCACCAACAGATCGACGCTGCGAGACCGTGAAACGCACCGTCGACGACGAGGATACTCGCGTAGCTGCGCGCGATCTCCTGGCCGAACGCTTCCCTCCCCCACGGGCGGGCGAAGCAGAGCCGATCGAGTCCATCGAGGTTCTCCACGTCCCCGAACGTGGCCACTCGGCTGCTCACGCAACCTCGCCGCTGACGAGCCGCGCCATCTGATCGGGCAGGCCCCCGAATCGGTCATCGGCACCCAAGCCGATGCGATCCCGTGCGCTCGTCAGCAACACGTCACGCGGCGCCACGCCGACTCGCTTCGCAAGTTTGGCCGCAACCAGCCCGCGTTCGCCGGCCTTGAGCTTGTCGACTTTCGTCGCGCACAACAGCGTCGGCAGCTGGCGACGCGACATGTACTCGAGCAGCTGCAACTCGGGCTCTTGGATGTCGCGCCGAGCATCGACCAAGAGCAAGAGCCCGCACAGCGCACCACGCCCGGCGAAGAAACCCTCGATCATCGGCCCGAAACTCGCGCGAACGCTGCGCTCGGCGACCGCGAAGCCGTAGCCCGGCAAGTCGACGAGTCGCAGGGCGAGATCGCCACTGGGCCCGCGCAAGCGCACGGCGAAGAAGTTGAGCAGTCGAGTTCGCCCCGGCGTACGACTGACTCGAGCCAGCGATCGCTGGCCACAAATCGCGTTGAGCAAGCTCGACTTTCCCACGTTGGAACGCCCAGCCACCGCGATCTCGGGCACGCCTTGCGCGGGACACTCCGCGATCGACGGCGCACTGAGTTCGAACGCCGAATCGACGACGCGCCAAGATGAGGCCTTGTCGGGCATGAGCGCGCGAAGACTATACATCGCGTCGGCGACTGCCTACCCTCGCGGAGATGGACGTTTACGGCCTGACTGGAGGCATCGGCAGCGGCAAATCGGCCGTTGGCGCCCTACTCGCCGGGTTCGGCGTGCCGGTCGTGGCCGCGGACGAGTTGGCACGCCTGGTGGTCAGCCCGGGGAGCGAAGGCCTCGCACTGGTCGTCGAGGCATTCGGCGAGGAAGTCTTGTCCGCCGACGGTGAGCTCGACCGTCGCGCGATGGGTCGATTGGTCTTTGCGGACCCCAGCCGACGCGAGCAGCTAGAGACAATTCTCCATCCGTGTATTCAGCGGCGCTATCAACACGTGCTCGCCGGGCTGGCGGCGGCCGGTCACGGACTTGTCGTGTACGAGGTCCCGCTACTGTTTGAAAACGGCCTGGAGAAAGACATGCGCGGCGTGGCGGTAGTCTACGCGGCGCCCGAGATTCGCGTGGCGCGGGTGCGCGCGCGCGATGGGTTGCGCGACGAGGAGATCCAGGCCCGCATGGCCGCGCAACTGGACGACGAAGAGAAGTTTCGCCGCGCCGACTACGTGCTCTACAACGACGGCTCCCGTGACGACCTCCGGCGCGAGGTTGAGTGGTTTGCCACCCGGTTTCTCAAACTGCCGCGACAGCGCTTTCGCCATCCACCAGCCTCGGCACGCGAACCGACGCCGTAGCGAGCAGCCTACCGCGCGATCTTGGTCTTCGTCACCACGCCACGGAACATGTTCAGCGTGCGCTCGAGGCTCTCGCCGAGTTCGGACAGGGCGCGCGTGTCGTGGTGGGCGAGCTCGTGCTCCGCCCGATCCAGCACCGCCGCGGCTTTGGCGATTGCGTCGCGCCCGAAGGAGGTCCCGTTCATGATCCCTTCGACCTCGGGATGCAACTCGCGAACTTCGCTCACGAGGCGTTGCACGCGTTGACGGTGGCGCTCGAGTTCCTCGCTTGCCCGCGACTCGACCATGTAACCCTGGCTTTGCTCCACGAGTCCCGCCAATTCTTCTTCGGTGAGTCCGCTGCTCGCCGTGACCGTAATGCTCTGCTCGCGCCCGGTCTCGAGATCCTTCGCCGAGACGGAGACGATCCCGTCGGCTGAAATCGAGAACGTCACCTCGATTTGCACCTGGCCCCTCGCGGCGCGGCGCAAGCCGCTGAGCACAAACTCCCCCAACAGCTCGTTGCGCGAGGCTTGGTCGGCTTCCCCCTGCAACACCAAGATCTTTACTGAGGTCTGGTCATCGCGGACCGTGGTGAACGTATGGGTCGCGCTGGTGGGAACGGTGGTGTTTTGTTGAATCAGCCGATGAAAGTGGCCTCCGACGATCATGATGCCCAAGCTATGGGGCGTCACATCCAACAGCAGCAGATCGCTGTCATCGTTGGCCAACGCCGTCGCCTGGATCGCCGCGCCAAGCCCGACAACTTCGTCCGGATGGACCCCTCGGCACGGTTCGATGCCGAAAAACTCGGTCACCATCTGCTGGACCAACGGCATGCGGGTGAGCCCCCCGACCAAGATGACGTCCTCGAGGTCTTGGCGGGCGATCTGGGCATCGGACAGCGTGCGCTCGCAGATCTCCACCGTCCGCTCGACCAAGTCTCGAGTGAGGTCCTCGAGCTGGTCGCGGGTGAGTCGCTCGTTGAGATTGTGAGTCTCCCCTCCCGGCGACGTGTAAAAGAACGGAAGGTCGACAATCGTCTCGTGAGCGGACGACAACTCGCAGCGCCCCTTTTCGGCGGCGTCACGTAGTCGCTGAAGTGCCATGCGATCATCTCGCACGTCCAGCCCCGTTTGTTCTCGAAACTGCTGCACGAGCCAATCGACCACGCGGCCGTCGAAGTCCTCCCCGCCGAGGAAGGTATCGCCGGCGGTCGAGATGACCTCGAACACGCCCTTGCCGATATCGAGAATCGAGACGTCGAACGTGCCCCCACCGAGGTCGTACACCGCCACCTTGCGCTCAAGATCCTTGCCGAACCCGTAGGCCAGCGCAGCCGCCGTCGGCTCGTTGATAATGCGAATGACATCCAGACCGGCGATTCGACCGGCGTCCTTGGTTGCCTGGCGTTGGTTGTCGTTGAAGTAGGCAGGCACGGTGATCACGGCCTTGGCCACGCCTTCGCCGAGGTACTGCTCGGCCACCAACTTGAGCTCTTGCAGGATGAACGCACTGATCTCCGGCACCGAGTACACCGTGCCTTGCAACCGGATGCGAATATCCCCGTGCGGGCCTTCGACAATGGGGTACGGGTAGGTCTGTTCGGCAGTGCGCACGGCCGGCGAGTCCCACTTGCGGCCGATAAGGCGCTTGGCGGCGTACACGGTGTGCGACGCGTTCGTGACCGCCTGACGCTTCGCAAGATGACCGACGAGGCGTTTTTGGCTCTCGGAGACGGCCACCATCGACGGCGTGGTCTTGTAGCCACCGCGGTTGGGCACCACCGTGGGTGCGCCTTCTTCAACGATGGCGACCACCGTGTTGGATGTTCCGAGATCGATGCCGACGACGTGTTCCATGGCGGGCGCCTGCACCTACGTCAGTAAGGCGACGTCGGCGATGAAGCTAGGAGAGTTTCGACGAGTTGAGAAACGCGCAGAGACGCGGATCGTCGGCGATGAGCTCGGCCGCGAGACGGGCCTGCTGCCGGGCGGTGTGGACTTGCCCACCCCCTAAGAATGCGATCGCGCTGCACATGTGCACGCGCCCGCGGTCCGCTGGTGCGATATCGGAACTTCGGGCTTGAGCATCGAGAGCCCGCATCGCGAGCTCGCGCGCGCGATGTGGCTCGGTTTCGGCCACGGCTGCGGCCGCTTCCGCCAAGTGAATCGGCGTCGGGTCGGCCTCGGCGGCGTCCAGCAGGAAATGCGCCGCCTCCGCGGCTTGCCCGATCTCGAGGTGTCGTTGGGCCGCCGCGAACGATCGGCTCGCCCGTTGGCGACGCGCTTCCTCGAGACAACTCTTCCAACAGCGCCGGTAGCTTTGGTTGTCGGGGTCGAGTTCCAACGCCAGGCGAAACAACGAGGCAGCGGCCCCCGGGCGGCCTGCATCACGCTCCACCTGCCCACGGGCGTACTGCTCACGCGCGCGCGCCAGGGCCAACTTGGCGTCTTCGCCACCCCGGGACGCGGCCGCCTCCGCGGGAGGAGATGGGGCCCGACGCACGCCGGAGTCGAGCTGGCGCGGTACCGAACGCCGTCGGCGAAGCGCCGCGACGAGATCGGCCCGGCGCCGGTCGTCAAGCAAGGACTCGTAGGCCTCGGTCATCGCCTCGAACAACGTTGTCAGCCGCGGAACGAAGGACCCGAGCGGCTTACCGTAGTAGCGATCGGGATGAAACCTGCGACTGGCGGCATGGTACGCTCGCTGGACGCTCTTGCGCTCATCGATCGGCGTGATACCGAGCAACGCGAACGGATCGATCCGGCCGAGATCGTCGAGCAGCGCGAGCGCGTGCCGCTGGATCTCCACCGGCAGTGCGATCCCGGGCTCGATGCGACGATCGTCAGCCTCGGCCAGGCGCGGCTCAACCTCCGCCCCGGCGACCACCTCGACGGGCTCCGGCTCACGGACGACCTCCACCGCTCGGCCCACCGCCATCTGGGCGCGAAGCATTCGCATGCGTCGGATCTGCGCACTTTCGCGCAGCCTTGCGGACTCGCTCGCGTGGGGCCGATCGGCGACCGGGCTGGACGGCCCACGGCGAGCCGGGCTCGGTCCGGTCCCCCGACACGCGACCGCACCGATCTGCTCAAGCCTCGCCAAAATTGCCTCGGCCTCGACACGGGCCAAACCGGTCGCCGCGATCACATCTTCCGCCGTCGTCTCACCGTCGATGCGGCTGAGCACGAAGAAGTCCTGCGGTCGCAGCGGCAAACTCCCGACGTCGTGATGCACGACCGCCAAAACCCGCGAATCACGACGCACACCCATCGACGACATCACGGTTACATTAGGGGCGAAACAGCCGCGAGCAACCGCGCCACCAGGTCCGAGTCGGCGTGGTCGGGGCTGTCCGCCGGGCGGACGTTGCGGGCGTGCGTGCCACCACGAGTTTAACCGGAGTGGTCGGTGGGGCCGCGGCAGCTGGACAAGAGATGGTCCGCCCTCGTTCCTCCGGGGGCGATCCCGCGGTGTGACTCCCCGGCTCGATGTGCGACCCACCGCCACTCCTCGCGACGAGGTGAGGCTTACGGCTTTCCGCGACGCGATCGGGAGGGCGGCGCGTCGCTCTCCGCATGCGCGTCACCGCCGGCCTCTCCCACGCCCGACCGGCGCGCTCGCGGGTGGGCCGATTCGTACACTTCAAGCAAGCGCCCCATGTCGAGGTGCGTGTAGCGTTGAGTGGTCGACAAACTGGCGTGCCCCAAAAACGTCTGAATCGCCCGCAAGTCGCAGCCACTTTGCAGCAGGTGCGTCGCAAAGCTGTGGCGCAGGCCGTGCGGGCCGACGACGGAACGCGTGCCCGAGGCCACGCAGGCCCGCGACAGCGCATGCCGTACCGTGCGAGCCGACAAGCGGGCGCCACGACGACCCAAGAACACGGCTCGCGGGTCATCTTCTCGAAGCAACTTGTCACGGCAAGCCAAGTATCGCTCCAACGCCGTGACCCCCAAGCGCCCCAGCGGAACGAGACGGTCCTTGTTGCCCTTGCCTCCGCGCACTCGCAGCGTCACCAAGCCGTCCTCATCTCGACGGATGTCGCTGAGGTCGAGCCCCACGCACTCGCTGACTCGCAAACCCGACCCGTACAGCACCTCGAACACCGCTCGGTCGCGCAACGTCACCACGTCGGCGTCCGCCTCCACGGTCAGCAAACGAGTCAGGTCCTCCACCGGCAAAGCGGTGGGCAGCCGGCTGGCTTGCTTCGGACGATGCAGCTGCGCGACCTCGTTTTCGCGCAGCCAGCCGCGCTGACGACAATACTCGGCGAACGACTTGAGCGTCGACAGCTTGCGAGCCAGCGTCGACGCGGCGTGGGTGCGATGCAAGCTGGCCAGGTGGGCCCGCACCTGGAACGCGCTCAGCGCCTCCATCGGAGCTGAGGGTTCGCGGTCGGACTCGACGCTCGCCGCGAACGCCTCGAGGTCGCGCCGGTAGGCCCGCAACGTGTGGGGCGAGGCACGTACCTCGTATTTGAGGTGGTCGAGGAAGGTCGCGATCGCCGAGCGCAAGATGATCCAGATATACGCGGCGCAGCGCGGGGCCGCCAAAAAGACCGATCGAGTGGGCCCCCGGACGCAGAGGACTCGTCACGACCACGAAGTTGGAGCTCGTCGGGCGTGGCCGCGGGCCGACCCACGCTAGCTCGGATCGCAAGGCCGCAGCTGGACGCCCGCCCAGCGTTCGACGAGTTTCGCCACCGCCAGGAAGTCTTCATCGCCGAGTCCCTCGGCGACGCTTTGATCGTAGATGTGGCAGGTCGCGGAGGCGGCTGGAAGTGGGATGCCCGCCCGGTGAGCCTCCGCCAGTGCGAGATGCAAGTCCTTGTGCATGAGGGCCAGTCGAAAGTGCGGGGTGAAGTCTCCGTTGAACAGGTAGGGCGTCTTGAACGAGCCCACGCCGGTCTTGCCCGCGCTGTTTTCGAAGATCTCCGCTAACTTCTCCACGCGAACGCCAAGTCGACCGGCCAACGCGTAGCCTTCAAGGACGCCTTGCAACACAACCGACTGGGTCATGTTGAGGCAGTACTTCGCCGATTGGCCTGCGCCCACCGCCTCGCCAACGTGAACCACATGCCGCCCCATCGCCTGGAACAACGGGTGCAGCTGCTCAACGTCGGGCACCGCCCCCCCCACCATGAAGGTCAGCGCCCCGCGCTGCGCCCCAAGCTTGGAGCCGGTGATCGGAGCGTCCACAAAACGCACCCCGCGATCGGAACACGCGTCAGCGAGCTCTGTGGTCATCGCCAAGCTGGTGGTGCCGGTGTCGACGAGCACTGAGCCGGCGGCCAGCGATGCGACCACGCCCTCGGGCCCGAGCGCGACGGCCCGCACCGCGGAATCGTCGGCTACGCACAATATCGCGATATCCGCTCGCTCGACGCAGTCCTGCGGCGCGCGGGCCTCCAGCATTCCCGCGGCGACCAAAGCCGACGCGCGCCCAGGTGTGCGGTTGTAGCCGCACACGTCGTAGCCCGCCGCCAGCAGGTTGGCGACCATGCCCTGACCCATCGTGCCCAGTCCGAGAAAACCGATCTGCCGCAATCTGTCCATGGGCCGTGCACGCTACCGGGAGCCGGTCCGCGGAGCAAACGATCGGTCTCGCCCGGCTGGGCTCCGTCTGCTCGCTACGCGTCGCCGAAGAGCGGAATCGGGACCAAGGTGGACCCTTCTAATCTAGCCTGGAGCGCCCCCATGTCGTCGTCACTGAGGCCATGGCTGCCGACTAGCACCATGTGGCCGCGGAAGTCGTGACGCTGGTGGAAGCTGACTAGCGCATCGAGAGCCACGCGAAGATGATCGTCACCCGCTCCGGCCTCAGGCGGCACCAAAGCGAGGTACACAGTGATCTCCCCGGCGGCGGACTGCGCGAGCTCGGTCAGCTGCGTGAAGATACGCACCGCGCTACCTTGAATCCCCGCCGGCCGCAGCGAATCTGGCGTGACCTTGTACACGACCTCACGTTTCACCAACGGCGTGACGTGGAACGCGACCAGCTGCCGGTACGGGATCTGCGTGGCACGAGACTGGCTGCGAGCCAAGGCCAGCCCGTGCTGCAAGAGCTTGATGTTGCGCGCACCGCCGACCGCGACCACCACCGTCCGATCTTCGATATCGATCGCATTGGACTCGACGGTCTCGATGACGCGGCGTACGTAGCCAAACGCCGCCCGGAGCAGCTGGCGGTGATTGTAGAGCAACAGCACCCCGCCGACGGACAGCATCACCAAGGTGACCAACGTCCGCAGCTCACCGAGCTCGCCGCGGTAGGTCGCGTACATGCTCAAAAGCGCGTAGCCCAGCACCAACAGCCCGACGATGGCCGCCAACGGCACCCGAACGCCCGCCAAGGTGACGTTTAGCGGGGCGGTGTAGACGCGACGATCGGCGCCTTTGAACTGTCGCAGCAAGATGAACGCGACCATCCCGGAGAACATCACGAGGCCGAACGTCGCCCCGTACCAGCGTTCGAGCTTGGGCAGGCTCCACTCGGCCTCCAGCGCGAGGCCCACAATGGCCGCGAGCATCATCCAGTGGATTCGCTCGAATGCCCCGCGAGCGTTGGGGGTAAGCATCGCTCGAGGCAGCAGGTTGTCCCGCGCCATCGTCTGCCACAAGCCGCGAGCGCCC
Source organism: Myxococcales bacterium FL481 (assembly GCA_006508105.1). Lineage (GTDB taxonomy): Bacteria > Myxococcota_A > Polyangia > Nannocystales > Nannocystaceae > FL481. Next base: position 48,374 of record QKPP01000322.1, on the reverse strand, counting down.
GCGAAGCCCGTGTTGGTGGCCCCGATCAGCATGAGCGCCGCGTTGGCGACGATAGCCAGCTGCCAGATGTCGGCCAGCGTCTCGTTCCCCGACACACCGGCCATCGCCCGATGGCCGAGCGCCGCCAACAGGTAGTGGGACTTCGTGGCGAGTTCTTCGGGGGGTAGCACGAGAAAGATCAGCAAACTCAGCGAGCCACCGATCGCCAACAACGCGCTGAGCATCCACTTGTAAATCCGCCCGACGTCGCGGCGCGGTCGCTCGAGGTCCTCGGGAATGTTCATCACGGATTCGACGCCGGACGCACCAAGAATCGATGTCCCGACCCCCGCCAGCAGCAGCGGGGCCCCGATCGCCGCAAAACCGGGAAGCACCGGCCCGAGACCGACCACGTGGCCGGAGGACGGCGCAGACGCGACTGCGTCGCGAATCTCGGCGCCGTGCAGGAACCGTGAGAAGTCCGCCCCGTGGATGACAAGGTAGACACACGAGACCAGGATCGTCAGCCCCATCACCACGAGGTTGATCAGAAAAATTGAGCGACTGACCTGCACGCTCTCTTTGAGCCCCTGGTTGTTGAGCGTGAACAGCATGACCAGCGGTGCGAGCATCACCACTGCCCCCGACGGGAGCACGGTGCTCAACAAAACGGCGGCAAGCGACGTGATGGCGACGGTCCACAGGACACGGCGCAGCTGCCCCGGCATCACCCACGCTCCGAAAGCCGCCGCCGGGATCGCACTGACGGCGATCGCCGCGAGCGTCTGGGGCCCGTCGGTGCTGGCCACGAGCGCGTGCACATAGTTGCTGTAGGACAGCAAGCTGACGATGGCCGTCGCCACGTAGGAAAACGAGATGATGATGCCGACCGCCGCGGCGGCCATGATCGCAAGCTTGCCAAGGTGACTCAGCGCATACCGAGTCATCACGTACGTGCCGCCATTCGACAACGTGAGCAGCACCGCCTCCACGTACAGCGGCGCCAGCAGAAACAGCAGCAGGTACAACCCGATCTGGAACGCCGGGGTCGCGTACCCGACTCCCGCCACGATCAACGCGCCGGACGAGTAGTACGGCGACGTGAGCGGGTCGGGTCCGACAAGAAACAAACCACCACGCCATGACAAGCGGTGCTTGGCACGAGGCGCTCCCCCCTGGTCGGCGTGTCGCTCCACGGGCGAGCGACTTATGCCGCTCGCAGCGATCGCGTGCAAGCACCTCCGCAATCTGCGAAGGGGTGATGGGACAGCGCCCCGTGCTGGGCTGCCGCGGCGCCGCGGCACAGTACTCGCCGCCGCCGCCAGCCGACGGTGGCGGGGCCACGGGCGACGATCGGGCGGACTGGAGGCGGCGAACCGGTCGGGCCGAGCGGGCGCGACAAGGCCGGCCGACCGCGCGATGGAGGGCAGCGCCCCGCCGCCGCAAGGCCGGCCGACCGCACGGTGGCGGGCAGCCCCGGCCGCGGGTCGGTCTGACCGGCGTCGGTGCCTTCGTCCCCTCGACCGAGATGCAATCGCAATCGCGACAAAACCGCGTGGGGCCTGCCCACGCGGCTGTGCCGACACGAGACAACGAGCTAGCCGCTCTTCTTCTTCACGTCACGCAAGAAGTCCTCGGGCTTTTTGCGAAGCTGCTCAAAACTCGAGTTCGAGATGACGTAGAACCACTTGTCGAACCGGGCCTGCAGTTCCTTGGCCCGCTCGAGACCCACGGCCTCTTTGCTTTCGCCGTCAGGATCCTTCTCCTCCGCGTCCTTTGCGTTGCTGGCGTCTTTCGCCCCATCGCCGCTTTTGTCGGCCGCGTCCTCACCGTCCTTGCCGTCTCCACTCTTGTCAGCCGCGTCCTTCCCGTCCTTGGCATCTTCGGCCGTGGCAGCGTCGCCACTCTTCGTGTCCTGATCCTTCGCGTAGCCGATCTGCACCAGCAGGTAACGATTCGCCTTGCTCTCGTCGCCGCCAGCCGCCGTTTCGAGGTTCGCCGAGGCCCCCGCCGTCAGCGCCAAGCCGGTGTCGTGGGTAATCTCTCCGAAGTAGAACGTGTAGACCACGCCATCGTCCTGCACGATGGAGAGTTCGCCTTCGTTGCCGAACAGCTTCGGCACGCGCCCGCGCGAGAGGAAAAACCCCTTGCGTTGGTCGGCAAGCTCACGCAGCGCGGCGGGGCGAGGTCGCACCCCCACGATCTTCAGGCGATCGATCGCCCCGAGCAGCGACTTGATCTTGCTGGGGTTGAGCTCCTTTTCGGCGGGCAGCTTGGTGTCCGAGGTGGGCCGCCACTCCTTGTCGCTGCCGCCCTCTTGCTCGGCGGTGTACTCGAACAGCATCGGGGAGCTGTCCACGACCTGTTGGGTCTTCTCGTCCACCGTGTAGCTGTTGCTCATCACCAGCGACGACTTGTCGCGGTCGAATTCCAGCAGATCGTCTTCGATCCAGTCGGTGAACTTGGTTGAGACCTCGATCTCGATCTTCACCGCGTAGACTCGGTCTTTGTCGGGATAGCGCACGAAGCGAAACCCTTGCTTGTCCGGGACCTCCTTGCCGACGAACACGTCGACCAAGGTCGTCCCGGCCGCGTCTTTGATGGTAAAGCGAGTGGCTTTGCCTTCGCCGTCCGCCTCGATATCCTCGGGATCTAGCAAGCCGAACTCGGCGTGATCGCTCGCCAGATTCGAGCGCACGATGTCTTTGTTGACACCGACGAACGACGCGGCCGCTTTCGCCATGCGCTCGGTCCCGTCCGCGGGGTAGCCGTGATGGCTGGGGATGGTCCACTTCCCGTCCTCCAAAACGACCGAGAACTGCTTGAGCGCGGAGCCCTCGTCGTCCCATTCCCGAACCTCGAGCGCGGCCGCCACGGTGGGATCGGCAAAGCCCTCGAACAATGGCTCGCCCGTGTCCTCGAACACGGGGGCCTCGCGTTCCACCGGGCGCATATTCACCGCACCAGCCAGGCTGCCGGCGGCGATGACACCCATCATGAAGGTCACCTTGTTCATGCTGCACCTCGTTTACGACTGGCGGGAATCACCGAGCTTTCTCGGCGACGGCGGCGCCCGAAGATCACAAAGCCCATGATAAGCGCCGGAATGGGCGGAATGAGAATGGCTGCGACGCGAATGCGGTCTTGAACCTCATCCACCGCCCGCAGATGGTCGCGCTCGATATTGACCATCGTCTTCTCCTTCTCGCGTTCGACTCGCTCTTGCTTCAGCGCAAGGCGGCGGTTTTCTGCCTCCTCGGCGCTGCGCAGCATCACCGCCTTGGTTCGCTCGTCGATGCCCTCGCGGCCGCGGATCTCATCGACCACCTTCTGCAGGCTCGCTTGGGCCTCATCCAAGCCGCGTTGAGCGGCTTCGTTGGCCGCGCCGACCTGCTTTTCGCGTTCGGCTCGAGCTTCCTTGGTGTACTCGTCGACGCGATCGAGACGGCGAAACTGGGGCTGGCGTTTGCGAAGATCGATGAACCGCTCGTCCCCACTGAGCGAGTCGATGCAGTTGAGCAGGAAGGTAACGTTGTCGAAGCGAATGTCGATCAGCCCGTCCCCATCGACGTCGCCTCCCTGCTCGTGAAACGAGAAGAAGCTGTCGGAGAACATGTCTAGATCGGCGAGCACAATCGCGTCCACCTTCTTGGTGGATCCGCCCGATCCGCCACCCGTGCCGTCAGCTTCCCCGGAGTCGCCGGCCACCTCGCCTTGAATCCTCGCACCCAAAACCAGCTTCTCACCCGTGATGGGGCCGCGCTTGCGCGGCATGATCGGGCCTTGGATCCCGGCCAAGAAGTTACGGCGATCCACCATCTGCTCAAAGTCGTCGAAGCCCGATGCGGCGCCGGTTTCCAGCAGCGGGGTGAACGTCAAGCCAGGCTTGCCCGCGTCTCGCAAGTCGCCACCGAACAGGGCCACGATTTGAGCCAGCCCGTCGACGGTGACGTCGCCACCGGCAAACGGTGACACGCCGCCCACGGTCTGCCCCATGAACACCACGTGCGGCGGAGCCCCGCTCAGCCGCGGGTTGGGGTTGTGTGTGTCGAACACAATGCGGTTCGCCTTCCACTCGACCCCAACCGCTTTGAGCAGATTGTCGAAGTCGCCCTTCGGCGACGCTTGACCGCCGCCGCCCATCATCCCGCCCATCATCCCGCCTTGACCCGGCGGCGGCAGCATGGGCTCGCCGGGAGCGAGTTTGACGTTGAAGGCCGGCATGGGGTCGGCGATCAGCAGCGCGGGTCGTCCCGCATCCACGTAGGTCGATACGGCATCGAGGTGCTGCTGCGTCATGCTCGAGACCTGCGGAACGACGAGCACATCGACATCGTCCGGTACGTCGGCCCCCGGATTGAGGCTGCGCACCTCGTATTGTTTCTTGAGCTCGTCGACGATGCGCCAGGTCGGCTCTTGCCGCCGCGTGGCGAAATCGAAGTTGCCCATGATCTTCGCGTCCGTCCGGACGATTCCGACCACCCGCTTCTTGTCTTGGGTGACGACGCGCAGCGCCCGAGCGAGCTCGTACTCCACCGAGAGGCCGCGATCGAGAAACGGCAAGATCTCTTCGCGGGGGCCGCTAGAAAACGCCACTCCCAAAAAGACCGGCACGCGAGAGACCCGACCCCCTTCGGAGTTGAACACCGAACGCGGGACGATGCCGTACTTCTCTTCCGCTTGCTGCGCCTCATCCGAGTGTGGCTCGGGCTCGTGCAGCTGCACCGTGATGCCCGCGCTGCCCTCGGCCTCCATCTCGCGCAAAACGTTGATCAAACGGGCCCGAAGCGAGACGTACTGCTGCGGCACGTCTTTCGAGACGTACGCGGTGACCACGACCGGTCGGTCCTCTTGAACCGACCGAATGAGATCGCGCGTGCCGGCCGTGATCCGACTGAGCCCCTCGGAAGTGACGTCGCTGCGAATGTTCGCCCGCTGGGCCATGTACCCGAGCGAGGCCACCGTGATGCCGGCGAATAAGACGCGCAAAAAACCGTGATGACGAGCCAGGAGAGCCATTACCAGTGCCTCCTACCGAGCAGAAAGCCGCAAACGTAGAGCACGACGGCCGCGCCGCCGACAAAGTAGATGAGGTCGCCAAGGCGGATGATGCCCTGCCCGAACCCCGCGAAGTGTTGGGCCACCCCGAGCAGTCCGAAGACATCGACGAAGGCGGGCCACAACCCGCCAACCCACAACAGCGCCGCGCCGCCGGCCCCGACGAGGGCCACAAAGCCCAGGCCGTCGGCGTCTTTCTTCACCGCGTACGCACCAAGGGTCGCCAGTCCCGCGATCAGGGCCGTGCCAACGAGCCCGCTAGCCCAAGCCTGGGTCCCGGCGAGCACAAGCGCCGAGCAACCGAGCGCGCCCAAGATGAACCCGACCGTGGCGTTTTGGCCGAACATCGACCCCCACAGGCCGACCGCGACGAACAAGACGCCCATCAGCCAGTAGCCGAGGTAGGTCGCCAGCATCAGCCCGACGTCTGGGGAGCCAAGGAAGACGAGGACCCCGAGGTGCGCCAGGCTAAAGGCCAGCGCCACCGTGTAGACTCCGAGCGCGCCAAGGTACTTGCCGATGATCACCTCGGCGTCACGTACCGGCAACGTGAGCAGCAACTCCTCGGTGCCCGAACGTCGCTCGTCGGCCCAGACATTCATCGTCACCGCCGGCACAAACAGCATCAGGATCATCGGCATCACCTGATTGAGGACTGCCAAGTCCGCCAGGTTGCGGGCGAAGAACTCCGGCTGCAGAAAGGCCGCCGCGGCCGTCGTCGCGATAAACAGCGTCAAAAAGACGTACCCCGTCGGGTTGCCGAGGTACGCCGCGAGTTCTTTTCGCATGATCGCGCGAACCACACCCACATTGAGACCCAACATCACGCCACCTCCTTGCGCTTGGCCGCCTTGTCGCCGGCGAGCTCGTAGAACCGCTCTTCGAGGGTTCGATCGCCCTTGAGTTCGTCGAGCGATCCCGTGAAGGCCACCCGGCCCTCGGCGACGACGATGACCTCGTCGGCCACCGCCTCGACCTCCTGTAGGATGTGGGTCGACAACAGCACCGTTTTCGACTCACCCAACTTGCGGATGAGGCCGCGAACCTCGCGGATCTGGAGCGGGTCGAGGCCACTGGTGGGCTCGTCAAGAACCAGAACCTCCGGATCGTGCAACAACGCGTTGGCCATGCCCACGCGCTGGCGAAACCCCTTCGAAAGCTTGCGGATCGGCTTGTGCAGCACGCTCTCCAGGGCGCACTGGCCTACCACCCGGTCGATCGCGCCGAGTAGGTTGGGCACCGAACGCACCTCGCCGACGAACTCAAACAGCTCATACGGCGTCATGTCGGGGTACAGCGGGCCGTTTTCGGGCAGATAGCCCAACTTCTCGGCCAGCGTGTGACGTTCGTCGGCCTGGCCTGGATCGAGGCCGAGCATTCGCGCACGGCCCGCGGTCGGGGCAAGGTAGCCAGTGAGGATCTTCATTGTCGTGGACTTACCCGCGCCGTTCGGTCCCAAGAAGGCGGCGATCGTCCCTTTCCTCACGGAAAAAGAGACGTCGTGGAGGGCCACGAAATCGCCGTAAACCTTCGAGATACCTTCCGCACGGATCGTCACGGGACGGGATGCGTCATCGTTGCTGCTCATGTCAGCTCACTCGTGCTGTCTCGTGGCCGCTTTCGGGGGCGGCGGCCGCAACTTACCGGGAAGGCCGGAGATTTATTCCAAGCGCGAGGCGGTGGCAAGACGACGCTTTCGCGGCCCGCGCGTTGGCCGAGTCCCCCGCCCGCACCGGTGATCTGACTTACCATGTGGCCGATGTGGATCGGGCGGTGGACGGGACGCACGTGGCTGGCACTGACCGCTCTCGCGTGGGGCGGATGTCCAACCGATGCGGTTCGCGTCGACCGGATCGAGCGGAACACGAGCGCTGGGGGTCAACGTCTCGCTCGCTTGGCTCCGGTTCCCGGCCGGGGACGCGGGTCACCGTCCACCAGCGCAGATGCGCATACGGTGGCCCCCGCGTGGGGGAGCGCGAGCCAGCGCACGCCATCGACCTCGGTTGATCCCCCCCCCGATTCCAGCGCGCCAGGGGACGCCGACCCTCGCTCCGACTCCGACGCGATCCCCCGCGAGCTCATCTTCAAGGGCGCCGAAGACAAGCTCGAACCGACCGAAACCCACTACGTCAAGACCAACGAAGTCCGCCATGACGTGTGGTTCTCCGCCCTCGCCGAACGAGGCGGCGTCTACGTGGGCGTTGGCGCCGACCAAAACTACACCCTGATCGCCGCCTCCCGTAGCCGCGTCGCGTTCCTGCTGGATATCGACCAGCGCGTGGTCGACATCCATCGCGTCTACGAGGCGTTGATCGAGCACGCGCCCACCCCCGACGACCTGCTAGCCCTGTTCGCCGCCGACACCAAAGACCGCGCGCTCGACATCCTGCAAGGCCACGTGGCGGACGAGCCCCCCGCCGACCGGGTTCGCTACCTTCGCAGCTACCGAGCTGCCCGCGAGACCCTGCGTCGCCACCTCGGTCATGTCCGCGGGCGCAAAACCTCCCAGGGACCTTCGAGCTGGTTGTCCAATCCGACGTGGTACGACGCCATTCGCCGGATGTTTCGCGAGGATCGTATTCGCAGCATGGCCGGCGATCTCGCCGGAACCAGATCTATGCAGACGATCGCCGCCAACGCCAGGGCGATGAATCTGCCCGTGCGCGTGTTGTACCTATCCAACGCCGAGGAGTACTTTCGGTACACGACGCAGTTTCGCAACAACGTGCGAGCGCTGCCCGGAGACGAGCACTCACTCGTGCTTCGCACCATCTACAGCGACGACTGGGAACACGCCGCGAGGTTGTGGAACTATCAGCTGCAGCCCCTCTCCGATTTTCAACGGCGCCTCGCGGCTCCGCAGAACCGCTCGCGCAACCCGATGCTGCGCCGGGCGGCCCGCGACGGCGTCGTCGAGCGCACCACCGAAACCAAGGGGCTAAGCCGGGTCGCGATGTCGCCCGTCAGCGACTAGCGCGCGACGGCGTCTCAGTCCGGACGCGGGACGATAACCGCTGCAATCGCACCGGGCCGATCCCGCGCACTCGCAGCAGTTCGCGCACGCGGGCAAACGGGCGTTCCGCGACGATGCGGCCCGCTATCGCCGGACCGACCCCAGGCAAGGTGGCCAGCTCCGCCGCGCTGGCCGAGTTGACGTCGACCACGATGCCGAGCGCTTGGATGTCCGCGGGCGGCATCCGGCGCGGAACCGCCGGCGCCTCGACGCAGGCCGACCTCAGGTCGTCGGCATCACCGGGCGCGAGCACGCGGGGCCGGTCCCGGCGCCAAGCGAGTCCGGCGTGACGGCAGCGCGCCGCGGTGATTGTTCGCTCGCGCCGGCTCAGCGCGAGCTTGCCGTCAAGCAGGGCCGACTCGCGCGCGTCGAACCGCGCGAGCAGTTGAGGCTCGCCCCGCGCCAGCGGCCGAACCGCCCACGCGAGCGCGCCCGCGACCAGGGCCGCCACCCCGAGTCGTCGGGCTCGCGGGAGCCACGATGCCAGCGAGTCGAGCACCCTCACCTGTCGACCCCTCGAGGATTTGGTTGCGCCAGCAACGACGGCGCGGCGCATCGCCGAGCCGACGCACCCGGGGTCGTCGACCGCGACGCGCTTGCGACGGACCGTCGGGCTAGCCGAACGGCACCTCGAAGCTTGGAGCGCGACGCCCGAACACCTCGTGTCCGTCTTCGGTGATCGCCACAATGTCCTCCAACCGCACGCCAAACGAGCCGGGCACGTAGATCCCCGGCTCGTTCGACATCGTCATCCCGGGGGCGAGCACCTGGTCGTTGCCGCGAACCATGTACGGATGTTCGTGAATCTGCATGCCGATCCCGTGCCCCAGCCGGTGGGTGAGTCGCTCGTAGTCGGCACCGTAACCCGCCGCCGCCAAGACCGACCGGGCCGCGGCGTCGGCCTCGGAGCAGCGAGCCCCAGGCCGCATCTTGGTCAGCGCCGCGTCCTGAGCCGCACGTACGGTTTCCCAGGCCCGCCGCAGCTCGTCACGCACCGAACCTAGCGCCCAGCTGCGAGTGATGTCGGACTGATATCCGTGCAGTTCGCCACCGGTATCGACCAAGATCAGCTCGCCGCGAGTCGCCGCCCGATCCTGCTCGGTTCCGTGGGGAAACGCGGCATTGGGACCGAACAACACCAACGCCCACAGATCCGTCAATCCGGCCGCGGTCTGAGCCGCACGCACGATCCGACGAAACTCGCTTTGCGTCATGCCCTCAGTGAGCCGACCCGCCGCCGCCCGGAGGCTAGCTTGCGTGGCCTCGTTGGCGCGACGCATGATCGCAAGCTCCGTGGGGCTTTTGCGCATGCGGCAGGCCTCGACGACGCCCGCCGCCGGATCGAACACCGTGCCCGGACTGGCTTGTGCCAAACCGTGGCTGACGAAACTGCGTACCACGGGATCGAGCGCCACTTTGCCCCGGCGCGCGCCGGTGTCACGGACCAAGCCGGCCGCATGCCCGTAGGGACCCTCGTGCTCCTGCCAACCCCGAACCGTCGCACCCGAGGGGAGTCGCTCGCGCAGCGAACCCTCTTCGAAGGCGGGCGGCACCCACACCACATCACCGGCGACCGGTATCCACAGCAACACGGGACGCTCACTGAGCCACAATCGCACGCCCGTGAAGTAGCGCATCGAGACCCCGGCCTCGAGCAACACGCCATCGTAGCCGCGGTCGCGAGCCTGGCGGCGAGCGTTTTCTACTCGCGAGCCCAACTCCGCGTCGCCGATCGGCGGCACCCCGTCACAAAAACCGGCCAGCTCGGGGAACGCTGGCGCCGCCGAATCAGGCTCGAGGGACGGCGTTTTCGCCCCGCCGGGCCGAAGTGCAGCAGATTCGTCGTCCGGCGGCGCGGTCACGGCCACAGGGGGCGGCGCGGTTTGACGGCGGCAAGCCGCGGTCGCTGCCGCGACGGCCGTGGACCACCAAAGAAAGTCTCGACGCGTGGTGAACATGAAGTGTTTCGCGGGGCCGTCTCGCGGTGCCACCGCGAGCGCGGTCAGCGTGCCAGCCGTTCAGTTGCGGGTCAACTCAGACGCCGCGGCCACGAACAGTGACGGGGCCGGGACGGCGATTCACCGCTGAAACCCACGCGCCGGCTGTCACGGCGAAACGTAAGCGCTATAGTGAGCTGACATGCGCGACGTTGGCACGGCCTACCTACTGACCGCCTTGTCGGTCTTCGGCATCGCGGGACTGCAGCGGTTCTACCTGGGCAAGCCGGTTACCGGTATCTTGTGGATGATGACCTGGGGCATGCTGGGCTTCGGCACGCTCTACGATTTGATCACGATGCCGGCCCAAGTCGCCGACTTCAATCGTCGCGCACTGCCGCCCCCGCCGAACCCCTACCCTCAGTTTCCGCCGCAGGCGCTGCCCGCCCACGGGTACGGCATGCTGCCGGGCGCCCCCGCGAGTTACCCGGGCCTGACCCCGCCCCAGGCCAACGCCCCGGAGACCGTCGAGCTTCGCATGCTGCAGCTGGCCCGGACCCACGGCGGCCGCGTGACGACGATTATGGCAGCAACCGAGTTGAACATGCCGATCGCCGACGCAGAAAAGAAGCTCGACGAACTCGTCGCCCACGGTCACGCGCAGATGGAGGTGACGGATGAGGGCTACGTGGTCTACGACTTTCCCGCGGTACGGGTGAGCTAGTCTCCCGCCAACCAGTCTCCCGCCAACCAGTCTCCCGCCCGAGCGTCGCCCCCAATGCGACGATAGACGACCGGCCTCCGTGACCGGTCGACTTCACGGGGGACCGGCCGAAACTCGGGGCGTCATCGGCCCGGCATGCGACCAGGACCTGTGTCACCTCGTCACCGGGTCGGCTGGCATCGAAAGCCGCATGCTCAAGGCCTGGGTTGGCAAGGCGAGCTACTTGTAGATTTTGAACTTGCCGGCGGCAAGGGACCGAAGATAGTCGTCGAGGTCCCTACGAACCCCGGAGCTCAGGAACAAAATCCCCAGGATATTGGGAAAAGCCATCGAGAGGATCATCAGGTCCCCGAAGTTGAGCACGTTGTTGCCAGTGACGATGGAACCCAAGAACACGAAGCTCAAGAACAACAGCTTGTACACGATCGCGCTGCGCGGCCCGAACAGGAAACACCACGCTCGATCGCCGTAGTACGACCATGAGATCAGGGTGGAGTACGCGAACATCAGCACCGCCACGGCCAATACGACGGGAAACCATGAGATTTCGGTGGCCATGGCCCGTGAGGTCAGCGCCGCCCCCTGGGCGGCCGCGATGACGTCGAAGTTCTCAGGGGCCGCGTAGGCTCCGGTGATGACGATGACCAAACCGGTCATCGTGCACACGACGATGGTGTCCACGAACGGCTCGAGCAACGCGACGATGCCCTCACGAACCGGGTGATCGGTTCGCGCCGCGGAGTGAGCGATCGCGGCCGATCCCACGCCCGCCTCATTGGAAAACACTGCACGTCGGATTCCCGTGACCAGCACGCCGACAAAGCCCCCGTAGCCCGCCTCTGGCGTCCACGCCGAACGGACAATGGTGGCGAATGCCGATGGAATTGCATCGGCGTTGGCGAATAGCACGTACAGACAGGCCAACACGTAAACCCCACACATCAACGGCACGACTTTTTCGGCCGTGGCGGCGATGCGGCGGATCCCGCCCAGAATCACCACGCCGACGGCGATCGCCATCAACAAGCCGTAGAGCCAGCGGTACTCGGCGAACAGCGGCACCTGTTCTTGGATGATGCCCAACGACTGGTTGACTTGGAACGTATTGCCTCCGCCGATCGATCCGCCGACGCACAAGATCGCGAAGACCACCGCAAGTCCCTTACCCAGTCGGGGTCGACCCGTCTCGGCCAAGCCCTTGCGCAGATAGAACATGGGGCCTCCCATCACTTGGCCCGATGGCGCGATCTCGCGGTACTTTTGCCCGAGGGTGCACTCAACGAACTTCGACGACATGCCGAAAAAGCCCGCGACCACGATCCACACCACGGCGCCGGGCCCTCCGGTGGCGATGGCCACCGCCACGCCGGCGATGTTGCCCAGCCCCACCGTCGCCGACAAGGCCGACGCAAGGGCTTGAAAATGGGAGACTTCGCCCGGGTCGTCGGGATTGTCGAACCGTCCGCGGACCACGTCGAATGCGTGGCGAAACGCTCGGATATTCACAAAGCCCATACGGAAGGTAAAAAACGCCGCGCCGAACAGCAGCCACAACACGATGATGGGCAATCCGCCGGTGCGCGCCTTGAGCCGGGCGGTGGTCGCTCGGCGGGACCGCGTCACGGTCAGCCTGCGCGTGCCTTTCGGATCGCTGGGAACGAACCGCTGTGTCAGCTCGCGCTGTAAGGCAGCCGCGGCTTGGGGCCCAACGGATCGAGGCACCGTCAGCACGAGCGAGGCCTCACCGGGCTCGAAGCCATCGGCCCGGATGCGCTCGAGCATCGCCGCCACCTCTTCGACGTCAGGCTCAGCGACGCTGGACTGGGTCTCGGCCGCGCTGACGAACAGCGGGTAGAACAAGACGGTGTTGAGCCCATTGACGACCACCCCCGCCACGTCGTCGACCGCCTGCTCAAATCCCGTTGGCTCGGGAGTCGCGGCCTGGGCCGGACGCGCGCTCATCCACGCGCAAACACACAGGAGAACCGTCAGGACTGCCCGAGGAATCGACACGACCGCGACTTTACCCAATCCGGGCGACGGGCACACCACAGGTGCGGTGGCTACTCGTAGAGATCTAGTACCAGGTCGCCATGGGGGGTCGACGTCGGGGCAGCGGTCTCGACCGGAGCGGTGCCCGCGATGAAGAACTCCTCGACAGTGGCGCCCGTCGGACCACCACTCGGTCGTGGCGCGCCGGCGAGCAGACCCGACACGGCGTCGATGGTGCGCACGTCCACGGTCGGCGGCGGCACGAATCCGCGGATCGGCTGCCCGTCGCTGGCCGCCCGCATCGTCGCCAGCCAGATCGGGAGGGCTGCACGCGCCCCAGTCTCACGCCGTCCGATCCGACGCGGCCGATCAAAGCCCACCCAGGCCAACGCCACGTGATCGCGGGTGAACCCGCCAAACCACGCGTCGCGGTGATCCGCGGACGTCCCCGTCTTGCCAGCCACCGGACGCCCCAGCGCTTTCGCGCGCCGTCCCGTGCCCTCTCCCACCACGCTGGTCATCATGCTGGTCAACACAAACGCCACGTCGGGATCGATGCCAGGATGCGCCTGGTCAGGCGGCGTCCAGTCGGTCCCCCCGGGAACCTCGATCTTGCGAATGAAGGTCGGAGAGCGCCGTGACCCGCCGCGCGCCACGGTCAGGTAGGCCTCCGCCAGCTCGATGGGCGTGACTTCCGAAGTGCCGAGGGCCAGCGAAAGATCGTCAACCAACTCCGACTGAATGCCGGCCGCGTACGCGAACTCGTGAACGGCCTGAGGTCCAATGGCATCGAGCAGTTTGATCGCTACCGTGTTGACCGAGTGAGTCAGCGCCTCGCGAACGCGCATCTTGCCGCGGTACTCGTGGCGCTCGAAGTTGGTCGGTCGCCATTTCTCGTAGATCTCCGGCGAATCGGCGACGATGCTTGCCGCCGTGAACTGGCGGCTCGCCAGCGCCGCCCCGTAGACGAGGGGCTTGAAGGCCGACCCCGGCTGACGCTTCGCGGCCAACACTCGGTTGAACTGCGCCCGACGATAGGTGTCCCCCCCGATCATCGCGGCGACTTCTCCTGACTCCGCTTCGAGCAATACCACCAGGCCCTCGGGTCCCCGCTCGAGTTGGGCCCGCGAACCATGATCGTCGTCCTCCAGCGGCTCCACGCGAGTGATCGATCCGGTGGGAAACTGCTCGGCCAGCGGGCGGTCCGCATCATGGTAGCGGCCCACTGGCACGTGCACCCGAGCGCGGACCGGCCCGACGCCGACGACGATCGTGTCGGCAGACTCGTCCTGCTCGAGCACGACCGCATCGACGAGTCGCCCCGGGGTCCATTTCACGCGGTCTCGCGACAACAGTCGATCGCGCCGGCCGGCGGCGGCGGGCGTGAGACTGCGAACCACTCGCCGGCGCGCGTCGACTTCGGTCAATCCGGTCCGCACCGCTCGCCTCGCTGCCCGCTGCAGATCGAGATCGACGGTGGTGGTCACCGTCGCGCCGAGGGTGGCCACTCGGTCGCCGTAGCGCTCCCGTAGGGTTTCGGCGACCACGTCGACGAACTCGTCCGCGTCCGCCACGGTTCGGGACTCGCGAGCGTCGCTCGCCAGCGGGAGGGGAGCCGCAATGGCGGCCTGCGCCTCCGCCTCCGAGGCAAAGCCGTGTCGGACCATCTGGCGCAAGACGTAGATCTGTCGCGCCTTCGCTCGCTGCGGATCGCGCAACGGCGACGTCTTGCTCGGGGCCTTCGGCAACGCGGCGAGCAATGCCGCCTGCCCGAGATCGACCTCGCCAATCGAGCGGTGGAAAAAAAAGCGCGCGGCTTCTTCGACCCCGTAGCGCCCGTGCCCGAAGTAGATGTCGTTGAGATAGAGCTCCAAAATCTCGCGTTTGGTCAGCAGGCCTTCGAGCCGACGAGCCAAGATGATCTCTTGTACCTTGCGTTCGAGAGTTCGCTCGGGCGACAACGCGAAGTTTTTCACCACCTGCTGGGTGATGGTCGACGCCCCTTGGGTCACCCGACCCTTTTGCACGTTGGCGACAAGCGCCCGCACCATGCCCAGTACGTCCATCCCCGCGTGTTCGTAAAACCTTGCATCCTCGGCGGCCAAGAACGCGTTCTCGACATGGGCTGGAATCTGGTCGTGGGACACGACGGTCCGGCGCTGCTCGAACAACTCGCCGATGACCGTGCCGTCCCGCGCCAATACCCGGGTCACCTGCGCCGGACGGTAGTTGCGAAACGCCGTTTGGTCGAGCGACGCGAGATCCCGGCCATAGTGCCAAAACAGGTAGGCGACGGCGGCGACCGCTAGCATCGCGAGCGCCAGGCCGCTGGCCGCGACGATCCACACGATCGTCCACATTCTGGTCCGGCGCGGCTTTCGTGACGTCATGGGGAGTCGACGGGGCCGCTACGCTTGGTCTGCGCGACCAGCCCGACAGCAAATCGTGGATCGACAGCGCGCAAGTAACAACGCGCTCGCTCGACGCGGTATTCCTCGGGCTCCAAATCGCTGTCTCGGCCCACGTGGGCCCGTCGCCGGCGGAGCACGTCGTACAAGCTGACGGCCGCGGACACGGACAGGTTCAGGCTCTCCGAAAACCCGAACATCGGAATCCGGTACAAACCGTCGCATCGAGCGCGCGCCGCTGCGGACAGGCCGCGATGCTCATTGCCAAACAACAGGCAAATCGGAGCGACGACCGGCAGGCCATCCAACGTCAACTCGCCGTCCATGGCCCCCCCGTAGACTCGTAGGCCGCGCTGATGCATGGCGGCGAAGAACTCTTCGAGTGCGGCGAAGCTTCCCCGCTCGACCCAGTGGAACGCGCCTTGGGTCGTGCGGCGGGACGCCAGCACCCGTTCCGAGGCCCGGATCACGTGGACTCCCGCCGCCCCGAAGGCCTCGACGCTGCGCACCACCGCGGCGGCGTTGTGCGGATCGTAGGGCTCTTCGACGGCCACGTGCACCCCGCTCACGCGCCCGCGTAGTGCTGCTTCGATACGCTCGCGGCGATGCTCGCTGAGGTAGGGCGCAAGCGTCTCGACGATCCGTTCGGCGCCGAGTTCGGCCAAGATCCGCTCGGTGGTGGGATGGTCAAGCATCGGTCCAACCCTGGGCAGGAGCCCCCTGGGGGCCGCCGGGCTCGTACCGCCACGGGGATCCACGGCTAGCCATCCATCGCGGGCCGACCCGGCGCATCTGACGCAGACGGATCGTCGTCGTACAGTTCGAGGCCCGAGTCGTCGAGCCAAGCCGGCGGGCCGTCGTCCTCAGGGACGTGATCGCCTTCGAGCAAACCCGACACCGCCCGCTGTCGATGCGTCCCCTCGAGGAGGCGATCGATCTCGCGCAAGCAAGCGGCCTCGCTTTGTCGGTCGCGAT
The DNA here is from genome assembly GCA_006508105.1 of Myxococcales bacterium FL481. Taxonomy (GTDB): domain Bacteria; phylum Myxococcota_A; class Polyangia; order Nannocystales; family Nannocystaceae; genus FL481. The sequence goes on along the minus strand of QKPP01000322.1, from coordinate 32,288 downwards.
CGTCGAACGAGACCGTGCCCGAGTTCCACAGGAAAAACTCGAGATCGTCGATATGCCCGCGCGAGTGCATGATCTCGTGGATCCGCCGCAGCTTGGCATCGAAGCGCCGACTCGGTTCGCCTTTGCAGTAGTGCACGTGGCGACGCACCGGGGACGGCAGCATCAAGGCGAGGTAGGCGGCTTCGAGAGAATTGAGCTGTTGCGGCGTCTTGCCGAAGTAGTGCGACGCGGCGTGCGTCACCCCATACACCCCTGGCCCAAACTCGATCACGTTGAGGTAAATCTCCATGATTCGCTCTTTGGATAGCGTTCGCTCGACGTACCAAGTCAAAAACAGCTCTTGGAGTTTCCGCGAGAACGTCCGTTCGTGGCTCAGCAGCACGTTTTTGACCATTTGCATCGTGATCGTCGACGCCCCCAAGCGGATTCGACCGGCTTTGAGGTTGCGACGCATCGCCTCGGAAAACTGAGAGGTCAAAAATCCCGAGTGGCGCCAAAACCCGCCGTCTTCAGTGGTGAGCACCGCAGCCACCATATTGGGCGAGATGTCGCTCAGCGCCGTGTAAGAGGGGGCCCCCGGATACAACCGCACGATTCGCTCGCTCCCATCGAGCATCACCACTCGATGCGAGAAGCCTCCGGCGAGACGATTGGCCGACACCCGCGCGGGCACCTTGCGAACCCGACAGCGCCGCAGGTCGACTTTGCCACCGATGGTAGCCGCATCCAAGTCGGCGTAGGAAATGTCGGCCTCGAGGTCGAGCTCAAACGTGCCGCCAAGGCGAAAGCCGACCAGACTCGGTACCAGCTCTTGGGGGATCGCATCCAAGACCTCTTGGCACGGCGTTTTGGCGGTGTGGGCTCGCAGCCGGTAGCGACGGGTTTCCACGGCCTCGGTGTGGACAAACTCCCCTTCGAGCGCCAGTGAAACGCCCTGACGGGACAAAATCGCGTGCTCGACCGTAAGTTTGCGCGCAGCCGGGTCGAGGCGCGCCCGCAAGTCGGCCGAGAAGCCAACGTTGCGCACCACGCCCGGCGCCAGCGTCGGGTGACTGACGTGGAGCCCCGCGATCGCAAGCTCGCCGGCCAAGTCCGCTTTGCCGTCGGCGAAGTCGACCGCCAAACGCCCTCCCACGGTCGCTTGCTCCGATGCGACGAGGGGCAGCCGAGCAAGCACCTCCGGAATCTTTCCCAACGCGAACGCCTCCATCTCGAGCTCGACCCGTCCGCGAGTCAGGTCTCGCGCCAGCTCCCCCTGCACCGACCAAAGCTTGTTCGCCCCCAAACGCCCCGCACCAGATTCTCCGAATCCGCCGGAGAGGTCGACGCGCAGGGCCGAGATGTCTCGATCGAGCAGCTGGATCTCACCGGAGACATCGGCGACCGCGATGGTGGGCGAGATCGATGTGTTGCCCCCCGCGACGCGCAGCCGCAGCGGGAACGCGATCCCGCCCGCCTCGTCGCGTGCGAGGTCCGTTTGGACTTCCGCCGCAGCGACTCGTCGCCCCGCCGCAACCTCGGCGCTGAGGTCACGCAGCGTGACCGTTCCTTCGCGGCGCCGCGCGTCACCGGTGAACGTGAGCTGCGCCTCGAACTGGACGGGCTGACCCGCCTCGCGAGAGAGCGACAAAGCGAGATCTCGGACCTCCACGTTCCTCGGCACGAGCGAAACGGAACGGCCGGTCGCGGGCGAGGGGCCGGACGCTGGGTCGGCAGTCCGAGGCTGGGCCATCTCCCGGACCGTGGCCACCGATCCGCTCAGGCGCCCGCCCACCGCCCGCACCGATTCGACATCCACCTCCGTGGAGAACCAACCCGGGCGGGAGAACGCGACGTCGACTCGCTCGAGGCGCAACTCGACGTCGGCTTGCCGCACGTGCATGCCGTCCAGTCGCACGCGCCCGTGCGTGAGCGTCAGATCGTCGACGGTGAACTCCAGGTCCCGCCGGGCCATTCGCTCCTGCAGCTGTGAGCGCAACAACGGAGCCGCCCAGTACGGATAGGCCCAAACGCCCGCGCCCAGCACAGTGCACAGTAGCCCGCCGAACAACAAGACTCGAATCCAGCGCGAACGCCCCTTGTTAGCGATGCTCGACACACGGCGCATAGACCGACTCCACTGAGCCTACTCGATGTGGTCACGGATCGCGTGCCCAGGCGACGCCGCGAATGGGCCGCGGGCCGCGGCGAAGGCCGCAGAAGCGGACGTTGCGCGGCGAGCCGCCGAGATCTAAAGCGAGTGGCCCCGCGCAACGCGACGAGACGCGATCAATCGGCGCGACGACACTGGAACGCGAACAACGCTCGTCCCCCATCCCTCTGCCCCGCCACGACCAGCAACACACCGCCTTCCGCCACGGAGTAGTCGGCGTCGAGTAGAGGCTTCGCCGCCCCCTTACTCGTCAGGCCCAGATGTAGCTTGAGCCGCCTCGCGGGCGCGGCGAGCAAGCGCAGTCGCACCTCGTAGCCCATCTTCATGGCCAACGACGTGTCGGCGGCGTCGTTGACCCTCATCGCCTTCTCCTCGATCAACCGAAACGACTTGAACGCGGCGAACTGATCGCTGCGCAGCTGGGCCTCGAGCGCGGCCAGGTTTTTGGGCACCGACCCGTCGCCCTCCTTCTTGGCGAGTATCGACATGACACGGCAGGTCGCCTGGTTCTTCGGCGCGGGCTTGGCCGCCGGCGCCGCGTGGACCGTGCCGTCGGCGGCAGCCACCGCCGCCGGCGAAGCCACGAAGGCCAAGGAGAGGCCCAATACCAGGCGCTGAACTAGAGATGACTGGGTCATAGCGAACGCTCGCTGGTGACAGGTTGAGGGTCTTCTTCGATCCAGATAACGGTCGTCGTTCCGCGGGCGTCATCGATGTGATCGATCCGCCCTGACCGTCCGGCAAACTCAATGCGTTCGATGTCTACCCCGCGGTGGTCTGCGGGCTCGTCGGCGGTGGGGGCAGCCGGCGGCGGCGGAGCCTGAGCGACCGCGGGCTCGCTCGGGGTCGACGGGGTCGACGCGATCGCCGGCGGCAGCTCCGACGCGGACGTCGGTTCCTGCCCTCGGGGCCAGATCACCAGGACCGCCCCCGCAGCCGCGGCCGCAGCCGCTAGTGGGAGCCACCGCCACCAGCGGTTGGCGGGCGCCACGGGGGCGACGGCCTCGGCCGGCGCATCGAGTTCCCGGTCGACTTGATCCCAGATTTGTTCGAATCGGGCCTGCGGCACATCGTCCGCCTCGCGCAGGGCCTCACCCACCACCAAAGCCCGGGTGGTCTCGAGCGCGCTCAACTGCTCACGCAGCTGCGGATCGCCGGCCATCTCACGTTCAAACGCCACGCGGTCCGGCTCGCTGAGCTCACCGTCGTGGTACGCCATCAGGCGTTCGTCGCGTGCGTTCATGGTGCGACTACCTTTCGGTCGGGCTTTCGGTCGGGCTTTCGGTCGGGCTTCCGGTCGGGCTTGTGACTCGGCTTGCGATTCGGCTTCGGACCGGGCGCAGCGCGACCCGAGTCTGCCTCGACCGCCCCTCTCCCCGCCGAAGCCGTTTCCGCCGACGGCGCGAGCTCCAGCCGCTGCGCCAAGAGCTTCTGCAGATTCTTGCGAGCGTGGAACAAACGACTCATCACGGTGCCCTTGGCACACTGCATCGCCTCGGCCATCTCCTCGTAGGTCATCCCTTCGAGCTCCCGCATGATGATGATGTCGCGGTGGGTGTCGCTGAGATGGACCAGACACTCTTGCACCGCGCCCAAGATCTCTTTGCGCTGAAGCATGGCCGCCGGGCTCCCCGCCTGCACGATACGCTGGTCAGCTTCGGTGTCCGCCGCGGCATCGCCGTCGTGGCGGAGATCGTCGCGGTACTCGACCCCCCGCCGCCGGCGATGGCGACGGATGTGGTCGATGCAGCGATTGACGACCACGCGGTACAGCCAGGTGTAAAAGCTCGAGCCACCGCGAAAGCCGTCGAGGTGCTGATGCACCTTGATGAAGCAGTCTTGCACCACATCCAGTGCGTCTTCTCGGTTGCGGAGGTACCCATAAGCGACGGCGTGAATCCTGCGTTGGTAGCGCTCCATCAGAATCCGAAACGCGCGCCGGTCGCCGGCGCGACAAGCATCGACCAAGGCCTGGTCGTCGGATTCTGTGGAGACCACGTGTTGCGAGACCTCCGACGTTGGGGGCGAATCGCTATTCAGACCCATGGGGCGTGAGGGCTCCGGCGCCGCCCGTCATGGACCGGACGGCCGCGCAGCAACAGCAGCGGCGAAAGAGGAACACGACAGCGGTGACGCGGGGCCACGCGGCAGTTATACCAAGACAAGCGAGGCTCCGCTTCGCGCGAACATGCCGGCCCGTCCTGCACCCATCGCCGAGTTTCTCGCCCTCGTCCGCTTCGCGGCGGCACGACGAGCCGTGGTGGTGGCCCTCGCCCGACTCGTGGTCGGGGTTGGGGTGGTCGGAGGCGGCGCGATCGCGCTGGTCATGGCCACCGCGCGCGGCGACTTGGGGCGGTACCTGGGGACGGCGGCCCTACTCGCGTGGGGGTTGGGCGTCGCGGTGTGGTCGTGGCGAGCATGGCGGCTCGAGTACCGATCGGTCCTCGTCGCTGCGCGCACGCTCGCCCGGGAGCGGCGGGCCGAACCGCCCGGCCTGAGCGACGAGCTCCTCGCGGCCGCGGAACTCGAGGATCCCGAGGCTCTCCCGCCCGCGCAGTCGCGGGAGCTGGCGGAGATCTACGTCTCAAGTGTCGCGGATCGGGTGGGCAAGTTGGCTCCGCAGAGCCTCGTACGTCCGCTGCCGGTGGCTCGGATGGCCGTGGCGATGCTCTTGGCCGTGGCCGTGCCCGCCGGCTTGACGGCGACGTCCGCGGGCCGGCTCGCGTGGGATCGCCTACGCTCCGGCGTCGACGGCCGCCCGCCCCGGCCGCCAACTCCCATTTGGTCTTCCCTTCAGGTCGAGCTGACCTATCCGGAGCACACGCGACGACCGCCCCGACAGATCCCCAACCCGAGCGGGGCCCTTCGCGCTCCGGCGGGCACACTCGTCGCACTCGATGTGCGACTGACGGAACCGGCCGACGTCGCCCGCCTCGTGGTCAACTACGACGCGCCGGAACCCAGCCAAGCCCCAGCCCCCACGGTCGTGACGTTGACCCCAGCCGCGGACCAGCGGTGGCAGGGGTCGTTCGTGCTGCGCAGCTCCGGCGTGTGGACTGTTGCGCTGTTCGACGAAGCCGACGACCAGGGAGCCACGGCCCGCGCGACCTCCCCTCCGGCCCGCTTGGAGCTCGAGCCCGACAATCCCCCCGAGCTCGAGCTTTTGCCGTTGCCCGCCGACCAACGCGAACCGACGGAGATCGATCGCATCGATCTCCGGTTTCGCGCCCGAGACGACTTCGGGCTGGGAGCGGCGACGTTGGTGTACGAGCTCGCCGATGGCACGCGCCGCCGCCTCCCCGCCGGCGACGGCGAAGGCCGCCGGGCCTGGCAGCAGCGCACCACCTGGGACCTGGCCGCGGTACCCATCGACCGCCGTGGCGAGCTGACGTACTTCATCGAAATCCGCGACAACGATCCGGGGCTAGGATTGGTGCCGCTGCCCGACCCGCCGGGCAAAGTCGTGCGATCCGCCCGGCACAAACTGCTGGTCCGCGACGAAGAGAGCGAGCATGCGCGCAACGTAGAGAGTCTGCGCGGCATCCGAGATCGTGCCGTCGACATGTTGGCCCTGCGCATGACCGCCGCACCGTTTACCACCCGCCCGGCCGAGGCCGATGTCGCGCGTCGGCACGCGCTGTTGGGTGAAGCGAGACACATCCATCTGCTCGCGCAGGGGCTGTTGACCCGGATCAGCGATACCGTCGACGCGCTGGCACTCGATCGCATGGTCCCGCCTCGCGAAGTCAGGATTCTCATCGAGGTGCATCGCCGTCTCTATGAGCTGCACCGCGCCGAAAGTGCGTTGCACGAGCAACTGCCGCCGGGAGGCGAGGCCACCCGACCCAGCGAGATCCCCAAGCTCCTGCAACGGATCGCCCGCCACAATCCGCGTGAGGTGAGCCAGCTCGAGGACGACATCATTCGCCTCGACGATCTGGTGGACGGTCAGATCGTGGCCGACCTTGAGCGCTTGCTCGCACGGCTGCAAGCGTCGCAGCAAAAGCTGCTGGAACTGCTCGAGAAGCTGGCGGCCGGGGACGAGTCCGTACGCGAACAAATCGACCAACTCGAGCAACGCATCCGCGAAGACATGCGCCGCGTTTCCTCCGCCCGCGCCCGTCTCCGCAAGGAGGTGGGGGACGAGTACATGAACCTCGACGCGTTCAAGGCCATCGAGGACCGGCTCAAGCAGCAGAACCTGCGAGGGAGCTTGGAGCGGGGAGACACCGAAGATGCGCTGAGGGCGGCGCGAGAGACCCTCGACCAGATCGGGCAGCTGCGGGACGCGGTCGGTCAGCGGGCGGCGTCGGACGAGGACGCCCGACTGTCCCCCGAGGAACGGGCGCGGATGGAGTTGCTCCGCGGACTGAGCCGGCTCAAAGACGATCAAACCCAGCTCACGCGCGAGTCCTCGGGCCTCGAACGGCGCTGGCGGGAGCTGGTAGAAGAAACCGATCTCTCGGCCGAACGCGGCGCAGACACGCGAGCGAGAGCGTCTCTGCGGTCGCTCGAGGCGATCAACGACGCCCGGTTGGGCCGCGAGGGTCGGCGCGGCTACGAAGACGCGCGAGCGCAGCTCGAAGCATTGGAGCGCCTGGCGGACACCGACGCCCCCGATCCGCTCGCGCTGTTCGACGCCGCTCGGCTGGCTCGTCGCGGTCTAGAGCAAGCCCGCGCTGGCGCAGAGTCCGGGGAGCGCGAAGCCAAGGCCCTCGAGCGTCTGCTGCGGCGTGTCCGGGCCACGCAAGCCGCCTTGTTCCGCGCGCTGCCCCAACCCGCCGCGGCGTTGCCCGCTGACCAACGCGAGCGCTCGCAGTCTGCCGCTGAGGGTCAGCGCTCGCTGGAGCAGCGCCTGTCCGAGCTGGCGCAACGTTCACCGGCGGGTGATCTGCTGCCCCCGCCGGGCCAGAGCGCGTTGCGAATGGCCGGTCGGGCCATGCGAGACGCCGCGGGGGCGTTCGGCACGACCGACCCAATCGGCGCCGGCGAGGCCAGCCGGGACGCCGTGGAGGGAATCGAGCGAGCCATCGAGAGCCTGCGTCGCAGCAATCCGCCCCCGCCGCCCCCGCAGCGGGCCCAGGAGGCCTCGACCGAGGCGGAGCGAGACCGATCGCTGCGCGACGCATTGATGGAAGCGATGCGGGAAAACCCGCCCGATGGCTACGACGAGCCAATTGAGCGCTACTATGAGGAGTTGCTGCAATGAGGCGCTTGCGTTGGGCCCTCGCCGTACTCAGCTTGGTCGGCCTGCCGGGCGCCGATCCGACGCCCGCGCGCGCCGGTAACGTCCTCGACGATGCCGCGATCGCAGCCTTCGAGGCGGACTTGGACGCATGGGACCTGGACAACGCCCGGGACGTACTGACCACGGTACGCGATCGGGGCGCCCGCGAGCTGCGAGCCGCGATCCTGGCGTTTTATGAGGCGAAGTATGAACTCGTCGAGACCACCCTGGCGAGCCTGTTAGCCAGCGGGACGCTCGACGAGCGCGAAGTGCCCCGCGCCGAACGTTTCTTGGCGCTCGCCCGTGGTGCGCGAAGCTCTCTCGCCGACCCCATCGTCGTGCACAGCGACAACGGGCGCTTCGAGGCCGTCTTCGCCGACGCCAAAGACCAACTGCTCGCGCCGTACCTCTTCGATGCCATGGAACTGGCCTATCGCGACCTCGGCGCAGATCTCGGGGTCCGTCCGCAGGGACCCATTCGCTTCGAGTTCCTCGACGCGCCATCCAAACTGGCGCAGATTACCCCGCTGTCGCTCGACAACATCTACACCACGGGCACCGTGGGCGTCACAAAGTACCAGCGGATCATGATGGTGACCCCCCGGGTCATGCTCTACGGCTACGCCTGGATCGACACCGCCGTGCACGAGTACGTGCACTATCTCGTGACCCTTCGCACACGCAATCGAGCCCCCGTGTGGCTGCAGGAGGGCCTGGCCAAGCTCTTTGAAACGCGGTGGCGAGCCGCGGTCCCCCAGCCGCTCGATCCCCCGCGGGCCGCGTTGTTGCATCGGGCCTTGGTCAACGACGACCTCGTCACGCTCGATGAGATGCAGCCGTCGATCGCCATGCTACCCAGCCAAGAACGAGCGACCCTGGCCTACGTGGAGGTCGAAACCATGCTCGGCATGCTCTTGGAAGAACGGGGGGAAGTGGGACTGACCACGTTGATCGACCGGGTCACCGACGGCGAACGAGCCGAGGATGCGCTCGGCGTCGCTTGGGGCACGGACTTCGACGACTTCTACCAGCGCTGGAAAGAACGGATGACGCGGGCCACCGCCGATAGCGAAGGCGGCGACGTCGAGACGCTGCGGTTCTCCGAGGACGGAGACGATGGCGTCGACCCGTCCCTGCTCGGCGACGTGTTCTCGCATCTCGGCGGGGGCAAAGCGCGACAGCACGCTCGGCTCGGGGTGTTGCTAACCCTGCGAGACCACAAAGCGGCCGCGGCCGAGCAGTACGAAAAGGCACGCCAGGCCAGCGCCAAGGCGGCTCGCGATCCCAAGCTCGCGCGACGCCTCGGCGAGCTGTGGCTCGAGCTCGGCCAGGCCCACCGTGCGGCGCCCCTGCTAGACGTCGCCGCGAAGCACGACCCGCGCAATGCCAACCTCGCCGAGGCCCAGGCCCGTGCGGCGCTGATGACCGGGCAGGAGGACGCGGCGCGGGATCCGGCCGATCGGGCGGTGCAGAAGAACCCCTTCATCCCGATGCTGCACTGCGACCTCGCCGTGCTCGCCACTGATGAAACACGGCGCCAATCGGAACTCGCACACTGTCCGCTGCGCGGCCAACTGCCCGCGTGGATGTCGGGCGACCCCGTCGACCTTCGGCGCGACCCAGCGGCCCCCCGGCGATAGTTCGGCGATAGTTCGGCGATAGTTCGGCGATAGTTCGGCGAGATCCGTGCAGATCCACGGCTGGCGTCCACGAGCTCGACGACGCCTAGCGGGATCCGGCCGCCCCCCGTCGGTAGTAGACCGTGGCTTGGGGCAGACCGGGGATGGGCGGACCACCGCGGGTGGCGTCCACGACTTTGACGGTGATCCCTGGCGGCCGGTACAGCGGCAGCTGCCCATGCGGGCGATCGCCCGCTTTGACGATCTTCGCCATGAAGTCCGCCCACAACGGGGTGGCCGTGGTGTAGCTCGCATCGCGTTCGCCTAACGACCGCTCGTATTTGTCGTCTCCCATCCACGCCGACGTGAGATATCGCGAGGTGAAGCCCATAAACCACGTATCGGTGGTGTACGTGCCTTTCGACGCGGTCCCGCTCTTGCCTGCCGCCGGCACGCCGATCCGCTGAGCTCCAGACCCGATCCCGTGCGTGACGACCTCGCGGAGCATGCGGGTGATCAGAAACGCCGTCGTCTCATCGATGACCTGCTCCGCCGGCTGCAACGCACGGGCGGCCAGCCGGTCGAGACGACTCCCGACGTCGAGCTCCGGATCGGCGGGGTGACGCTGGTCGAGCACCACCTCGCCCTCCGAGTCCGTGGCCCGTCGCACGTAGTGGGTGGGCGAAGTCTTACCGCCCCGGACGAACACACCGAAGGCTCGCAGCAGCTCGTCGGTACGGGTGCAGGAGGCTCCGAGTGCCAACGCCTTGTCAGGGATCAGCTCGCTTTTGATGCCCAACCGTTGCGACCAAGCCAACACCTCCGGCGCCCCCAGCTTCAGAAACAGTCGCAGCGACGCGGTGTTGAGGGACTTGATGAACGCGGTGCGTAGCAACACCTTGCCATCAATCGTCTTATCGATGTTCTGCGGACTCCAAGTCTCGCCGTCCGTCGGCTCCCATGGCTTGCCCTCCAGAATCGAGTCCATCGACCACCGCGGTGTGTCGAGGGCCAAGGCGTAGTAAATCGCTTTGAACACGGATCCGGGCTGACGGCAGGCCTGGGTTGTGCGGTTGTACTGCGAGCGATCGTAATCGTGCCCCCCCACCATGGCCTCCACGTATCCGGTTTCGTGATCAACCATGTACAAGGCCGCCTCGACGCGTGGAGTTTGCTCCAGAGCCACCTCGAGCACGTCCGGCCGCGACTCTCGACGAAACGGTCGCACCCAGATGACATCGCCCACCTCCAGTGCCCGATCGCTGCGCTCGATCTGCACGTCGTTGATCTCGCTGTTGCGGTCGTAGGGAGCCGCCCATCGCATCTTGCGCAGTCGCAGGGTGGTGAGCAGGGTGCCCACCCTCACCTCTGCTCGTCGGCGCTCGACGGCGGTGACGAGGCCGAGAAACAGCCGATCTTCGTCGCGCACGCGTTCACCGTACTCGCGGGCGGTGCGAGCCAGAAACTCCACTCGATCCGCCTCGCGCCGCAGGTGCCGCACAGGACCGCGCCAGCCCTGACGCTTGTCCAGCCGCCGCGCCGCGCGATCCACCGACTCTCTCGCGGCCGCCTGCGATTGCAGGTCCACCGCGGTTTCGATGGTCAGCCCGCCGTCCAAAACCACATCGGGGCCGAGTACCTGCGACAAGTGACGCCGCGCCTCTTCGGCGTAGTACGGCGCGCGCCAGCGAAACGGGTCACGATGCTCGGCGAGTCGAATCGGCTCTGCGTCCGCCGCCGCCCGGCTCGCGTCGTCGATGTAGCCCGCCTCCACCATGTCTTGCAGCACCACCGCGCGACGGGCCCGGGCCACATCGACGCTACGCGACGGGCTGTACCGACTCGGCGCCCGAGCCAACCCCGCGATGAGAGCCGATTCGGCCAATGTCAGCTCGGCCAGCGGCTTGTCGAAGTAGCGCTCGGCCGCCGCCGCGACCCCGTACGCACCCTGGCCGAGAAAGATCTTGTTGATGTAGATCTCGAAAATCTTGGCCTTGCCGAGCTGCGACTCCATGCGCAGCGACAAGATGGCTTCTCGGACCTTTCGAGCGAGGGTGCGCTCATGGGACAAAAACCCCTTGGCTACCTGCTGAGTGATCGTCGACCCCCCCTGGCGGACCGTTCCCTCGCGCAGGTTGGTCACCATCGCTCGGGCTAAACCGCGCCAATCGAGGCCGGCGTGCTCGAAGAAGCGACGGTCCTCGGCCGCCAAGAACGCCTGTTGCAGAGGCGCCGGCACCTCGTCGATGGAGACGTAGATCCGCCGCTCACGAGCGAACTCCGCCAGCAACGTCCCGTCGGCGGCCACGATGCGGGTAATGCCAGGCGCCGTGGCACGAAACCGATCGATCTCGGCGATGCTCGGCAGATCCTTCGCGAAGTAGCGGTACGCCGAGCGGCCCACGAACAACAGACCGACCAGGGCCACCGCAGCGGCGAAGGCGTAGTAACGCAAAAGCCAGCCGAGAAGGCTGGCTTTTGCCGGATTGCGAACGAGCAGCTGCCGACTAGCCGTCACCGGGATCGGGCTGCGCCGTGTCAGCGTTCACCGTCGGGCTTTGGGCGTACTGCTCAAGCGCCTTCTCGGCCCGTTTCTCGTACTTGTTCATTTCCTCGAGCCGGGCTTTGACCTTGGTCAACAACCGGCTGTACTGCGTGGCGGCGTTGGTTTCGGGCTTGTCGCCGATGGCGTACTTGAAGACCAAGCCACGAGGAGTGAGCGGGATGACTTCCTCTTTGGGGAGCACGACTTCCGCCCCGCCGATGGCCTCGCGGATCGAGTGACCCACCGCCTTGGCGGCTTGGCCGGGCTCGCACGGCGTTTTCTCTTCGAGATTGCAGATGTCTGCGACGTGCTCCACGAGCACCGCTTGATGCTCTTTCTCTTTGACGCGGACGGCGAAGCGACGCGGCCCGGCCATCCCCTGCCTCAGCGCGGCGGCATTGAGGTTGACGTACTGAGCGAGATACGGCAGGTCGAGCGCGAGGCCGTTGGCCTCTTCGTACAGCTTGAACACCGAGCCGATCGACTGCGGGTGCATCGAAGCCAGCTGCCACCCGAACAGCGCGTCCGCGCGCGGGAAGTCCTTGAGGTTCGACGTGACCAGCTCGGCGAGCGCGGCCGCGCCTTTGGCCGGATCTGCTGCGAGCTTGCCTTCGACATCCTGGATGCCGAGCGAGATGCGCGAGCGCCGGTCTTTGACCTTGCCGACCTCCGCCGCCATCTCGGCGCCCTTGCGCTTCGCACTGTCGATGCGAGCGTTCGTGTCGGAAATGTTGCGACCGAGCCAGCCGAACGCGGCGCCAAGGCACAAGGAAGCCGCGGCCACCAAGGCGATCAGGCCGGTGGACTTGCGCGGCGCGACGTCCACGCCCGCATCCGCAATGAGACCCGCGTCGGGATCAAACGCCGCACCACCGCCAAAGGGCGCTTCGCCACCTCCGGCCGCGGCCTTGCCCGCCGCCAGACCTGCGGGAGCGAGATCCGGCGCGGCTGGGGTCGATGGCGGTGCGGCCGGGGCTGGGGGCTCGGGCCGGGGGGCCGCAGGAGCCTCGGGGGCGGCCAGCGGATCCGGAGCCGCGAGCTCGGCGGCGGCGGGCGGTGGCGGGTCGACCGGCGGCGTAGCAACCGGCTCGGGCGGAGCCGCGACCGGAGGGCTCGCGGGAGCCGGAGGCTGCGCGGCCGCGGGTGGCGAGGGTGGCGAGAGCGGTGAGGCGGCCGGCCGTCCACCAAGCGGGGCTTGCCCGGTCTTCTTGGCGAGGCGCGCCTTCAGTGCGCTGAGGTCTTTTCCGGATTTTTTGGGTGTGCTCAAGGTCCAGTCCCCCGGCTTTGGCGGCAGAGGCGAATCGAACGAAAGCCCGATTCTAGCGGGGCAGCATAGAGACAAGTAGTGAACTGTGTCAACGGGAACAACTTACATGCCGGGGTGTGCGTCGCCCGCAACGCGACCGGATCTCGCTTTGTTTACGCCATTTGAAACCAGTTCAAGACGTGGTCGAACCGTAGCGAAACGCAGCTGGTACCGTGGCGTCCTGGCGCGTACCGGGGCGTACCGGGGCGTACCGACTCGTGGCGGGCGACGTCCCAGTTGAGCTGCGTCGATACGGTCGCGGAGCCCAACTTGACGGAAGCTTTCCAACGTCTCGCTCGCGTCGCACTCGAACGGCGACACGGAGACCCCGCGCTCAGACTCGCATGGCGAAGCCACGTGGATCCGCGACCAAACCAGAACCGGCGGCGTGGTTGGCGGCCAGCGAGGCCTGTCCTGCCGCCGACGATCGGCAATAATCAGGACCACCGTGAAGCCACGCGCCTCAGGCAGCACCGGCCGCCGACCCGCCAGCTGAATCGCCGAGCTCCCTCAGAAAGGACGAAACGTTGTCGCCGCCCACCATCGTTGCAACCGGACTTGATCGAATCGAGCACGAGGCCCGAGATCGTGTGGCCGGTCAACGGGTGACGTTGTTGTGTCACCCCGCTTCCGTCAATCGTCGACTCGAACACGCGACCCGCGTGTTGCCCCGCGTGGGTGCCGAGATCGTCAGCCTGCTGGGACCCGAACACGGGATCGATGCCGCCGCGCAGGACATGGCCGCCGTCGACCACCACGCCGCGTCGAGTGACCCGGTGCCGGTGTACAGCCTCTACGGCGCGGACAAGGAGTCGTTGCGGCCCGAGCCGGCGATGTTTCATGGGGCCGACACGCTGGTGTGCGACCTGCAAGACATCGGGGCTCGCTACTACACCTACGTGTGGACGGTGGTACTCGCGGCCGAAGCCGCCCTCGAGGCCGGCCTCTCGGTCGTCGTGCTCGATCGACCCAATCCGCTGGGCGGGAGAGATGTCGACGTGGAGGGGGGCACGGTACAGCCGGGGTTCGAGAGTTTCGTCGGGTTGCACCCGGTCTCGACCCGGCACGGGATGACGCTGGCCGAACTGACGCAGATGACCCTCGCCGAGCGCGGGGCGAAGCACCGCGAACGGTGCCACATCGTGCCGTGCACCGGATGGCGGCGCGCGATGGACTTTGCCCAAACCGGCCTACCGTGGGTGATGCCCTCGCCGAACATGCCCACCCTCGACACCGCGTGGATCTATCCCGGTCAGTGTCTGCTCGAGGGCACGAACCTCAGCGAGGGCCGGGGTACGACGCGGCCGTTCGAACTCTTCGGTGCGCCGTGGCTCGACGGCTCGCGGCTCGAGGCAGCGATCGGCGCTTCCGACCGGCCCGGCCTGAGCCTGCGACCGACGTCTTTCCAACCGATGTTCCAAAAGCACGCCGGCGAGCGCTGCGGCGGCGCGCAGATTCACATCCGCGACCGGGCCGCAGTGCGAAGCGTACGAACGACCTACGCGCTACTTTGCGCCGCGTGGCGATTGGGCGGCAACAATGCTCAGTGGCGTACCGAAGCCTACGAGTTTGTCTCCGATATCCCGGCCATCGATCTATTGGCCGGCGGTCCCTGGCTGCGCGAGGGGATCGAAAGCGGCGCCTCGGCGTTGGAACTTGTGTCATCCCAGGCCCACGCACGCGACAACTTCGTCGCGCGACGTCGCGCTTTTCTGATCTACGATGGGTGAACCCGCGACGCCCCCCCGGCCGGCCACATGAGCGACGAATCCCCCCACCAAGCTGACCAGCACGCCGAACTCGAACTGCGCGGACTTTTGTGGCGCACGCTACTGAGTGCCTCGGGGGTGATGACCGTCGTCTTGGCCATCGCGGCGGTATTCCACGAAGCCCTGTTCGCCACCAGTCGGTGGTTTGTTGAGACGCTGGGAGGACCGGGGATCCTGATTGGATTTTTTATCCCCGACGCGTTCACCGTGCCACTGCCGAACGACGCGTTCTCCACGTTCGGTCTCCTGGGTGGGATGGGGTTTTGGCCGGTTGTCGCCTGGGGGACGGTCGGCAGCCTGCTCGGGGGCACGACCGGTTACTTCATCGGCCGTCGCTTGCTCGGCCGCAGCCCCCGGCTGCAACGAGTGATGACCAAGCGAGGTGGCGACATCTCCCATAAGATCCAGCGGGGCGGAACGTGGCTGTTGGCCGCCGCCGCCTTGACCCCCATTCCGTACTCCATCGTGTGCTGGGCGGCCGGCGGCGTCCGGATGCCGTTTCTGACCTTTCTCGCCATCTCGCAGCTGCGACTGCCCCGGGTCGCCGGCTGGCTGTGGCTGATCGAACGCGGCATTATCACCGTCCTCCACTAGGCCGGGACCGCAGCCGGTCCCGACCGCTGGACCTCGAACGCGCCAGTGCGGGTGCATGCCACGACGACCCGATCGCCCGGCTCGATCTCCTGAGTCAGGACCGCTCGCGCGATCACAGCCTCGACATGCCGAGCCAGCAGGTGACGCAGGGGCCGCGCCCCCTGGCCGCCTTCACGAATTGTGAGTTCCACCAAACGCTGACAAGCCGCGGGGGCCAGCCGGTAGCGTATGCCTCGTTCATGGTGCAGGCGGTCCGAGGACTGCTGGGCGAGCCGGCGACAGATTTCGCCCAACTGATCGGGCGTCAGTCGTCGCAGCACCAATGGAGCCTCGATGCGATTCCACAGCTCCGGCGGGAATGCAGCGGCCACGTCGTGCAGTACCGCCGCGTCGTCGGTTGCCGGCGTCTCGGACAGTCGCGCGGCACCGAGGTTGGACGTCATGACAATCACGCAGTTGGCGAACGATACCCTCCGCCCGCGGCCGTCGGTTAACCACCCTTCGTCGAGGACCTGGAGCAAAAGCTGGTGTACGTCGCGGTGAGCTTTTTCGATCTCGTCGAGAAGCACCACACAATGCGGCCGCTCGACGAGTGCATCCGTGAGTACCCCGCCGCGCTCATAGCCGACATATCCCGGTGGAGCGCCGACGATTCGAGCCACGGCATGGGACTCGGCGTACTCGCTCATGTCGAGTCGCACCAGCGCCTGCGGCGACGCGAACAAGACGGCCGCAAGGGCCTTCGCAAGCTCCGTCTTGCCCACCCCGCTGGGTCCGGCCAACAGCGTGCTGACCAGCGGCCGCGGGCCGCGAAACCCCGCGCGACCGCGACGAAACAGGTCCGCTAGGATCTCGATCGCCGCCTCGTGCCCGACGACGCGTTCGCCGAGCCTAGTTTCGATCCGCAGCGCGTCGCGTTCTTGATCGCCGGCGATCCGCGACAGCGTGAGGCCGGTGCGCTCTGCGATGACCTCGCGCCAGTCGTTGGCGCGCAGCGTCGCCGCTCCCACCCGGCGGGCCCGAGCGCAGGCGAGATCGAGCAGGTCCAGCGCGCGCGCCGGCATCGCCCGCCCCGACAACCATCGCGTCGCATCACGGACCAACTTGGCGAACGTGGCCTCCGTCCCGAGCCGCAGCCCCCACGTGCGCAGCATGATCTCGCCACTGGCCTCGGTGGCCTTGATGGCGACTTCCTCACTCAACGGCGCGAGCTCGACGACATCGAACACTCCTGAAACGTCCGGCAACCACGACGCCAAACGAGCGCGTCCCTGCGACGAGACCAGCGTGAGCGTTCGAGGGGACGAGGTGGCCCAAGCGTGGGCGATGGGGCCGATCCAAGTCGGACAACTGTCCCCCGCGACGCGGTCGAGATCGTCAACCACAACCACTACGCCGCGTGCCTGCGCGTCGGCGAGCACCGCCTCCAACTGGTCGTCATCGCAGCTGGTTGCATCCAAGCGTTCGACGGGTTGGCCGAGCGTAGCGGCCAGTGCCGCGCCCACGGTTGTGCGGCCGCTCCCCGCCTCGCCCACGAGGAGCACCGGCCGCGGCGAGGCTCGCAGGAACCCATCGGCGAGGCGCGTCAGCACATCGTCGCGGCCGACCACGGCGCGGCAGATTTGCCCCGGCGGGAAAGCCGCCAGCGGTGAGGGAGATGACGGCTCGGCGCGCGTGCGATCGGCGTCCGCGTGGCGGGCTCGACCACCAGTGGCGACCGCCGGCGACTCCACGCCCGGTAACAACGCCCGCGACGACGAGTCGGTTGCAGGCACCGGTCGAAGCGACGCCGGGCTGGCGCGGACCGGGCGAACACCCACGATCCGAGGGTCGTCGCTCTCGACGCCCGTCGGCGGTTTGTCGGCGAGGGGGACCGATCGGCCGATCGATCGATCGCGCAAATGACGCAAAAGCGCACGGCCGTCCCGGCCGACGGCGCCAGTCCGACGCGGGACACCGTCCGTAGCGGTCTCGCCGGGCCTCACGGGGCTGTGGTTGGCGTCGCGCCGGCCTGTGATCGCCTCGCTCTCGCCGCAGCGCAGCCGTTCGTCCGGCGGGTCCCCGCTCGCACCGGATCCAGATCCGCCGCTGCGACCGCCCCGTCGAAACCGCCCGAAGGTCAGGGGACGAGCGTCCACCCGATCCGCGGTCGGCCGCAGTTCCCTGGCGGATCCTCCGTCCTCGGGCGTCTTCGTGAGGGTCGTCACCGGACACGCCGACCCGGATCGACGTCGATCACTCGCGGCGTTCGGCCGGCGCTCGTCACCGTGGCGGCGATCGGCCGGGGGCCGAACCATGCGCCGCGACGGGCGTTCGCTGGGCCCCGTCGCTCCCCCCCGTGCGCCCCCACGCTCCAGGATCACCTTTCGGATACGGGCGCATGATGCCCCGCACTGCTCCAAAAGCCGGTACGCGTGGCAATCCGCGCTGCGAACGATCGCCAGCAGGACCGCGTGCACGTCGTCGGTCGGACCGGTACCACCCCGCCGCTGCCGCAAGCGAACGTGCCAGTTGGTGAGCTCGGGCTCACCGCTGTCGTGAAGCGATCGCCGGGCCTGCACCAATGTCGCCTCGTCCAGGCCAAATTCGGCCAAAAACTCGGCCCCCGCGGGTTGCTGAGCCAGCGCAATAAGCGCATCACACGAGCAGCCCCGCGTCGGCGTGCGACGCGACGACTGACGCACGGACACCGACGGGACGGAGGACGCCATCGATCGCGCAAGCTAGCAGTGCGAACCGTGGCGACCAAAGAAGCGGCGAGCGGCCCAACCCTGGGCAGCGTCGAATCCGGACTGTAGTTCTCCGGCAACGACGGCGATGCCCCCCTCGTGGCGTGGGTGACGACACTCGGACTCCTCACCCTGACAGCCAGCGCGAGCCCGGTGCCCACGGCCGAGGCGATCGCGGACCACTTCACCGCACGCTCGGCGGAGCACGACGACCAGCTGCGGTCCTGGCTCGATCGCGGCGCGCCACCGGCCGTCGTCGCGACGACGGCCCGTTTGTCGGTGGTGTATGGCCGCGCGGACTTTCTCCCCGCGCTGCGCCCGTATCTGGCCCATCGCAGCCCAGCGGTACGCGCGGCCATCCACGCCGCCTTCGTGGAGCTCGATGGGCCCGGGCGACAGACCGCGCTGGCGCGGTGCCTGGCCGATCGACATCCCATCGCGCGAAAGCCCTGTTACATGCTGGTTCGCAAGCACCCGCACGCACGGCACGAACCGCGACTCGCGGAACTCACCGCAAGCGGCGACGTGTCTGCCATCTCCGCCTGGGCGGCAGTCGCCAGCGCCACGACGTTGCACGAGCTTCGGTCGGGCGCGTGGGTCGTGCCCGCACCGACGCGATTTTTGCTCTATTGGTCGTTGCTGGCGCGACCCGATCTCGGCACCGCGGAGCAACGTGCCTGGCTCGAGAGCGCCCTGCGATCCTCGCTCGCCCCGGCCAAGGACGCCGCGCCGTGACCCGGTGGCGTGGAGCGGCCACCATGGCGCTGACGGTCGCGTTGCTCAGTGGCGGCTGCGTCCGCAGCCTTCGCTCGGATCGCGCCGCCCACCACGAAGCAAGGCTGCGCGAAGCCAAGCCCCACGCGGCCCCTTCCCCGTCACCGATGGTGGTGGTCGTCACGGAGCGAGGCCTCTCCGCGATCGATCCGGTCAATCGCCGCGAGCTGTGGCGCTCGCCACTGCAGCCCGCTGGGCACCTTGCCGCGGACCGTACCGCGGTCTACGTCCCGAGCCTCGGTCCCGCATTGATCGCGCTCGATCGCGAGACCGGGCGGATCCTCTGGCGCAGCGACGTGCCCGCGGAGGCCCTCGTCGGGGTCGCCGCATCCGAGGGGCTCATTGTCGTCACCGCGACCGGCAACTCGGGGTCATCGCAAGGGTCCATCGTGGGGCTCGCAGCGAGCGATGGCCATCATCTGTGGCGTCGTCGAGTCGGGCGCTCGCCCGGGATCCCGGCCATTGCCGCCGATCTCGTGGCCGTCCCCCTCGGACGCCAACTCGTCGGCCTGCGTCGAGGACTCGGGCGAGAGGTCGCGCGCATGGATCTCACGCCGGACGAGCCGTGGGAGCGGGCCCAATGGGCCCAGGGGTCACTCGCGGTCGCATCGAATCGGACGTGGCGACGGCTGGACGGCGAACCAAACCCGGCGCCATTCGTTGCGGACGAGGCCCGTCTCCACTACGACCCCGCCGCATCTGACCCGGGACATGACGATGCGGAACGCGGGCGGTGGCTGCCGGTACGCGCCGCCGGGGTGGACGCGGTGCTGCAACTGCGGCGGGCGGTCGTCGGTCTCGCCACCCGGGCGGATCGCACGGCCGTCCAGTGGTTGCACGTTGCCCCCGAGGGAGCGGAGTTTGTTGCGGTCAGCGGCGATGCGGAGCGAGTGACCCTGGTCAGCGAAACCGGATCGATGATCCAGCTGCAGACCGTCGATGGCGCGGTCACTTGGACGTGGCGCCGCACCCAGCCGACCGCGGGCGCCCTCTTCGTCGGGAGCGTCGGCGCCCTCGGAGAGCCCGTCGCTGACGAGTCGTCTCCCGCGGGTACCATCGTCGGCCAGGACAACGCCATGCGGGCCCTGTTTGCGGACCGCGACCCCCGGCTCGACCCACTGCGCCAGTTGGTGCTGCGCCAGACCGCAAGCGCTCCCGCCCACGGTGAAGCCGCGGCGGCCGAGAGGGACCCCGTCCTCGCTCAGGGCCCGCAACACGGGACGCGGGACGACGACTCGCCACCGCGAAACGCTCCCGCCGACGAGACCGAAGCGGCCGTGCGCCTCTGGTGTGAACGGGGCGATCCACGAGACATCGAGGCGTTGCTTGACCTCGTGCGCATCCACCACGGGGATGCCCTCGCGTTCTCCGAATCGCCGCCGCTCGTCGAAGCCACGCTGTGCCTGCGACGACACGACACCGCGCAGGCCGAACTCCTCGACATGGCCCGTGAGCCCTGGAGTGCTCCCCGGTTCATCGATCTCGTGACCCGCGATCCGGGCCCCGATGACGACTAGGCCTCGGAACAGAAACCGCGCCGGTGTCCCCACCCGATGGCCAGGTACCGGCGCGTCACGAGACCGACCCGGCTCGGGCGCCGGGCGGGGACTGAGCTCCCAGCCAGCGAACCGTGGCGCCGGTGACCGAGGTTGTCCCTGCGACGAAGCGACGCCACCGCACCACGTCAACACCACAAGGATGTCGCGCAGTTGTGGCGCCGCCTGTCAGACGGCCCAGACGTGCGAGCGATTACCGGTCTGGACGGTGGCGCACCCGCAACCCATTGATGACCGCCGCACCCGATCGGGGCAACAGCCGCACGTCGAGACGCTCGTCTTCCACCTCGACGAAGAACCGCTCCTCGTTGGCGACGAGGCGACCCGCCTTATAGAAGATGTCATACGCCGGCAGCACCGGCGTATCTTCGACAATCACGTCGAACATGCGGTCCGCGACGTCGACGTCGTCGAACTCGGCGAAACGCAAGTCGATCTCGTACACCCCGTTGGGCACGTCGTCGAAGCGGTAGGCGTACGGGTTGCGACGCTGGCTGTTGTACAACCACTGGTCGCCGGTCCCCTCGATCGGCGCGCCGGTTTTGATCGATTCTCCGGGCTCGAGGTATCCCCACCCGCCCGACTCGTAACTGCGATCCATGACCCAGCGGGCCCCCGCGCGGTCGGTGTAGTCGCCGCCACCAGTGTTCGCCGCCTGAACGTAGCCGGACACGACGACGCTCACCGGCACTCGCACGGCTGGATCGCGGGCCGAGTCGCTTAGGATCGACAGCGAGGCCAGGTACAGTCCGGGCTCGAGTCCCGTGGTGTCCACCTGCACCGACAACGCGGCGACACGATTGGGGTCGAGATTCCCCTCCGCCGGCGCGACGCTGAGCCACGAAACATCCCCCGGAGGCTGACTGCGCCCCTCCACGCGATAGACCCGATTGGGGGACACGGCCACCGCCCACAAATTGCCGTCCTCATCGATATCCAATCCCGCCCCCTGGTAGCCCCCCGCCTGCGGTGGCGCCAACGTGGACAACACCGTGCAGTCAGTCGGATCGAGCTCGTAGATGGTGTCGGTGGGACTGCTGGTCGCGGCCCACAGCACCTCGCGTTGGTCGTCGTAGGCCATGCCGGCAAGTTGCTGGTCCGCCGGTTGGCACGACGACAACACCTCGCCCGGCTGCGCGTGACTCAGACCGGCGATGTGATAGACGACGCCTTCGTTCCAACCACCGGTGTAGAACGAGTCGTCGGAGGCGCGATACGCCAGACCGCGTTGAGAGGTGGCGCTCCAGGCGAAATCGCCGTCGATCCGTGCCTCCACCTCTCCCGTGCCCGGATCCCAGCAGAAGATCCCCGCGGAGTAGCCCACGGAGAGTTGGCAGATGAGATCACGGGTGGGATCGTGGGTCATGTCGCCCGGCCAAATCTCGGCCCAGCTGGCCGCGAACGCATGGCCTTGTGGCACGCCCTCGACACTGAAGTCCTGGTTGAGCCCCGTGTTCACGTCACTGATCCAAAGGTCGCCGATGCGGACAACGCCCCAACCAAACTCGAGGTTCTCCGGAGCAAACCACGACAAGACGTCTCCGGCACCGGCTGGCGTGACGCCGGCACCGGCCGGCTTGTCGCCGAACAGGCCCTCGGCGGTTCGCGCCAGCGGGTCCGCGCCCTCGCGCCGGTCGAGCCGCCGGGTCACCGCCAGCCGCTGGGGTTGGCCCCCTCCCTCGCGCACCAGAAACGGCGTGGACGCGGTCCCCGTGTTGAGCAGCACCAAATCGCGCGAGCGCGTCTCATCGGCGCCGAGGACGAGCTGAAACGACGTGGGAATGGGTTCGACCCGGGCGGTGGTGAGCGCCGCGTCCGCGACCCAGACGTAGTCCTCGAAGACCCTCACCCACTTGGTCACCGTGCCGTAGTGCTCTTGGCTGATCTCCAAGCGGTACGCGCCAGCCGTCAACTGCAACCGGTATTCGCCGGCCGCATTGGTCGTCGTGCTGCGGTCCCCCTGGTCGGCCGAGGTCGCGCGCACGGTAGCCCCCGCGATCGGCAGGCGGTCGTTGTGGTCGACAATCGTGCCCTGGACGAACCCGGAATACGGAATCTCATAGCGCACGGTGAGATCGTCGTGCAGCACGGGCTGGTCGACGCTGTACTGCAACGCGACGGCCCCCGTGTGGTCCTCGATCCCCACGGTGGCGCGACCACCCCGCGCCAGCGGGCCAGAACCAGTGTCGGCGTACTGGACGTCGATCGCTCCGTTTTCGTGCAACGTGAGGGAAAAACTCGCCGTTTGGGCCTGGTCCGAAAAAAACGGCACGTCTCGCCACTCGATCACGAATCGCCGCGATGGCGCGCTTCCGAAGACACCGGTGTGGATTTCGCCACCGAGTCCGGGGATCAGGTCGTCCCACAGCGGGTAGATGGCTGCATTGGGCTCAGCCGCGCTCGGAATCGGCGTATTAGTGTAGTGCACAAATCCACCGCCGTCGAACGTCGCGTAGCCGTTCGCGGTCACCGTGATGGTCTCGTAGGACACGCCGTAGAACGGCACGGCAAACGGCAACGCGACCTCGACCTGCTCATCGTCGCCGGTCAGCGGCAATCGGGTGTCGCCACGCTGATACTCCGCCGTGACTTCACGGCAGATGTAACCATACGCGTCCATCTTGTGTTCCATGACCACGTCGACCTCGACGTGGCGGTCGACCGCCACGCTTTCTTCGGTGTCCGTCCAGCACCCGCCGGCCTCGACCCGAAGCGAGTACTCGCCTTGCGGCACCGCCTCGAAGCGGAACCTCCCGTCATCGCCGGTTACCAGCGGATCGAAGGGCGTCCCGGCGACGCGGACCCGAGCGCCCGCCACGGCCATGCCAGAGGCGTCCCGTACGACGCCACTCAACGCGAACGTCGGGGCCGAATCGAGCAGGAAATCGAGCGCCGTCGTGTCGTCGGGTGCGATCGCAACCGTCGGTCCCGTCTGCGGCAGATACCCAAACGCGTCGGCCCGGGTCGCATAGCTGCCGACCGGCAAGCGCACGTCGTACTCGCCCGACGAGTCTGTCCGCACGCTGCGATTCAACTCACCCGACACGGCGATCTCGGCTCGACCGATCGGTTCACCGTCGGTGTCCGTCACCACCCCGCTGAGAACGCCAGACGGACCGATCGGCGCCGCGCTGAGCAACGCGTATACGTCGAGCTGCCCTTCGCCCCAGGTGTTGTTGTTCGCATCGTCGCCGCCACACCCCGCATCATCCGGACGATCGATGGCCGAACCGTCGAGCAAGGCCCGCGTAGCGGCGATGTCACCAGCCACCGCCGGCGCACCGGACCACAGCAGCGCCACCGCCCCGGCGACGTGCGGTGCGGCCATGGACGTGCCGTTGAAGCTCGCGTACTGGCCAAAGGGCACCGCACTGCGCACATTGACGCCGGGTGCCGCGATGTTCGGTTTGACCACCCCGAACGGGGAGGGCCCAAAGCTCGTGAAGTCCGCGATGAAGTGCTCTGCGTCGTAGGCCCCGACCGCGTACGACTCCGGGTAGTCTCCGGGCGACGTCGCGGAACCACAAGACGGACCCGTGTTGCCCGAAGCAAACACGGGGAAGATGCCAGCGGCGACCCAGGCCTCCACGATCTCGCGATAGAACGCGTCGGCCGGCACCGAGCCCCACGAGTTGCTCACGATGTGCGGGCGCAGGTCGGGTCGAGGGTTTTGGCCGTCGAGATCCGTGGGCGCCAGCATCCACTGGCCCGCGCTGACCAAGTCTTCGAGCGCGCACCCCGGAAACGCGCAGCCCAAGGCTGATATCCATCGGGCCCCCGGCGCCACCCCGATCTGGTTGACCCCGCCGTCGTCGCCCACAATCGTGCCGGTCGTGTGCGTACCGTGGCTCTCGGTGTCGCAAGGGGTCGCTCCACAAGCCCCGCTGGGGTCGTACCAGCTGTAGTTGTGGTCCACCGTCCCGTCGTCTGCTCGGCCGCGGTACTGCGGTAGCAAGGCCGGATGGTCGAACTGCACCCCGCTGTCGATGGTGGCGACCACGATGCCCTCACCGCGTACGCCGAAGTCCCCCCACGTCTCGGGAGCCCGAACGTTGGACACATTCCATTCGATCGCCCGCGCCCCGACGACCTGGCCCGGGGTGGTGGGCGGCAACGCGTACCGCCGCTCGTCGAACACACGCAGCACATCGTCGCGGGCCTCGACCTCGCGCCGAGTCGCGGCGTCGAGGTTGGCCTTGACCGCATTGACGGCCCAATACGCCCGGTATCGAATGCCCCGAGCGTCGAGGAACGCTCGCAACGAAGCCTGAGCGGTCTCTGCGGTGGTAGCGAGCGAGGCATGAATCGCACGTCCGTGGGCCGACCAATCGGCCCGGCGCGGCACGGCACGCAGATCTGCCCGATCACGGAGTTGGATCCAGACCGGAGTCGCAGCAGATGCCTCTTGGGCGGATACCGCCACAGAAGCGCTCTTGTCGACGGTGGCTGCCGGATCGGACTGGGGCGCCCCGGTGTCGGGCCGATCGCGGTCGGAATCCACAGCATCAACATTGATCTGCGTGCAGCCGGTGGACCCGACGAACGCAGCCCATATGAACATCTCGACGAACCACCTCGATCTGGCGGCACGCGATTGCAGCTTCGTGACCATTCCTGGTGTCCTTCTGACGCGCCGACCATTTCACCAACATTGGCGACCACCGGCCGAGCGCCCGAGCTATGAGAACCACGATCCGTGGTGCGCCACAACCGAGAATTCGTCGCGCGCTGGACTCAAGATCCGCGTGCTCCACCTACCCGCCAGGGTCCACGTTCCGCGGCCACAACAAGCCACAAGATCCGTTCGCTGAGGCCTCGGCGGAATCACGGGGCTACCGAACGGCGAAGGCCGGCACCGACGCCTCGCCGCCAGATCCCCGACCATCTAGAGCAAGGTCGAGAGGATCGAAACCTTCCCGACATCGACACGCCCCCGTCGCTCTCCGCCTGCCGCCACCGCATCGGATCTAGTTCCCCCCACTGGTGGAGTTCGCGCGCCGGCAGGGTGGAGCGGGCGAAGCAACGGCGTCGCCGTGGCGACGTGCGGTGCCCGCCCTCGGACGTTTCCCCGCCCCCTTGGTCGTGCCACGCTCGTAGTCTCGCATGTCCGCGTCCCCGCCCCTCGTCCCGCGTGCCTCTCCGACCGACCGACCCGCTTCCGCGGCGATGCGGCTGGCGTCGGAGTTCTCAGACCCGGCGCTACTCGTCGACATGGGGCTCGTGCTCGGGTTCGCGCTGGCCCTGGTCGCGATCATCGCCTACCACCCTTCGCTCCGTGCGAAGGCGACCACGCGAGCGGCGGCGGAGCAGCCCAAAACACTCGTCTTGTACGGCCTGGTCGGGGCGCTCGTCGGCCACCTGGTCAGCCTCAACGAGATGATGGCGCTGGTCGTGTTCGGCATCGGCGGCCTCATGCGCTTTCGCACCGACATGGGTGACGCCAAAGACACCGGGCGTGTGATGCTGGTGGCGATCGTCGGGATCTGCTGCGGCGTGCAGAGCTTTCTCGTGGCCACGCTGGCCACTGCGTGCGGTTGGCTGCTGATCATGTTCCTCGAGCGCCAGGTGGTGGGCGGGCTCGACGTCATGCAGGTGCAGCCGGCCAGCGTCGATGCGAGCTCAACGGCCTACCGCGCACTCATCTCCGACGCGGGCTGTCGGATCATCGGTGAACGCAAGAGCCCCAACCCCAAGCGGCCGGCCATTTCCCTGGTGTTCACCGTTCCCGCCCGCGTCGATCGCCAGGCACTCATCGCGCGCGCCGACAAGCTACCGAGCGAGCTTCGCGGCACAACCGATTGGCACTTGAGCTAGTCCTCGATCCGGAAGGCCACGCGTCGAGATCCCAGCCGACGGTCTCCACGTCCTCGCGGGGTCACGCGGCCAGATCGATGGGCACCGAACCGGTGCCGTCGTCGATGACGGCCGTCGGGACCCCAGAAGCACTCCGCCTCGAACGTCGCCGGTGCTCCGCGAGCAACAACTCGTCGCGGCACAAGAACCCGACGAAGTCGGCCCGATGGCGTGGGTGTTGAACGACGACGTGCCGCGATCCGGCGCGCTGCATCTCCTCGACGGCTTCGTCGACCGAGTCGGTGATCTCCGCCGTGACCAGCATCGGCGTCATCACCTCGTAGGCGGGCGTTTCGTCCAGATCCACGCCCGCTGCGACGCCGCGTTTGAGCACATCCCGCTCCGTGAGGACACCGACAATCTCGCCGAACACGGTCACCGCCAGCGCACCGACACGCCGCTCGCACATGAACAACACTGCCTGACGAACGCTTGCCGACGCGTCGAGCTGATGCAGTGTGCCGAGTTCTTCGAGGTAGTTCGCAAGCGTGCTCATCCTTGTCCCGTTATCGGCAGACGCCGCCGGATCTTGAGCGCGCCGTCGACCGGCGACGGAGCGACGGCACCCCGGGCCGGCGGCCCCGATCGACGACAAGAACCGCGCAAGCAGCGGTACGGTGACAAAATGGCGGGCTCGCTCGGCGGCACCCCATGCCCCCCGACCGGGTGTCGCCGTCGACGCGACGTCGGCCCGCGAACACCACGATTGGGTTCTGCGAGCCCGCGTACCACGAATCCGGCTGCGCTTCGCGGGCGCTCACGCGCCGACCCGTCCGAAAAGGGGCGTTCCGTCCCCTTGCGACACCTGGGCAAACCCCGCCAGGATTCATCGGTGGGTGTACGAGACCGACGCGGCGGAGGGGGCTCAGGGCGAGACATCAGCTCTCGTTGCCTGCGAATCGTACGGAGCGCCCACAAGCCGGGTGCGAGCGCACGCGTGCTGGTTGTCGACGATGAGCCCCTCGTGCTCGACTGTTTCGCTCGCATGCTCGCGCTGAGCTTCGACGTGTCAACCGCCCGCGACGGACTCGAAGCCCTGGAGTTGATGCGATCCACACCGCGATTTCACGCGGTGCTGTGCGATGTCACGATGCCGGTCTGCGGCGCCATCGAAATCGACCGCCGACTTCGCGAGACCGACCCCGAGTACCTCGAACGATTTCTGTTCATCACCGGCAACATCTTCACCGACGAGATATTGAGCTTCCGCGCGCGGCTGCGGCATCGGGTGCTAGAAAAACCGATCACACGGCAAGAGCTCACCGACGCGGTGGCGACGGTGGTGGCGTTGTCGCGGCAGCGCCCGGACGCGGCGACCGTCGCGGGCTAGCCCACAGACATCGACCACTACTGGTTCGCTAGCGCCGTCGGGGCGAAATCGAAGTCCAGCGTCGCCGCGTCGCGTGACAGCACCTGGTACGCGGCCAACACCGCTTGCGGTGCGGGTGGCCGGCGAGTTCCGCCACGGGTCACGATCTGGCGCAACTCGACCAGATCCGTAGCGAACGTCCGCAGCCAAAACACGTGGCGACTCGCTTCCACGTGCACGTCGCGATAGGCCAAAAACGCGTCCGCCCGCGCGACGAATTCATGCCCGGCGTCGGAACAATCGCCACCCGGGCTACGCGTAAGGCAATGAACATACCGTCGCGCTCCCACTATCGCCGCACGAGCATGTAATTCGAGCGGCTTGCCCTCCCGCTCCAAAAGCTCCAAGTACGGCTCGTCATTTCGACGCTGTTCGTGTTCAATCGCCCCGCGGTAGCTCTCCGCGTACTCCTTCCACTGAGCGTGGGCCTTGAGCAGATCAGCATGGATCGCGGCGACAGTGTCCCGCGTCGCGGTCGGCCCGTGCAGTTCGTCGGCCAGTCGTTGTGCCACGCTGGCGTATCCCTCCGACCGCGCGACAAATCCCTCGAGTCTGGTCTCGAGGCCCGCCACCGCGACGGCCGTGCTACGAATCTCCGCGGCCGCGCCTTCGCATACGCGAAACGCCCCTTTGGTCACCCCGTACACGACCAGGCGACGACCGGAACGAGGCCTATCGGCCACCCCAGCCAAGTCGACGTAGCGTGCGAAGCTGTCGTCGATCGGACCGACCAAGCTGTCGTAGCAGCTGCGATGGCGCGCCAGCTCCTGTTCCACGTCGCGGGCATCCGCCGCGCGGACCGTCGTCGGCGCTTCCTCTTGAGGCGCGCCGCGGACCAGCGTTTCCACCAGCGGGCAACCACACAACCACGATGCCCCGAGCAGTCCCGCGGCGACGCGGAGTGAACCTAGACCCACCGTGCGTCCTGCGGCACGATGATCCGCAAGTGATGGAACAGGTTCTCGATGCGATAGTGGTCGCAAGAGACGAATTCCTCGCCGTCGATCTGGGCCGGCAACGGGGTGTCGTCATCTCGTGAGATGCGGACCTCGATCTCCTTGCCGGCCGGCACTTCGCGGCCGCGAACGCCCATGGCCGCGAGATCATCGTCCGTCACCGGATTGTGTTTGTGCGCAGCGATGGCCGCCGCCACCCAGTCGGCGTGACTGTGGAGGACCACGACTTCGAACAATCCATCGTCGGGCTTGGCCTGCGGCGCGAAGATCCAGTCGCCACCATAGAGCAAGGTGCCCTTGACGACGACATCGGTGCACCCTTGATGGCGATAGACCCGGCCGTCCACGTTGACTTCGCAGCTGAATCGCCAGCGCCGCAACATCGTCCCCAAGAAGCGCTTGAGCCCCGCCCCTGCGTAGACCAGCTTGTCGCGGTACAAGCGATTGAGCACGGGCACGCGGCCCACACGAGCTCGATCGCGATTGCGCTCGGCCAAGATCAATGCCGATAGGCCGAAGCCGCAACTGTCGAACCACAGGTCTTCGTGCAAAAGCTCGCCATCGCTGCCCACCGCAAACACCCGACCTGCGTCGAGGTATTGCTCGACTCCTTCGACCAGTATCTCGATGTTGGCATCGAGCGCCCGCCGTCCGGCCATGATGCCGAACGAGCGTCCCTGATCGTTGGCCGTTCCCATCGGCAGCATGCCCAGCGGGACGTCGACACCGCTGCGTTCGCGGGCCAAGATGATGCCCTTCGCTGACTCCGCGAACGTCCCGTCACCGCCCAGGTACACCACCCGCGCGATGTCTTCGCGCTCGATGCGGATCGCGAGTGCCTCCACCGTGGCGCCCTCGGGCAACGTCGGACAAAACTCCGGCTGCAAGCCTGCGCGGGCCAGGCCCTCCATCGCCTCCTCGATGGCTCTCTCGGCCTGCCCGGTTCGCGCCGTGGGGTTCGCGACGAGCAGCGTGGTCAGAGGCAATGACACGGGGCGCCACCGAGCGTAGCAGTGATGCAGGCGCGGCAAAACGGGGGTCTGCGCCGGCGGGACTCGGGTCCCGACCTGACCAGACCCCGCGTCGACTGGCTGGGTCACACGTGTCCCCGGCCGGCACTTTTTGGTACGCATGGGAATGCCGTCCTCGCGTCGCGTCTCCGTCATTTTCCCGCTCGTCGCATCGTGCGCGGTCGCGGGGCTCACCACAGCCTGTCGTCCAGCGGACGACTCGGCGCAAGACCGTCGGATCGCCGCTGAGAAGGCTCGCAAGAAACGAACCCCCAAGCCAGATCCCACCGTGGTCGCGCGCCCGCGGTTCGAGAACCCCGGCGGCATGTGGATGCCGGAGCAAATGACGGAGCACGCCGCGGCGCTTCAGAACCTGGGACTCGCGTACGACGCTAAGCGGCTGACCGACCCTGGAGCAACTCCGTTGGGGGCCGTGGTCAGCCTCGGCGGCTGCTCGGCATCGTTCGTGTCCGAGCGAGGTTTGCTGATCACGAACCACCACTGTGTGACACGAGCGCTCCAGTACAACTCCACCGCGGAGAACAACCTATTGCAGACCGGCTATCTCGCGGCCACGGAGGCAGAGGAGAAGTCCGTCGGCCCGACCGGACGGGTCTTCATCACCACCAAGTCCACTGACGTCACCGCCGAGGTCGTCGACGGGCTGGCCGAGATAGAGGATCTCCAAGCGCGCTACGCCAAACTCGACGAACGACAAGCGGCACTGGTCCGTCGCTGCGAGGAGGGCCAGCCTCAGCTTCGCTGCAAAGTTGCCAGCTACTTCAAAGGCGCCCAGTACTCACTCCTCGAGCAGATCGCGCTGCGCGACATTCGACTCGTCTACGCGCCGGAAGCGGGCATCGGCGTGTACGGGGGGGACGTCGACAATTGGCGCTGGCCAAGACACACCGGCGACTATGCTTTCTTGCGAGCATACGTCGGCGCTGACGGGGAGCCCGCGGACTTTGCCCCCGACAACGTCCCCTACCGACCACCTCACCACCTCCAGATCAACCCGAAGGGCGCGGCCAAAGGCGACTTGGTCATGGCCGCCGGCTATCCCGGTCGTACGTCTCGTCTGACCACTGTCGACGAGGTCACCCACGCGGCGAAGTGGTACTACCCCAGAACGATCAAGCGATACGAGCAAATGCTCGCGGTGATCGAAGACGCCGTCAAGGCGGATCCGTCACTGGCGATCAAGGCCGAGGCGAAAAAGCGCCGTCTCAACAACGCACTGATCAAGTACAAGGGGATGGTCGACGGACTCGGCCGGGGCGGGGTGGAGGACCAGTGCAAAGACAACGAACGCGAGTTGCGGGCCTGGATCAGTCGCGGGCCACAAACGCGCAAGGCTCACGGTGGCGTGTGGACGAGCGTGACCAAGCTCAACGCCGCCATTCGCAAGGAACGCGAACGCGACGCCATGCTCAACGAGCTCGCGAAAGGCTCGACGTTGCTCGGCTGGGCGGTGCTCTTGCACGACATGGCGTCGGAACGACCCAAGCCCGACGCCGTGCGCAAGCGCAAGTACCAGCAACGAAACTGGGGCCGCCTCAAGCATCGCGTGCAGGCCCAGGCGAAGCACTACGATCGCAAGCTAGACCGGGCGCTGTTCCGCCTGGCCCTCGAACGAGCCTTGGACCTCCCCGATGCGGACCGACCACCACTGGTGACCGCGGTGTTCGGCCCGCTCCCCGCGGCGAAGGCCAATCTGACACCGGCCCTCGACGCCCTGTACGCTGATTCACCGGTGGAAGACCCACAGTGGGTGCTCGAGAAGTTTGACCACGCGACCGCGGACGAGCTTCGGCGTTCGACCGACGGCTTCATCCGCCTCGGCGCTACGGCCAAAGCGGCCCTCGACGAACAAGAACTGCGGCGCAGGGGTCATGCGGCGGAGATGGCGGTGCATGGACCGCGCTACGTCGCCGCGTTGCGAGCCCACCACGAAGCTCCGCTTGCGCCCGACGCCAACGGCACCCTTCGCGTCACGTTCGGCCAGGTGACCGGCTATCGTCCACGCGTTGATAAACCGAAACACAAGCCGTTTTCTGTGCTGTCAGAGATGGTCGCCAAACACAAAGACGAAGCCCCGTTCGACGCGCCCGATCATGTCCTCGCCGCGGTCGAGGCCGAGCAGTTTGGTCCCTATCTGCATCCGAAGCGCGGCGAAGTCCCGGTGAACTTCCTCGCCGATCTCGACACGACGGGTGGAAGCTCGGGCAGTCCCGTGCTTGACCGCAACGGCGAGCTCGTGGGGCTGGTCTTCGACGGGAACTACGAGTCCATGGCCAGCGATTGGCTGTTCCTGCCGGACCTGACCCGTTCGATCGTCGTGGACATCCGCTATGTGTTGTGGCTGGCCGACGCCGTGCACGGAGCCAACCACCTGCTCACCGAGATCGGCGTGCCGCCCACAATTGACGACATCCCCCCGCCACCGCCCAAGCCCCCGGCCGAAGACACCGCCCAAGCCGACGCCCCAACCGAGTCCGGTCCTTCAGCGCCGGCGCCGGCCACCGCCCAGACGCAAGCCCAGACGCAAGCCCAGACGCAAGCCCAGACCCCCCCGACGACCCAAGCCAAGGCCCCGCCAGCTGACCCTAAAGGCCCTCCCACCTGACAAGTGATCGACCGGTTTCTTGCGCCCCTGTCCGTCCTGCCGGCGCGGGCACAGCGACGCCCCACTCCGCCCGACACGTCAATCAGCTCCCCGACATCCGCCCTCGACATCGGCCCGCCGACACCAGCCCTCGACATCGGTCCGCCGACGCCAGCCCCGACACCAGCCCCCGACACCAGCCCCCGACACCAACCAGCCCGCCG
>QKPP01000083.1 GCA_006508105.1 Myxococcales bacterium FL481 | reverse complement strand
CGTCATCGTCATCATCCCCGTCATCGTCATCATCCCCGTCATCGTCGTCATCATCCCCATCATCGTCGTCCCCGTCATCATCGTCGCCAGCCTCCTCCGGCTGAGACCCAGAATCGAGGTCACCCGAGCCGCTGTCGCAGGCAAAGAGCAGGAGACCGGGGAGCACCGTGATTATCGACAACGCGATCTTCATCGAAGCAGCCTTGCGTGAATCGCTTTATGCGTCTAGTTCGCCGTTGCCCAGTTCCGCCTCGAACCCCGCGCAACGTCTGATTGGGACTACGGTCCCCGCGCTGCGGCGCTGCCCCTTGGCGCCCGAGCTGCGCCCGCTCCTGCGACGCCGGTCGCCACGCCCGTCCGCTGTTCTGTGAGGTCGGATACGCGGTCGGCCCGCCGTCGGTCTGACCACTAGAGCGCGGTCACAAGGTGAGCGACCAACGGCTGATCAAGCGCCGCCAAAGCGCGCTGAGAGACCGTCGACAACTGGCCAAACGGCCTCAAACGAGGCGTCAACGGGATTCGCGCATGTTGCCGCAGCAATACTTGCCAGAGCAAGTATTGGCTGGCATCGTCGGCAGATGCCCTGGGCCAGGTCCCCGCGAGGCGCTCGTGCTCCAGCGCATGCGAGGTGGCTCACGTCCGAGTCGCCATTTGTGCCGGGTCTCCTCGTGGCCGTCGTCAGCGCGGGGTTTCTCCCGCTGACCGCCACCGCCGCGCCACCCACGTTCGTGGATAGCGCAATCCAGTCCAGCAACGGGGTGGTCCAGCTCGAGTGGAGCGCGAGCGAGGGCCCCTACGAAGTCGAGCTCGCTCAGGACGGCGTACGCCGCACCGTCTACCGCGGCAGCGTGCCATCGGCCCACGTCTCGGGCCTGCGTGACGGCGAGTACCACGCCCGAGTCCGGGCCCGCCGCGACGACCGCTCGTGGTCCAACTGGTCCGGCCCCGCCCTCATTCGCGTCGAGCATCACGCCATGCCCTTGGTTTGGACGCTCCTCGGCACCGGTGCCGTCACCTTCATTGCAACTGGGTTCGCGGTTGCGTGGGCAGTTCGGCGCCATCGCGTATGATCACGGCCGCTATCCTCACCCCCGAGCACGGCTGGGGGCTGATGGCACTGTTCTCGGTGCTCTGGATCGGCCTGGGCTTGTTTTGGGGACGTCGCTCGAAGTCGTTGGAAGGCCACATGGTGGCCAACCGCAACGTCGGCTTGGCACTAGGCTCCGCGACGGCCATGGCCACTTGGGTCACATCAAACACAACCATGCTCGCCCCTCAATTCGCCCTCGAACTCGGCGTATGGGGCGTTTTGGCCTACTCCATGGCGGCGCTGGGGCTGTTCTTCTTCGCGCCACTCGCCGGCCGGATCCGTGCGCTCATGCCCGCAGGATACACCAGCGGCCAGTTCGTGCGCCTACGCTATGGTCACACCGCGTGGGTCGTGTTCGTGGCCCTGTCGCTGTTCTATGGACTCACTTGGCTCGTGAGCATGGGCATGGCGGGTGGGCTGCTCATCGAAGCCCTCACCGGCGTGCCGTACCTCTATGGCATGTCGGCCATCCTCTGCGTGTGCACGGCGTATACCGTGGCCGGTGGGCTGGTGGCGGTGATTGGCACCGACTTCATTCAAAGCGTGATCATCTTGGTCGGGGTCGTGGTCGTGGCGGTCCTCGCCATCGACGCGGTCTCGGTCGAACAAGTACACGCGGCCTTGGCCGAGGAACGCCCGATGCTGCTCGACGTGCTGTTCCCCGCGGCGTTGATGGCGATCTTCAACAATCTGCTGTTCGGGCTAGGCGAAGTGTTCCACTCCAACGTGTGGTGGAGCCGCGCGTTCGCCATGCGTCCCGGGGTTGGAACCAAAGCCTACGCGCTCGCGGGCGCGATGTGGCTGCCGATCCCGATCGTCGGTGGGTTCTTGGGCTTGGTCGCCCCGGCGCTCGGCATCGGCGTCAGTCGCCCCGACATGGTGGCTCCCCTGGTCGCCGGCCACCTCCTCGGCCAGCTCGGCGCGGTGCTCGTCTTTGTGGTCGTGTTCGCCAGTATCGCTTCGAGCATCGATAGCCTGCTCGCGGCGACCAGCGACTTGGTGACCAACGATCTCGTTCACGGCTGGCTCCGACCCAATGCCACGCCCGATCAGCTGCGCAAGACGGCGACGCAAGTCGTCGTGGGCACCGCTGCGATCGCTTGGGTGTTGTGTGTGCCACGCATCGACACGCTTGCAACCGTGTTGTTCTTCGCCGGACCCATGGTCGCCAGCATGATCTGGCCCATCGTCGCCGGGCTCTACTGGAAGCGCACGCCGGCTTGGGCCGCGACCGCGGGGATGATCCTCGGTACGGTGGGAGGTCTTTGTGTGTACTTCACCGTCGGCTGGTACGCGGCTTCGACGGCCGCGGCGGCGATCTCGGCCGCGGTCGTGATCGTCGCCACGCTCCAGCGCCCGGCGGATTTTCGCTGGGAACATCTCAAAGGGGGCGCGCGCGCGTGATGTTCTCGTCGAGTTTCTTGACGACTCTCGTGCTCGGCGCCGTCGGGCTCGTGTCACTGAGCGTGACGACGATGCTCGTATTGTGGGTCCGTGACTATGTGAAAGGCAAGCTATGGTGAATTCGACCAGTTTGATGCGTTTCGTGCAGCCTGAGGTGATCGCTCGTCGCACCAACTCGCGAGGTCTTCAACTAGACCCCACGGTGCTACTGCGACACGCGAAGCGGGCCCCGAAACTAGATGTCCTGCGCAGGCTGGCGGGACGGTCGATCTGTGAGCACACGGACGTCAGTCGGGAGGAGACCATCGAGCTGTGTCGTTTGGCCGCCCTGATGGAGGCCAACGATGTGGCCGGCCACCATCCACTCGACGGCAAGCTGGTGATCACGGCGTTTTTTGAGGCCAGCACTCGCACTCGCCTGTCGTTCGAGAGTGCGGTCCTCAGACTCGACGGCAAGATCCTGAGCGTGCCCGACGGGAGCGTAACGGGCACGGCGAAGGGGGAATCGCTCGCGGATGTTGGCGAGATGTTCAACAGCTACGCCGACTTGGTGGTCGTGCGTCATCCTGAAACCGATGCGCTCCGCGAACTCGCCACCGGACTCGATCTGCCCATCATCAACGCGGGAAACGGATCGGGCGAACATCCCACGCAGGCACTCGTCGACTGGTTCGCGCTGCTCAAGTGGCGCCCAGAGCTTGCCGATCGCAACGTGGCGGCGGATCGCAAAATTCATCTGGGCATCATTGGCACACCCGGCAACATGCGCGCCGTGAAGAGTTTCTTGCTTCGCGCGGTGGACTTTGCCCCCGCGATCCGCAAGCTCACGGTCGTGTCCGAAATGGCGGACCCGTTCGGCAACGTGCTCGACGACGCCGACCGCTTGGGCTTCGAGGTGGAAATCACCAACGAAAGCGCCCCCGTCCTGCCCACGCTCGACGTCGTGTACATGAACTCCATCGCCCTGCTCGGCGACAGCTACCACCTCCTCGGCGAACAGTACCAACTTCATCCCGGCGGCGGACTGCGTCCGGACGCCGTGGTGATGCACCCACTCGCGCGACGCGAGGAACTGTCGACCAAGCTCGACGAGACCCCACAAAACCTGTACTTCGCTCAAGCGGCGGGCGCGACCTACCTGCGCCAAGCCCTTCTGACTGCGGTGCTCGACCGTCTCGAGCGACTGCCCTTTCTCACAGCAGAATAAGACCACTCACATGTGCGGAATCACCGGCTATTGGTGCCCTGGCACGCGCCCGGCGGAGGCGACGTTGCGTTCAATGATGGCCTCACTCGTCCACCGAGGCCCCGACGGAGACGGCGTTTTCGTCGACGAAGCCAACGACGTGGCAATGGGTCACGTTCGTCTTGCTATCATCGATCTCGAAGGCGGCGAGCAGCCCCTGTTTGCCGGCCCCGAGCGCAACGTGGTGCTCACGGCGAACGGCGAGTTGTACGACTACAAACTCGAACGCACGCGCCTCAGTTGCGAGGGCGTGCGGTTCCAGACCAAGACCGACAGCGAGATCGCGCTGCATCTGTACCGGCGCCACGGCCTTGACTTCGTTCATCACCTCCGCGGCGAGTTTGCGCTCGCCATGTTCGATCGCGACGCACAGCGGCTGGTCTTGGTCCGCGACCGGTTTGGCATCAAGCCGCTCTACGTTCGGCACAGCCCACAGGGGGTGATCTGGGGCTCTGAGATCAAAGCACTGCTGGCGCACCCATCGGTGCCCGCCCGCTTGTGCTCGCAGGCCGCTTTGCACCAGATGATGCAGGTCATGGCGCCCGGCACCACCGCGTTCGAAGGCATCGAAGGCGTCAAGCCGGGCGAAATGCTGGTGGTCGAGCGAGACGGCGCCGGGTTGCGCTCGCGGGCCATCCGCTACTGGGATGCCGACTTTCCGCAAGCCGGAGACCACGCGAGCGGGGCCGAAACCGAGCCCTTCGTCGACGGGGTCCGCGAGCGGCTCATCGATGCCGTCCGCGTCCGTCTCGAAGCGGATGTTCCGGTGGGTTGCTACCTCTCGGGTGGCATCGATAGCTGTTCCGCGCTGGGTCTGGCCACCACGATGCAACAGTCCCACGTGCGGGCGTTCACGATCAGTTTCGACGATGCGGCCTACGACGAGGCCAAGATTGCCGCGGAAATGGCCGAGCGAACGGCCGCGAGCCAGGTGGTCTTGGACCTCAAGCGCGAGCAACTCTACGGCCAGGCGTTCGAACGCACCGCGTGGCACACCGAGCGCACGTTTTACAACACCTTGGCCGTGGCCAAGTGGCACATGAGTCGCCGGGTCCACGAAGATGGCTACAAAGTCGTCATCACCGGCGAAGGGTCGGACGAGCTGTTCGCCGGCTACCCCTTCTTCAAGGTCGACTACCTTCGTCACTGTGTCGCGCCCGAGGAGCGAGCCCGCCAACTCGACGCACTGGCGGCCAGCAACGCCGTGTTCAAAGGCTCCATCCTCAGCGAGGCCTCACACAGCCACCCGGCGTTCAACGACCTGGTCGGGTTCACCCCCGCTTGGCTGCAGCCTTGGATGTCGGTCCTCGAGCGCGTCCGACCACTTTTGGCGAAGGAGCGCCGCGAGGAAGTGGCGGAGTACGACCCGATCCAGGGAATCGCCGACCGCCTCGATTCCAATCAGATCTCGGGTCGGCATCCACTGGACCGGGTGCAGTACAGCTGGATCAAGACCATGCTCGAAGGTCAGATTCTCACGTGGGGAGGCGATCGGGTCGACATGGCCAACTCCATGGAGTCGCGGCCACCGTTTCTCGACCACCAGCTGGCTGAGTTTGCGTTCCAGGTGCCCCCGAGCGTGCGCATCCGCGACGGCATCGAAAAATGGGTCCTGCGCGAAGCCATGCGCGGGGTGTTGCCCACCACTTTGTACGAGCGGGAGAAATTCGCGTTCATGGCCCCACCCGCCACGATCGATGCGGCCAAAGCCGCGGCCGTACAGGCCCTGGTCGAGCGGTACCTCTCGCCCGCGGCCGTCGAAACCGCCGGGGTGTTCGACGCAACGGCCGTCGAGCGTTTTCTCGCCGCGACCCAACGCGAAACTGAACGCGACCGCGCGGTGCAAAACGACGTCATCCTCAACCACTTGTTGGGCCTGCAGGTTCTCCACGCGCAGTTCGTGCAAGGTCAAGCCCCGCCCCCCAACTGAGACGACGCGCCGCACAAGACGACGCTCCTCCCGGCCATCAGCGGCCGGCCGACCTCCCGCACGCCACCATGCGCGCCGACCCCCGCGACCGGGAGGTACGCCGGCACGGCGACCACGTTCGATCGGGGCGCCACGGCACCGGTTCGTCGGGCACGGGCCCTTCCTCTCGACCGGTCGACCCGCCCGGGTCGGTCAACCACGCCCGCCGCGCCCCCGGCCGGCACCCCGTCGCGTGGCGGATTCGCCCCGCCGCGGGCGAACCAGGCCAGGCCAGCCCACCCCAGCCCACCCCAGCCACGACGCGGCCTCGGACCCGGCCGCGCGGAGTTTGGCCGGGCCGTCGCCGTGTATGCTTCCAACGTGGCACCAGTCCAAAGCCAAGCAGACGAGGTTCTCCGCGCCATTCGCCGGATCGTGCGGCGAGTCTCCGAGCACTCGCGCTATCTGTCACGCGAAGTGGGTCTCACCGTACCTCAGCTGCTGTGTCTGCGGGCGATCGGGGTGCTCGAGGAGGCGGCTGAACCCGCTGAGATCACGGTGGCGATGGTCGGCACCAGTGTGCAGCTGAGCGCCCCCACCGTGTCCCGCATCGTCGATCGGCTCGAGCGAGCCGGCCTCGTCGTGCGGCAGCGAAGGGCGAAAGACCGCCGCAAGGTGTGCCTCTCGCTGACTCCCGCGGGGCTCGAACGCTACCAGAACCTACCCGAGCCCCTGCAAGAGGTGTTCATCTCTCGTTTCGATCGCCTGCCGCGACGACGGCGGGACGAGATCTTGTCGGCCCTCGAGGAGGTCTCTTGCATGATGCAAGCGGAGGAGCTCGACGCGGCTCCGGTCCTGACGCCATCGCTCGACGTTCAGCAGGAAGAAGCGGCCGGGATCTGAGGCTCAAGGCCGCAGCGACGCCAGTCGCCGCACGGGTCGCAAGACCTCCAGCTCGGACGGAGATCTAGACCACTCGGGCGGGGTCCGAGGCTCGAGACCGCAGCGACGCCAACTCGCGGCGCGCCGCTTGACACTCGACAGCGATGCGCCTTGGGCGATGCCTCCGGTGAAACGTGGTCTCGCGCCAGTCCGCGACCCGGCCACCGGAGCGGACCCCTACTCCACGTTGGGCGCCGCCTCCGGATACGCCAGCAGCTGGTCGGGTGAAACCGAGCTCGCACAGCGGATGCCGTCACTCGCTGCGGTTCGATCGTAGGGCGAATTGCTCCCCGCCGATGAGACCGTGAGTCGGTTCGGATCGTCATTGTACCAGGCGCCGCCTTTGAGAATCACCTTGCTCGGGTCCGTTTCGCTGCGCGTGGACGTCCATTCCCACACGTTCCCGGCAAGATCCCGGACGCCGTCTCGCGACACGTTGGATCGACCGACGTCGCAGGGGCCCTGGCCATGCGTCGTGGTGTCCTCCCAACGCATCCAACACGCCGAGTCGGCGGTGGGTGGCTCGTTGCCCCACGGATAGATGCGGGCTTCATCGCGCCCCCGAGCCGCCCACTCCCATTCCACGGCCGACGGCAAGCGCTTGCCGAGCCAGGCGC
Source organism: Myxococcales bacterium FL481 (assembly GCA_006508105.1). Classification (GTDB taxonomy): domain Bacteria; phylum Myxococcota_A; class Polyangia; order Nannocystales; family Nannocystaceae; genus FL481. Next base: position 23,836 of record QKPP01000083.1, on the reverse strand, counting down.
AATAGGTCTGGGCATTGAAGTAGCTGACTTCGTTCACGGGCCGTGACTCTCGCCCTTTCACTCCATAGGTTGCGGACCAGTCTCCAGCTCGGCCCGGCGCGGGGCACACGTGCGCGGCCACACAATCTGCGTACTGGCTGGCCGTGACTTCCGTCTCGTCGAGCCAAAAGGTGGCCAGGGTCGTGGCATTGAACTGTCCGCCTTCGATGCGAACCATCCGCGTCACCGGTACCCGATGAACCGGCCCCTCGACCGGTTCCTCGCCGCGGACGGTGTCCGGCTCGCCCCAAGTCGCCGTGTCAGCGGTGTAGTGGCCGGGCAAAGGAGGCGCCTCCTCGGACGACGTCGCGGACGCGCGCGTCGACGCGGCTGCCGGCCCGGCCGGCGCCACGACCGAGGGAGGCGCCGCGCTGCCGTCTGCAGCCGGCCGACAACCGAGCGCCAGCGCGAGTAGACCCAGCCCCACTCCGGATCGCGGGGCCAACGAGAAGCGTGACTGTCCGTTCATCGGCTCCGTTTTACCTGAACCACGGGTCGCCACGTCCCCGGCTCGCCAAATGGCTTGTACCTAGCTAGCGAGCTCCCGGAGCCGCGGCGACACGAGGCGACCTCATCCACCGTGACGCGTGAGCCGGCCCCGAGCTCCACCCCGACGACCGATGCCCACGGGGGCCAAATCCCGATGATCGCGCAGCTGCACGACGACTGATTCAGTCATTGGCGCCGACCACGCTCGCGAATCTCACTCTTCACACGACACGGAACGTGGGGCTCGTCACGCTTGGTCTCAGTTTGCTCCTGTCACTCGTAACCGGAGGTTTCGAGCTGCCCCCCCGAATCCGGTGACCCTGCCGCCCCGCGACCGCACAGACGGCTCAAGCCGAGCAAGTAGGCCCGTGCCGGCTCTCCCAGCGCGATCCGTGCACCGGATGCCAACCGCCGGATCTCGTCGATTGCCACGGCCACGGGATGGCCTAGTTCGCTCACGAACTATGAGTAACGTCGCGCGAGCCGGATTCAACCCTTGGCGACAAACTGTTGTTCAACCCCGACTCTCGCGAGTCACCAATCGCCTCCGGCCATTGTTTCCCGGGTCGACTTCGACATCATGCAACGACGGAATCCTAGCCGCGCGCCTATTTCGCGGCGCGGTCACGGGGTATCAGCTTCAACGTTCGTGTCGCGCGGTTCAACCGACACCTTCGAAGATCGGCCGGGCGTCACTCAATCCGTTCGAGCTCGGCCCGACCAGGGTCGGCCTAGGGCGAGCCAGCGACCCGAACGCGCCATCGGCGGCCTCCGGAACTGCTCGAACCAACAGTATGTCGTCGACACTTCGGACTCACCCAATCGTCGTTGATGTTGAGCCGCACCAGGCTCGCACGCGGGGCGAGTCGCAGTTCCCTCTGCGGTTTGGGGGTCACGATTTTCGCGACAACGATCCACTTCTCGGTCGGTATGACCAAACCAAATGCATATCGAACGTTGGCCGTTGTCCGTTGGGTGCGACCGCTTGTGCGCCCGCACCGGATTGCGGTTCGGGGCGTTCCTCTTATTGCTACACCCCCGCGGCTTGGCGGCAACTGGACCGGTACCGTATTCTCCGCACGTCGCTGTTCGACGTGACCGACCTGCTCGCGACTACTCTCGAGCAGGACTACAGGTTTCGACACTCGAAGGATGTCACGACACATGGGACACCAATCCATGCTGCCTACACCCCTCCCGTCATCGAATTCGGCCGTTGCGAACCCAGGGTGCACCGACACGAAGGCCTCGAAGGAAAGCCTCCCGCTGACCCAACGTCAGACCTTCATCTGGCTAGGGCAACAACAGCATCCCGACGTCCCCGCCTACAACATGGTCATGGAGTATGGGCTGACCGGCGAACTCGATGTAACGCGGTTTCGCCGGGCATTTTCGGCGGTTTGGCAAGCCAGCGGGGATTTGCGCTCGACGTTCTTCCGCGACTCGAATGGTACGTTGGCTCAGCGGGCCGGCACCGCGGAGCCGTGGTCGCTCGACTTCCTCGATCTCACCGAGGTGGACGATCCTCGAGCGGCCTACGAGCGAATCCGCGGGGAACGGAGCACCCAACGGTTTCGCCTGGCCGAGCGGGCGTTGGACGCTGCGTTGTTCCAACTCGATCGTGACCGCTATGTGTGGTGGCTGTGCCAGCACCACATCGCGTCGGACGCAGCGAGCTGCGCTCAGATCTTCGCCGCCGTGGCGGCGGCCTACCGAGACGAATCCAATGGATCGGTCGAGCCGCGTCCGGCGTTTGCCACCCAGGTCCAGCGCGAAACAGCGTACCGAGCCTCCCCCGCGTTCGCCCGCGATGAAGCCTTTTGGCGACCGCGACTGAAGATCACGCCCGAGCCCGGACAGTTTTACGCGTATCCTCGGGTCGAGGCGGCTCCGCACACCGTGCGAGAGTCGGTACGACTCACCACAGAGCAAATGCGGCGGGTCAACGCGGTGGTCAAGTCGCCGGCGATTCGCTCGCTATTCCCCGAGATGACCGCCGCGGCCCTGTTTCAAACAGTGCTCTTCGCCTACCTGTACCGCCTCCGGGGCCACACTCCGTTGGCCATTGGAACGCCGTTTCACAACCGGTCAACGCGGCAGGCGCGGCGCTCGTTGGGCTGCTTCATCGAAGTGAGTCCCATTCAAGTCGACGTTCGCTCGGACGACTCCTTCCTGTCGCTGTTCCACCGCGTTCATGACGACACACTCGCCGTTTTGCGGCACATGCAGCACAGCGTCGGCAATCCGATCCGCAAGCCGCTGTTTGACGTCCAGTACAACTTTTTGACCAACGAGTACGCCGACTTCGCGGGCCATCCGGTCGACGCCCGGTTCTCAGGGGGGCTGAACTACTACCCAGCTCGTGGCGCCGGGTTCGACGGGGGCGAAAACCTCAACGTCACCGTGGAGGACTACGCTCGTTCGGGACACTACACGCTGCACTTCGACTTTCGCAGCAGTCGATTTGACTCGGATCAGCGACGACGGTCGCTGGCCCACTTCGGACGGTTGTTGGACGCCTGCCTCGATTCTCTCGACACGCCGATCGGGCAAGTGGAGCTGCTCGGAGAAGACGAGCGCGAAGCCACCGTCGATCTTTACAACCGCACCCAGCTCGACGTCCCCCACGAGCAGACCGTGGTCGACCTGTTCCGAGCTCAGGTCGCGCGTGCGCCCGACCGAGTCGCCGTTCAATTCGATGACCAAACGCTCACCTACGCCGATTTGGACGCGCGTAGCGACCGCTTGGCGGGCCAATTGGCGGCCATGGGAGTCCGTCCGGGCGACATGGTTGGCGTCGTTCTCGAACGTTCGCTCGAGCTGTCGGTGGCCTTGCTGGGCATTCTCAAAGCGGGCGGCGCCTACGTGCCGATGGATCCGCACCATCCACCGTCGCGCAACGCCGTGATCATCAAAGACGCGGCAGCCCCGGTCATCGTGACCCAGTCCACCCGGCTCGATTGCCTCTCGCCCGAGGTTTCATCGGCGCTGTTGTGCATCGACCCCGGCGCCGCCCAGGCGACGAGCGACCGCCCGTTCGTCGCGTTCGATTCCCACGGAACCGACCCCGCGCCGCCCGTGGCCAGTCGAGCGACTTCCACCGAGGTGGCGTATGTCATCTTCACCAGCGGTTCATCCGGTCGTCCGAAGGGCGTCAAGATCTCGCACCGAGCGTTGACCAACTTCTTGTGTTCCATTCGCCACGAACCCGGCGTTGACGAGAGCACGCGAGTGGGCGCAGTCACCACGGTGTCGTTCGACATGTCGGTACTCGAGCTGTTCTTGCCGCTCACCGTCGGCGCGCGACTCGTCATCATGCCGCGGCAAGCCCAGGTCGACCCTCGAGCGCTGGCGCAGCGCCTCGATGACTACGGGTGCAACTTCATGCAGGCCACCCCCACCACGTGGCGCATGCTGCTGGAGAGCGGTTGGAAAGGCTCGCGTGACTTCAAGGTGCTGTGCGGCGGTGAACCGCTCGGCCGCCCACTCGCCAATCGCTTGCTCGAGCGCGGTGGCGAGCTGTGGAACATGTACGGGCCCACGGAGGCCACGGGCACCTCGGTCCTCCACCGCGTGGAGCGAGGCGAAGGTCCGGTCCTCATCGGGCATCCGGTCGCGAACACGCGAGCGTACATCGTCGACCAATACATGCGCCTGGTCCCGCTGGGGGTTCCCGGCGAGCTCCTGTTGGGGGGCGAGGCGCTGGCGGAGGGGTATCACAATCGCCCCGAGCTGACGGCCGAGAAGTTCCTACCCAACCCGTTCGGGCCCGGGCGCGTCTATCGAACCGGCGACTTGGCCCGCCACGTGCCCTGTGGTGCCGCGGAGTGTCTGGGTCGCATCGACTTCCAAGTCAAGGTTAGGGGGTTTCGCATCGAGCTCGGCGAGATCGAATCTGCCCTGGAGTCGTTCGAGCCGATCCAAGGCGCCGTCGTCGAGGCGCTCGCCGACCCGCGCGAGCCCGACGACAAGCGTCTTGTCGCGTACCTGCTGCCCCGTTTGGTCGACACCATCGACGTCGCCCCACTTCGCAAGTATCTGCGCGACCGGCTGCCCACGTACATGGTGCCCGACGCGTTTGTGCAGCTCGCCGAGTTTCCGTTGACGCCCAACGGCAAAGTCGATCGAAGGGCTCTGCCCGCACCGGAACCGACGCCAGGCACCCATGCACCCCACCAAGGCCTGCAAGGCGACATCGAGCGCACGGTGGCCGGCATCCTCGGGGGCGAGCTTCACGAGGCCACCGTCGGCCCAGACAGCGACTTTTTCGAGCTCGGCGGCCACTCCCTCGCCGCGGTGCGCGCGTTGTCGGCGCTCCATGAACGCTTCGGCGTCGATCTCTCGCTACGTGCCTTCATGTCCGCCCCCACGGTGCGCGGCATTGTCGAGCAACTCGCGGCCGGGACCGCGGGCCCATCGACGGAGGAATCAAGCGATCCGGCCCCCGACGCGGTGACTCGTCGAGTCCCCGGCGAGCCACTGCAACTGTCATTCGCCCAAGAACGGCTGTGGTTCCTCCAGCGTTTGACCCCCGAGAGCGGGGTCTACAACGTCCCGCTGGCGTTCCGCATCCGCGGCCCGCTGACGCTGACGCGCGCTCAGGCCGGTCTCGATGCCATCCTCGCCCGGCACGAGGTGCTCCGTTCGGTCGTTCGGGTCAATCCCAATGGCGACCCCGCGCCGAGCGTGCTCGAGCGCTGGTCACTCCCGTTGGAGTTCCATGACCTCGAAGCGGCCGGCGACGGCGATGCGGCCTTCTCGGCCCGCGCCTCCACAATGCTCGAGCGACCGTTCGACCTCGAAGCCCACCCCCCATTGCGGGGTGCGTTGTTTCGGGACGACGACAACGCCCACCGCTTGTGCCTCATTTTCCATCACTTGGTATTCGACGGCCTGTCGGTAGCCGTGTTCCAGCGTGAGTTGCTCGCCGCGTTGTCGGCCACAACGATGGAGGCGGCCACCCTCGACCCGTTACCGCTGGGATTCTACGACTACGCCGCGCACGAGCGGCGGCACCTCAAAGCCGTCATCGAGCCCGACTTGCAGTACTGGGAGAACCAGTTGGGCGGCACACTCCCCGCACTGGCCCTCCCCCTCGATCTCCCGCGCCCCGCTCACCTGAGTTATCGGGGCCGCGTGCATCGGGTCCGTCTTGGCCGGCAGGCATACCGCGACCTGCAGCAGCTCGCGCGGGAACGCGGGGCCACGGTGTACATGACCCTTCTCGCCGGCTTCTTTGCGCTGCTTCGCCGGCTCACCGACCAAGAGCAGCTGTTGGTCGGCACCCCGGTCGGTGGCCGAGAGGGCGCGGCGGTTCAATCGTTGATCGGGGCGTTCGTCAACACGGTGGTCGTGCGAGAACAAGTCACGCGCGAGGTGGCGTTCGACGAGTTCGTCGACCAGGTCAAGGCGAGCTGCCTCGCGGCGTTCGATCATCAACGGGCCCCGTTTGAACGCGTGGTCGCACGGGTCAAACCCCGACGAGACACCAGCCGCACGCCGATCTTCCAGGCGTTCTTTAGCTACCTCGAGTCCGAATCGCCCCGCCTCGCTCACGGCGAGCACGAGTTGGAGGTCATCGCCGTCGATCAGCCGTTCGCTCGCACCGATCTGAGCCTGTTTACCATCCGCGACCCCGAGGGAATCACCTGCGAGTTTGAGTACGCCACCGATCTATTCGAGCACGATACAATCGTCGATTTCGCGGAGTGTTTCGTGACGATGCTGAGCGAGGCCGTCAGCCGACCGCAAACAGCGATCGGCCAGCTCGTGGTCTTGTCGCCGCAAGCTCGTCGGCGACAGCTCGTCACCTGGAATGAGACCGGATCCGACTACGAAAGCCGAGGTGTCCATCACCGGCTCGAGCAGCACGCGCGAGAGATTCCCAACCACCCGGCCGTCGAATTCGGCGCAGCATCGCTGTGTTTCGGCGAGCTCAACCAGCGAGCCAACCGATTGGCGGGACAACTCATTCGGGCCGGCGTCACCACCGGGTGTCGCGTTGCCGTCTGTATGGAGCGCTCGCTGTGGACGCCGGTCGCGTTGTTGGCGGTGATGAAGGCCGGCGGCGCCTATGTTCCCCTGGATCCAAGCCATCCCGTCGCTCGCCTCCAGCTCGTGCTCGATGTCGCCGAGCCACAGTTGGTGTTGTGCGACGCCGAAGGTCGTGCCGCACTACCCGACGGCCACGGTCTGCCCACCCTCGCCCCCACTGAGCCGCCAAGCGAGTGTTCGGACCCAAACCCCGACGTCGGGTTCGACCCCGAGCAAGTCGCCTACGTCATGTTCACCTCGGGCTCGACCGGCACCCCCAAAGGCGTCGAGATCCCCCACCGAGCGCTGGGCAACTTCCTCGCCGCGATGAGCGACCGCCCCGGCATGCGAGCCGGTCAGCGTCTGTTGTCAATCACCCCGACCACGTTCGACATCTCCGGGCTGGAACTGTTCCTGCCGCTGCAAGTGGGTGGCATCGTTCGAGTTGCCGACGCGGCCACGGGGCGAGATCCACGCGCTCTGATACACGAACTCGAGACCCACGCCGTCGACATCCTCCAGGCGACCCCCGCCACCTGGCGCATGCTCCTCGACGCGGGCTGGCGCGGTTGTCCCGACTTGATCGCACTCAGCGGCGGAGAAGCGCTCCCGCAGACCCTCGCAGCCGCGCTGATCCCAACTGTCGGTCAACTGTGGAACCTCTACGGTCCCACGGAAACCACGATCTGGTCGACGGCTTCGCGTCTTGAGGACGCGAGTGCACCCATCACGATTGGTCGCCCGATCGCCAACACTCGAGCGTACGTCCTCGACGACGCCCTGCGACCCCTCCCCCGCGGCGCCGTGGGCGAACTGTATCTCGGGGGCGACGGTTTGGCCCTCGGCTACTGCACACGCCCCGATCTCACGCGTGAACGCTTTCTTCCCGATCCGTTTGTGCCGGACGCACGCATATACAAGACGGGCGACCGCGCGAGATACCGCGCCGACGGTCGCCTCGAGTGTCTGGGCCGGGCCGATCAGCAGGTGAAGATTCGGGGCCACCGCATCGAACTCGGCGAAATCGAAGCCGCGATGCGACAACACCCTCAGGTCACCGGCGCCGTGGCGACCGTCTTCGAACACCCGCAACGCGGTCCCGAGCTGGCCGGGTACGTACGGCTCAAAGACGGCAGCACGACCGCCCCCGCCGACTTGTCAGACTCGCTGTCGCGCCGGCTGCCGTCTTACATGGTGCCCCACGCCATCACCGCGATTACTCAGTTCCCCCTCACGCCGCACGGCAAAGTCGACCGCTCGGCCTTGCCACCGCCGATGGAGGTCGTCACAACCCATGGCACCCCGCAGGGCGCCACTCGCGACGATATCGACATTGCGGTGGTCGACGCGTTTCGTCACGAGCTCGGCGTGCGCGTCGACGGCATCGACGTCGACTTCTTCGCGCTCGGGGGGCACTCGATGCTCGCCATTCGCCTCCTCGAACGCATCAAGCGGGTCTGCGGGGCCGAGATTTCCCTGGACAAGTTCTTTGCGAATCCCACCGTGCGTGCCGTCGCCGACATGGTCAAGTCCGGCGGGGGACGGCCGGAGGTCGCTGTCTTTCCCCTCAACGGAGGCGGCAAAGGGCGACCGATCTACTTTGTGTGTGGCATTCATTTGTACGAGGCTCTCGCCCGAGAGCTAGAGGGGGCGCACCCCTGTTACGGGGTGTTCGTGCCGGCCGAGCAAGGCCTGCTATACGATTCGGCCGAAACCGAGGTGCGAACCGACGAACCGCTGGTGCCGCGACTCGCCGCCCACTACCTCGAAGCGATTGTCGAGCACGCCGGCGAGCACCCGTTTTCTCTCGCAGGGGTGTCGTTTGGTGGCGTCCTCGCTTACGAAGTCGCGCGTCAGAGCCTGCGCACCAACACCCCGATCGATCGCTTGGTGCTGCTCGACGCGAGATGGCCCGCCGCGGTCCGACGAAACCACCTGTTGTGGAGCGTGGGCCACGTTCGACGGCTGCTCACCCACGGCTTCGGTGATCTTCTCTCCCGCCTACGAGAGCGCCGTCACCAGCGCAAGTGGCAGCAGGAAACGACCACCCCTGCCACCGAGATGAACGACGACATGCAACAACTCGACGGTCTTCGGCAAGGCGCCTACCGCCGAGCCATGATCGAGTACCAACGCTTCGACCACATGTACGACGGTCGCACCATCTTGGTGCGCGCCAAGGACGTCGAGCTGTTCCCGGGCGACACGTACGACGAACAGCTCGGATGGCGAGAACGCCTCGCGGCCGAGTTCGTGACCGTCGACGTCCCGGGCAGCCACATCGGCATCTTGTCGCATCCCGCCGTCGGCGAGCTCGCCGACACGCTCCGATTCCACCTCGACGACACGCGAACCCGCGCGACCTCCTAGCTGTGCCCACCCTGCACCCCAGTCGACCAACGCGGCACGACACCGGGCGACCACGAGTCGGTTCGTATGGTGTCGGCTTGCCGTCGCGAAAGGACTAAACATGGAGCAATCGTCCTCATCCCGTCATACCCTCACCGACGAACAGCTGTCCTCGTACCGTCGCTACGGGTTCGCGTTTCCGCTCGACGCGATGTCCGATGACCGCGCCGCGCACTACTGCGACGAATGCAACGCGCTCGAACAACTGCTCGGCGGCCGGCCTCGCACCGTGGAAGTTCGCCAGATGCACCTGCATTTCCCGTGGGCTCACCGGCTGTGCACCGAGCCCGCGGTGTTGAACGCCGTCGAGGACGTGCTCGGCCCAAACATCGTGGTGTGGGCCACGGAGCTGTTTGCCAAGGCCGAAGAAGACCCCAACTTGTGGATCGGCTGGCACCGCGACCGCACATACACCGGATTCGCGGCGACGGAGGCGACCACGGCGTGGATCGCCTTGGCGCCGAGCGTGGAGGCCAACGGCTGCATGCAAGTGATCGCGGAGCCAGACCGCGCAACGAGCCAGCTCGACGTCCCGCAGGCGCGACGTGGGGGAAGGCTCCCCACCGGCACCCGACCCAAGCCGGATGTCCCCGACGACGACATCGTGAATGTCGAACTCAAAGCCGGCCAGATGTCGCTACACGATGGCGACGTGTACCACGGCTCGGGCGCCAACGTGTCTCGGATCAAGCGGGTGGGGTTCGCGATCCGCTACGTCCGGGGCGATGCCAAGCCGATCCAGTTTCGCCCCACGGCCGTCGTCGCCCGCGGTCGCGCCTCCTCCGAGACATTCGACATTGTGCCCGCCCCCACCGTCACCGACGTCGAGCCCGCCCTCGCGGCCATGAAACGGTCCGCCACGGCACACCTCGACGCGATGCTCGAGAACGTCAAGAAGCTCGGGGCTTGATCCTCAACCCACGCAAAACGCTATGACCGACACCACGTTGAATCCCGCCACCAAGATCCACGACTTCATCCTCGGCTCGTTTCGAGCAGAAGGACAAGACGTCTCCATCACGGGCAGTGACGATCTGCTCGACCTGCTCGACTCGCTGCAACTGCTGCGACTGATCATGGAGCTCGAGGCCTACTACACGATCAAAGTCGACAATGGCGATCTCACCCCCGAAAATGTTGGGACCATCGACAAGCTCGCGGCGTACATCGATACCCGTCGCTCGGCCTAGATCTGCGCGCTCAACTGGATCTTCGCCCATGGCTTCAACTAGTCATAGCGTCTCGGGCGAGGGCCCCGCGGTTGTCGTCTGTGGAGCGGGTGCCGCGGGTATCTCGACGGCGATTGCGGCGGCTCGAGCGGGGGGCCGCGTATGCCTTGTGGAGTCGAATCCCAGCATCGGAGGCACCGTCGCAGGTGCCCTGATTCATACGCTCGCCGGGTTCTACGACTCATCGGGCGAAGCGCTGAACGATGGCATCGCGTTCGAGCTGCTCGAGCGCCTCCTCGCCGCGGGGGCCTGGCGGCGACGGATGGGGCGCGTATGGGTGCTGCAAGTCGATCCCCAAGTCTACCAACACGTGGCGCAACACTGGCTCGCGTCGTTGCCCAATATCGACATCCAGTTGGGTGCACGGGTCACCCGAGTCCATCAATACGGGGCCCGGGTCCGCGGGGTGGAGATTCACAGCCACGAGGGGACCCGCCAAATCGACGTCCGAAGCTTGGTGGACACCACGGGGGGAGGTCGGGTGGTCGCGCTGCTGGAACCGAGCCTCGTCGACCACGACGATACCGCGGCCGCAGGAGGCTGGGTGTTTCGCCTACGAAACGTGGCCCCCGACGCGATGGCGTTCCCGCGCGGCATCGGCGTAGTGCGATCGTTGCGGGACGCCGCCGCGTCCGGCTCGCTGCCCCGCGACTGTGCCAAGGCCTGGGTCGATGTCGGGCTGACCCCGGACGAAGTCTATGTGAAGCTGTTTGTTCCGCTCCCGCCGAGCCGGGACCGAACCGACACGTTGGCGAGGGTGGTTCGTCGGTGCGAAAACGACCAGTCCCAGGTGCTGGCCCACCTGCGCACGCTCCCCGGCTTCCGCGACGCGACACCCCACGGTGAGGGTGGCCTGGGCGTGCGAGACGACGGGCGCGTGCGCGGCGAGTACCAACTCACGCGGGACGACGTCAAAGCCCTGCGAAAATTCGACGATGTCGCGGCCCGATGCGCCTGGCCGATCGAGTACTGGGATCGGGAACACGGCGTCGTGCTCGACTATCTCGATCCCGGCGAATACTACGAGATCCCGCGCCGAAGTCTTCGGGTGGCCGGGGTCGACAACCTTTGGGCCGCCGGCAAGTGCCTGTCGGCCGATCGCTACGCGCAGGCCTCGGCCCGCGTCGTAGGAGCCTGCTGGGCGATGGGCGAAGCCGCAGGCTCGCACGCCGTCGCGGACGGCAACTAGCCCCCCACCCCACCGAGGAGCCCGATGCCATGGCGACCAACCTTGACGACCGATTCCGCGAGACCGTTTCCCGCCAACCGGACCACCCGGCGATTTTGGGCCCGGGGCCCGACGAGCGTCTGACCTACGCTCAACTTGACGCGGCGATCGAAGCGACGGCCGCGGAGATGCGAAGCGCCGGACTTGGCCCGGGCATGTGCTGTGGCCTCCACTATCCCAGCGGGGTGGACTACATCATCCATAACTACGCGATCTGGCGCTGTGGTGCGACCGTCGTGCCCATTGCCGTTGAACTCGCGGCCGAGGAAAAAGCCGATGTGGTGCGGCGGATCCATCTGTCGTTCGTCGTCTCCTCGCCAACGCCCATTCCGATTGTCGCCGAACAGCGCGCCGGCGACCCAGCACGGATCTCCGCCAAGGCGGACATCATCAAGCTCAAGCCCTCCGGGACCCATCCAGCCGGGTTTCGGGACGTCGACGCGAGCTTCATCCGCTTTACCTCCGGCACCACGGGCACGTCGAAGGGCGTGATTTTGTCACACAACACGGTGTTCGAGCGCATTGTCGCGGCGAACGAAGTGCTCCATATCGGCCCCGAGGACCGGGTGATGTGGATGCTGTCGATGTCCTACCACTTCACGGTGTCTATCGTCGGATACCTCACATTCGGTGCGGCGATCGTCCTCGCCAAGAACAACTTCGCGGTGGCGATTGCCAATGCCATCCGCGACCACAAGGCAACGTTGCTCTACGCATCACCGATGCACTGCGCTCTGTTAGCAGACTACGAGGCCGGTGAACCGATGACGAGCCTGCGCTTAGCGATCTCGACAACAACGTCGCTCGATGAGCGCGTCGCCGAGCGATTCCGTGAGCGCTACGGGCTCCCCATCAGCCAAGCCCTCGGACTGATCGAAGTCGGACTGCCGTGCATCAACGTGCAACACGCCGGTCGCAAGCACGGCTCGGTCGGTCCCGTACTTCCGGCCTACGAAATCAAGCTCGAGGATACGGGCTTGGGAGACGGTCTACGCGAGGTCTGCTTTCGTGGACCAGGCTGCCTCGATGCGTACTACCACCCGTGGCGTACCCGCGACGACATCATGCCGGACGGCTGGTTTCGCACCCACGACGTCGGCGAAGTCGACGACGATGGCTGTCTATTTCTACGCGGGCGCTCGAAGGATCTCATCAACGTGGCGGGCATGAAGTTCTTCCCCCATGAGGTGGAGTCCGTCCTGCAAGATCACCCGCGCGTCGCCGAGGCCTGCGTCTTTTCCCATCCCCACGATCGAACCGGTGAAGTCGCCCGCGCCCATGTCGTGCCGACCCCGGGACCGCTCACCGACGGTCTCGAGCAACAGCTGCGATCGCACTGCCAACTACACATCGCCGCGTACAAGGTTCCCGAGCGCATCGAGTTCGTCGACCGCCTTGCTCGCACCGCGAGCGGCAAGATCTTGCACCGCATCCCGGCTCGTCGCGAAAGCCCATCGCGGTAGTTCCGGGCCCCTTGCCAACGCCGTCGCAGTCGACGCGCGGCGAACCAGCGGCGAGGAAGTCGCATCCGTCGGTCGGACGCGATAGGCTGCCGCGAGAACATGCTCTCACGCCGCCAATTCCTGGCGAGCACGGCTCTGCTTGGAGCCGGCTGTTCCCCGCGACTCGTGCACGAGGAACGATCGGCCTTTTCCCACATCCGCGTACGCGCGGACGGATCGATCCGTTCCCTGATGTTCATCACGGGCACCGGACGCGAGATCACACAGACTCGGCTCGACCTACAGGCGCCGCACGAGCTCTTGTCACCGTACACGCGCTACATGTTCCTCAGCCAGCTGCTGGTGTCCGACCCGCGACGGGTCCTGCTCGTCGGACTCGGCGGAGGGGCCATGGTTCACTTCCTGGCCCGCTACTACCCCCGAACCATCGTCGACGCCGTCGAGATCGACCCGGCCATCGTGCGCGTCGCCGGCTCGCACTTCGGGGTCGTGGCCTCGGCGCGCCTGCACATTCACACCGCCGACATCTACGAGTTCGTGCGCGACGATCACGGACCCTACGACACCGTGTATATGGATGCTTTTCTCCCCCCGGCGACCGGGACCGACCCTGGGGGCGCCCCCCTGCGGGTCAAGACCACGGCGTTTTATCGGCACCTGCGACAACGCCTCGCACCAAACGCAGCTGTCACGTTCAACGCGATCGATCACCCGTACCTCGCACAGGATATCGAGACGATCGACGCTGCATTTTCTCATCCACTTGTCTTCGACGTGCCCGGGACGCGCAACCGCGTGATCGTAGCTGGCACCGCGCCGCCGCCGGACCGAGCGACCCTAGGCTCACGCGCCGCGAGCCTCGATGCGGCGCTTGACGTCGGGTTTGAGTTCGCCGAGCTACTGTCGCACCAAGCCGCGCCCCCCACACGACCGGCGGTGCACGACCCACCGCGGAGCATTCGCTAGGTCGCAACGACCGGTCGGGAAGGCGCGGGGCGGCACGCCCACGGGGGATTTCTGAGGTCGACCAGTTCGTCCCGCGCTACGCCGAGACCACGGCCGAACCGGAGGCGTCCGGTGGTAGCGCCAACAACTTGTCCAGCGCGTCGCGCAAGGTGTGCATTTGGCTCGCCCCCAGCCGCTGCCCCGCGAGACTGACCATATAGACCCCCAGCATCAGCAGCCCCGCGATGGGGATGGCGATCAGCGCAAACGGATCTCGACCCAGTGTCCATTGCGCGACGCCATAGACCAACCCGCAGACCGCTGAGAACATCAGCGCGATGTGGATCGACATCAGCATGGTCCAAACCGACGGATGTGGACCGTAGCGACCACGAACCCGGCTGCCCGCGCCGTCTTCTGTTCTGAGATCGTCAATGGTCACGCTCAACCACGGCGACCAGTAGTGCCGGCATTCTTGCGCCATGAGCAGCTCCACGTGGTGGCCGGCCACCTGCACGAACACCTGAGACTCGAGCTGCGGCAACCGAGTTCGTGCGGCCGCCATCACGTGGTCCACCTCCGTCTCAAGCCGCAACTCGAACGAAGGGCGCATCGGCGGGGGCGTACGCACGATTTCAAGAATACCGAAGCGGCGCGCCCCAGTCAGCTCGATGATGCATACAGAGGTACCATCTGCGACAGCGGATCCACGTCGCGCCCATTGGTTCTCCGACGGCCGTTCGCCGCCGGGTTTTCCGGTCCCCGTACTCCGCCCCCCGCGGCACCCGGCGCTTGTCTCGCCTCCGCCGCGCCCCGGAGCCCGCCCGCGCGCGCCGTCCAAGTGGGTTCTATGCGACGCCGCGCGGCACGGCCATCACTCGACCCGACCCGTGAGGCGTCGCACTCGCCACCTCGCGCCGCACACATGGATCTCCTGCGGCGTCGCGCCGGGCGGCCACAACCCGACCCGACCCGCTACGCGTCGCTGGCTGTGACGCTGACGAGCCTGGTACGCTGCCTTCCGTGTCTATCCCACGGCCCGCTTGTCTTTGGCTCGCGCTCACGGTCTCGCTCGCCTGTTCCTCTGAGCCGGAGACCTACGGCGCGGCGCGCTACGAGGGGCTGAGCCGCGCAGCCTCGCTCGTGCGCGAGCTCAGGTTCGTCAACGAAGTCCCCATTCGTGAGATCTCACACGACGAGTTCGACGACGAACGCGTGCCCTACACGCCCGAGCAGGTCGAGCGCCTGCACCAAACCTGGGGTCGTTTCGGCTACTTCGGACCCCACGTGGACATCGACGCCGCGACCGACGACGCGGACGACCGGGTCGCCGGCTACTACCGGTCGGACACGGGAGAGATCACCATCGTGGGCTCACCGTCGAACGAGACCATCGTGCACGAATACGTGCACGCGCTTCAAGACCAACACTTTGACCTGGTGGCGATCGATGAGGCGGCCGACAGCACCGACGCGTTCCTGGCTCGGCGCGCAGTCGTGGAAGGCGACGCCACCTTGGCAGAGAGTCGCTACCATCTCGCATCGCTATTTCGCGTCGACCTCGACCAGGTCGACTGGGCGCGAGCTCTAGCCGCTCATCGGGAGACGGTTGACTCGTTGCTCGCTGAGGCCGAAGGACCCGTGTACTCCCTGGCGTACAGCAGTTTCACGTACGCGTACGGACAAGAATACGCGCTGGAGATGCTCACCGGGTCGACCCTGGAGTCGCCCCAACCCACGCGCACGCCCCCCTACGATTGGTCAGACAACAACGCCGCGTTCGCGGGACCTCCGTCGAGTACCATCGCCATCTTGTCGCGCGACGAAGCGCTGGTACCACCGACGATCGGCCTGCAGACCGTGCCGTTATCGGTACAAGACCGACTCAGCGCCGTCGGACACGACCGGATCGGCGCTTGGATGATCTATCTGTTGTGGTATCCCCTGGGTGCGCCGGAGCGCGCGTTCGAGCTGGTCCTGAACTGGCGCAGTGATCGCTTGCTGTTTGTCCAAGACACAACATCTGAGCAAGTCGGCTTTGTTTGGACGACGCGTTGGACCACGCCGGTGGCCGCGGCCCAAGCCGCGGCGAACTGGTGGCTGGTCCACGGCGGAGCCGACGATGGAGTCGGCCACGGCGCAAGCACCAACGGCGAGGCACTGTACCTCCAGCAACGGGGAACGGACGTGGTGGCGATGCGAAACGTCGATCCCGCGCTCGCGCCCACCATCGCCGACGAGTCGCTGGCAGGTACCCGAGCCGATGTGACCGATCCCGCCGTCGAGACCCGCAGCGCCGCGCTGAGGGCTGATTTCATCGCGCTCCTCGAGCGCAACAAGCGTGGGCCCGCTCCCCAGCGTTGACCCGGATTGTCAGCCCGAGTCGTCGCGAAACTGACAAAAGCCGTCGACGCTCGATCGCGACGTGGCACCTCTACCCGAAGGGTCGCACTGCACTCACGACGCAACCCCGACGCGACCCGTCGTCGGCGCAACAGACAACGGCGCCGCCGCCGAGCGGGAGTGATCAAGTTCGGTTGACCGCGCTTCGGGGTACGACCGCGCACCAGCGCAACTGCGTCACTCGGCTGGGCGGCTTCGCCCAGACCGCGAGTTCTCGCACGTGAAGCGGACTCACTTCAACCTTCCCGGGAGTGCGCCACGAGAGAGGGCGACGCCGGAGGGCTGCCACGCGGCGACTATTGATAACTGACTGATCGCGCATTCCCAAGAGTCCGAAGCCGCACAACTCGCTCGCCCCGGCCTCGACGCGTCGCTTGGCTCAAGCGTTCATGACAACACGATGGTTGCACGCTACTGTCGCCGGGTCGTGGCGAACTCGGGGAGACCAGGGTCTGGCGGCGTGCAGGACCATGCGCAGACACTGATCGGAAGCGTCATCGCCGGCCGCTATCGCATTCGCCGGCTGATTGGCGACGGCGGGATGGGCAGCGTATTCGAGGCCGAGCACCTCGCACTGGGGAGTCTGGTCGCGCTCAAGATTCTCAAACCCGACTTTTGTCGCGACGCAGCCAATACCGAGCGATTCTTACAAGAAGCTCGGGCGGCGTCGAGAATCGCTCACGAAGGAGTGGTGTACATCACCGACTTCGGCGAGGTGCCCGGCGGTTCGGCGTATATCGCCATGGAATTGCTCCAGGGCGAAACATTGGAGGTTCGCCTCCAACGCGAGGGCAAACTGACTTGGCGCCAGGCTCGCCCGCTGCTGCTTCAGATCGCCCGCGCCCTCGACGCTGCACACCAGCACGGCGTCGTGCACCGCGACGTCAAACCGGCCAACATCTACATCACCGAGCGCGGTGACGGGACTGACCTCGTCAAGCTCCTCGATTTCGGTATCGCCAAGGTGAACGAGCCGGGTGGCCACGGCTTGACCAAGACCGGCACGGTGTTTGGCACCGCGAACTACATGGCGCCCGAGCAAGCGCGCGGGGAGAAAACGGACCCGCGCGCCGACGTGTACGCGTTCGGCGTGATCATGTTTGAGTTGCTCACTGGAGACCTCCCGTTCCGTGGGGCGTCGTTTATGGAAGTGCTCGCCATGCACCTGCGCGAGCCTCCGCCGGCACCGTCTTCTCGCGACAGTCGCATCACGCCGCGACTGGATGCCATCGTGCTGCGTGCGTTGGCGAAAGACCGTCAGGCCCGCTGGCAGAACATGGGGGTCCTGGCGAAGGCGCTCAGCCGCATACCCGCGCGAGAGCGCGAGCCGCAGGCGCCCCCTCCACGAGCGCGTGGAAGGAACGCGGCACCGCGACCGTCCGCGGCGCCGGCCGGGCCCACGAGAGACTCCCACGGTCGTTGGCGATGGCCGACCCTCGCAGCCGCGGTAGCGCTACTCGTCACGATGGCCTGGTGGTTTCGAGCCGACATGTGGCCGGGCAACGTCACGGAGCCATCGACCCATGTTGCCGCGCTCACCCGCCCTGCCCATGCCCCATCAGTTCTCTCCAGCGAGGAGGCGATACCGCCCGGGTCCGCCGAAGAACCGGCATCGCGCGTTCGGTTTCCGGCCCCCGAAACCCGCGACGAACCGGACGAGAAGCCCTCGACCAAACCGATCTCGCACGTGCCTCTCGCCGACGCGGCTTCCTTCGATCCGGCCCTTCCCCCTCCCGACGCGGTCGACGATCGCGTGCCGTCAGCGACGAGGCCCACCGCCGAGCCGCCGAGCCCCGCGGACTCAAAGGAACCGGTCACCACGCCGCGGCGGTCGACATCCACCCCAAGCGACGTACGAGCGGGAAATGCTTCCCGGGGCGCGAGTCTGCCGAGCAGCGAGGGGCCACCGGGGAGCGACCGGTTGGCCAAGGCAACGTTGTCCGCCGCCCCACCACCCGGCGAACCGCCACCTCGTTGGTGGCTCGACGACAAACCGTACGGGCGACACGCGGTCCTCAAGGTTCGCGTCCCGCCCGGCCGTCATCGCGTGCGCGCTCGCTGGCCAGATGGCCGTGTAGGACGGGCGTCCGTCGACGCGACCCCGCGAACCCACCACAAGATCCGGGTGCATCCGGACCGCGCCCAGTCGCAGACTGGCCCGACTCGAAGGGACGACTCCAGCCAACCTACGGGTCGTGGTGAGCTCACGCGAGACATGGTGGTCCAACGCGTCCAGCGACTGCGACTCCAGTTTCGCCGCTGCGCGGCCAAGCAGGATATTCCCCAGCCGGTGCCACTCGAATTGCTGCTGCGTATTGACGGTCGCGTCGGGGTGGTCGCGAAGGCAGTCGCGGCCAGCCCCGGCGTATCCGCGGAAGTGCTGCGATGCATTGAGCGTCACGTCGGTGCCCTCAGTTTCCCGAAGAGCCCCTCCACCCCCGTGTTGACCGTCGGTATGGAGTCCACCCTCCCCGCGAACGTTCCTTGACCGGCCATACGGACGACGATCCCACGCTTGCGGTCGGCTCCTCGGCCCACACTCATCGCGACCGGCGCCACGACGCGCTGCCAACCCGCACGTGCGGGGCGTCGCGACACCTGGTGGGTGCGGAGACGTTCGACCGCCGGTGGCAGCTTCGCGGCCGGCGATCGACGATGTCAGCTGTCTGCGGCGAGGCAGCAATCGCCCCGATCCCCTACGACCACACCGAGCTCACGCGACGTCGCCCGCCGCTGCGCTAGCTCGCCTGACGACTCTCGTTGTACGCGACGTACTGTCCCCAATATTCGTACCACATGTCGGCCAACGATTGGAACAGTTGAGAGACTCGAGGGTGGTCACTCGGATGCATGTACTGCGCCATAATCAACAGCGCATCTTGCTGATGGAGATCGTCGCAAGCATCACTGTCAACGTCGGCGGTGCTCCCATGAACCCGGTAGTATCCTCGACTGACGTCGACCCCCACGGACTCCGCGGCCTGGCGCATCAGTGGACTGTAAGCAATTATCTTCTCCTCACCGACCGCGAGGTACACCAGCATCACGATCAGATCGTCCATGTTCTGCTCGACGAACTGGTGAATCTGGCCACCAACACTCCCGCCACTCGCGCGCTCGTATCCCCGCGATGCGCGACGAACCACATCCTGAAACAAATGATAGTGCGACTGACGATAGCTACCATCAATCCCGTTATCACACTCAACAAACCCCAACTCATCGAAAAGATTGAGCATGAGGAGAAAGCGCGCCGGCATGTAGGGTTCCTGATGTCTGTCGGCGATACCTCGCACACGTCGTTGTGCGGATAGAATCACATCCGTGAACTGGTCGGCGAGGGTGAGAAAGTCTGTGTGCAGTGCCGCAACCGTGCGTGGAGCCAAGCGATCGGCTCGCGCGATCTCGAGAAATTCGTGAGAAAATAGCCGATGGGAGCGCAGTTTGGCCATTTCACGGTTGAGGAACTCCTGATTGGCGGCAAACCGATCCGAATCCGCAAACTCCATGATCGCCTGTCGGGCATCCCGCCTGGTTTTAATCATTCCCAGCATGTACCGAATGTAGCAAACGCCAGCCCTGCGGCACCCATATTCGGCCGAAAAAATCTAAACGACCTCGAAACAGAACTGCAATATCGACGTGACGCAGCGAAACCGTGGGCGTTTTCGTCGAGACGAGCCAAACCGTGCAGCCAAATCTGGGGCAAATGAAGGTGAACCCTGAATGCAAAATAACATTCTCCATCCACGCATTGGCCAATACTTCGATCGGCCGACAATATTGCGTACCCATGGCCACCTGTAAGCAAATGTCGCCATCAGCGACAGTGGGAGGTCACTCTAACCTGCACACGTCCCACAATCGTGGCGAGGTTCGAAAACGAGCCAGCGCTCGCTACGTAACACGATCTCGCGCTCGCGATTCATCGCGCGACGCTTTGCTCTAGCAAAGGAGCGCGACCGTGCCCCGCGAGGACTTTGCCAATCACCCACCGTCGATCGGCGGGCCGCCTCGCCCCTCGACATGCGCACGCATCGAGCCGAGCGTATCCAGGGTGGCCCGCCGCCCCACATCCTCGCCATCCTCCGCACACGTGCGCCACGCCGTCCGCGGCATCGTAGGAACGCGATCAGATCGCCCCGGCGGCAAACGTCCGACGCACGACCAAGCGAGCAATTCGTCGCCGCCAGTTTCCCGCGCCGGCTGAGGACCTCGACGACTCGCAAACCGTCGTCGGGGAGGGAACCGGACTCCGGCTGAGGACCTCGACGACTCGCAAACCGTCGTCGGGGAGGGAACCGGACTTCGGAGGGGCTATCGTCTCGCTCGCGATCGGCGAGGTGCGACCCACCGGCGTGGGCCGAGCCGGCCGGCCGGACCAACCGCGTGGGGTCTCGCCGCCATCGGCGACCCAACCGCGTGTGTGCTCCGCTCGGCACGACCCTCATCCCGCGAGAGGAACGCGCCCGCCACGCGATCGTTCCCGTAACTCCCGACCGAGGCCACAGCGATGTGCCTCTATAGAACGCCCCGTCACCTGCACTGAAAAGCATGGGGCCGAACCGGTCACCACCTCGCTGGCTCGCTAGTCCAAGCGCAAGCGCGTGACTTGTCGGCGGCGCATCGTCGCGTTCGGCTCCGCAAGATTGACACCGCCATACCCACCACCTAGCGTGGCGCAGCGCCGTTGCTCGGTGTGCCGCGCTCCATCACCCCATCCGAGGTGCCGTGAAAACAGTCCCCCCGTTCGCCGATCGTATTGGCCTTGCGCTCCTGTTCGCCCTCCTCGGCACCCATGTGAGCTCGTGTAGTACCGCGGTGCTCCCCCCTCAAGGCAGCGAGGAAACCACTCCGTCCGCAACACCGTCGACCTCGGCTGGCGCGGACACAGAAAACGCGAGCGACACGGGACCAACCGCGGGCTCCGAGACCTCGGAGTCGATGACCGGGGCTGAAGACCAAAGTAGTCTCGAATCCGGGAGCGACCAAGAGACGGGCACGGGAGACGGCACCGGCCAGGGCAGCGAGACCGAGACCGAGACCGGCGATAGCGAAACCGACGCAACCAGCCAGACCTCCGAATCCGGTGATAGCGTGACCGGCGATGCCGATAGCGTGACCGGTGGCGATACCGGCGGCGACCCGGAAACCGGTGACACCGACCTCGAGACCGGCATTAGCGACGACAGCGAGGAGACCAGTGATACCGGCCTCGGGACGAGTGACACCGGCCTCGAGACTGGCGACGCCGACAGCGATTCGGAAAGCGGCGACACCGGCCTCGCGACCGGCGACGCGGATAGCGATGCAGAGACCGGCGGTATCACCGGCGAAGCAACCGGTGACACCCCAACCGGTGAGACGGGCGACGGCGAGCCCTATGTCGACTGCACCGACCCCGGCGGTCCGATTCGCAACTGTGGCTTTGAGAGTGGAACGTTCGACTCGTGGGCGACCGATGCCAGCGTATTGGACTACGATATCTACTTGTCCGTTGCGGATACCAAGGACTACGACCCGTGGCCAGAGTTGTTCGGCACCGCCCCATCCGAAGGGGACTACTCCGCACGCATGATCCTGTACACCGGCCCGACCGCCGCCACCAATCCCTCCGAAGCCTGGCTCGCTCAAGACATCGAGATGCCCCCCGCGGGCGGACGACTCCGCTTTCACTGGCAATGCGGCGTCCAACCGACGGCGGGCGAGGTCGTGTTCAGCGTCCGAATCGAACCCGCCGGTGGGGGCTCGCCACTCGCCAGTCAGGTGGTTTGGCGGGACGGCTCCTCCTTCGAGGCGCGCACCAGCCCGCGCGTGCTAGACGAGGTCTACGACCTCACCGAGTTCGCCGGTCAAGACGTCCGCATCAAGTTCGTGCTGTCGATCCCCACCGAAGCGACCGGCCACTTCGAGCTCGACAACGTGGGGTTGGACCCAAACTGATTGGCCAACCCCGCCGGGTCTGGAATCGCGACCAACGCGTCGCGCCCGCTGGGCCCGACACGAATCTAGCGTCGACGCCTCAGCTCAACGTCCACGTAGACCGCCCGGTGGTCGGAGCTCGGGAATGGGAAGTCTCCCACCAGCGGGAACTGCGGATCGTCGGATGTGGGCCAAAACACGGCCGCGTCCACGATCGGTAGGTTCCACGACGGCAGCACATAATCCACGCGCAGGTTGCCGGGCGCCCCATCGGCAAAGTCGGCCGTATCTTCCGCCGGGTCGCCTAGGTGGTCTAGGTTCGCGCCGCCTTGGCGATCCGTCGCATCGACGCCCCCCAGTGCCGTGGGGGTGAGCTCCACGTTGACGTAGGGGTTGTCCAGCAACAAGCTGGCCGGGTTCCCGGTTGAATCGCCATCGTTCGGGTCGGCGTTCAAATCGCCCATGATCACGAACCGCGCTCCGGGGCGCAAACCTCCACGGCGGCCGCAGTCGTCGTAGATGTAGCGACTGTTGTAGAAGTCGACGTAATCCGCCCAAAAGCGGATCTCATCGTGGTTACGGGTGCCATTGCGATCCTCGGGCCCATCGAACACCGGCGGCGTGGGATGACTTGCGAGCACGTGCACGACCCCCCGCGGCGTGCGGACCGGCACGTCCCAGTGACTCTTCGAGGACAGCCGGACCACATCGAGCTCCTCCGGCGAATACCAATCGTGCGGCTCCGGAGTTGACGGATCGTCGGGGAGCAACGCGCCCGGCATATCCTGCCAGCGAAAGTTTTGAAATGTACGCACATGCCGATGCAATATGCGGTGTTTCGACAGCACCACCATGCCGTATTGTCCGGGGAAGAACCCAAAGCCGAAGGCGTCGCCCGGGCCATCGGTTGCGCCGTCGTTGTCGAGATCGAACCCAGACGGCACGCCCGTGTTCGACGGCGCCACAAACACATACGGATAGTCGACGGGGTCTTGGCCGTTTTGACTCACCTCGAGATAGTGGTGGCGAAACGCGTCAATCGCCTCTTGCTGGTCATCGAAGTCGAATTCGTTGAGCAAGATAACGTCGGCATCGACGCGTTGGATGATCTCGGCGATCGTCTGAGCCTGGGCGCTGTCGGGAGAACTGAGCTCGGCGACAAGGTCCCCCGCGTTGAACCGGTTTAACGAGACGTTGAACGTAGCGAAGCGCACCTGCCGGGGCTTGGGCTTGCAGGAACGGGCGTGGGCGTGCGCCGGTGCGGCGTGGGCCCCAACGCCAGAGGCGAGCACGAGGACGAACGGGAGAACAAAACGTGTCATCCCGATGACGTTAGGCGCGAGGCGAGGCCCTCGAGTGACGACAGCGTCACGACAGGCGTTCGCGTGCCCACGAGTCGGCCGACGAACGGGCGGGGCCGGGCCCCTCTCGCCCGGGGATTGCCGCGGTTGCGAACCGCGACGCTGCGTCCCTCGCCTTTAGCCCGTCCGTCGACCACCACGACGGATGCGGCGGGCCCGACGACGGGGACCGATGCGGCGCAGCCCCAACAGCCAACTCACGCCGATCCCGGTCAAGCCCAAGCCCGAGGGCCCGGCCGGCTGACACCCGCAGCCGGTCTCATAACTGTCTAGCGGCGCGTCGTCGTCGTCGTCGTCGTCGTCGTCGTCGTCGTC
>QKPP01000087.1 GCA_006508105.1 Myxococcales bacterium FL481 | reverse complement strand
TCAACGAAGGCCGGCAACGACTCAATGGCAATGTCGGCTTTCGCATCATCGAAGCGAACGTCCGCGAACTGCTACGTCACACGGAGACCGAGCACAGTTGGTGCTGAGGGCGGTCGGGCCACGGCTCGCGCCGCCCGCCTCTCGCCCCGACCTCCCACGCGCCACATCACGCATTCGTTGCGTGAGCGGGTGTCCGCAACCGAAACAGGCCGGGGAGGGTGCCGACGCCACGCTGTTTTGTGGGCCTCCAGCTCAAGTCGATCGGCCAGGTTGCGAAGACTAAGAGGAAGGAGGGTCCTCGCTCGAGCATGGTGGAGTCGATGAAGGTACTTTGCGCAGACGACGACCGCGTTTGGCAAAAGATTCTCGGTCGGCGCCTGCCTGCTTGGGGTTTCGAGCCACTCTTGGTCTCCAACGGAACGGAGGCGGAGGCCGTCCTCTGCGGCGACGCGCCTCCACCCATCGCGCTGCTGGACTGGAACATGCCCGGGCAGCCAGGTCCCGATATCTGCGCGGCGGTGCGAGCTCGTGGGGCGGAACCCTACATCTATCTGATTCTCGTCACGGGCCGCACATCGAAGCAAGACGTCGTACAAGCGCTCGGGGCGGGGGCCGACGACTTCCTCTCGAAGCCGGTGGATCCCGGCGAGCTCGAGCACCGCCTCCGTGTAGCGCGCCGATTCGTCGATCTTCAAACCTCGCTCATCGAATCACGCAACCGCCTCGTGCGCGAGGTCAAGGAACGAGAACGGGCCGAGGCCGAGCTGGGGCATGCCCAGAAACTCGAAGCAGTGGGGCAACTCGCTTCAGGAATCGCCCACGAGATCAACACGCCCATTCAGTTCATTGGCGACAGTGTCGTCTTTCTTGGCGAGTGCCTCACCGGCTACCGAACTGCGCTCGACCGCTACCGAGAATTTGCGGCCACGTTCGATGACGCCGAGCAACACCGTGCGGCCCTTGAGTCGCTTCGCGCGTGTGAAGAGGAACTCGATATCGCGTTCTTCGATGAGGAAGCGGAGGCCGCGACCGA
Organism: Myxococcales bacterium FL481; assembly: GCA_006508105.1. Classification (GTDB taxonomy): domain Bacteria; phylum Myxococcota_A; class Polyangia; order Nannocystales; family Nannocystaceae; genus FL481. The sequence continues at coordinate 30,271 of QKPP01000087.1, read as the reverse complement.
CCGCACGACGCAGGGGGTGCAGCGAGTTGCCTCGATCGTGGCCGCCATGAAGGGGTTCGCTCGCGGAGATCACCGCGAAATGGCGCCTGGAGATATCAACAAGGCCGTGCGCGACACACTGGTCGTTGCTCGCAATGAGTACAAGTACATCGCGGATGTCGAAACCGACCTTGAAGAGATTCCCTCGGTCGTCTGCCATCTCGGCGATATCTGCCAAGTCCTGCTCAATCTGATCGTCAATGCGGCCCACGCGATTCAAGACAAGCACGAGCCATCGGCCGAGACGCGAGGCAAGATCCGAGTGCAGACCAGCCACGACAAGACGGCCGACCGGGTTCTCATTCGCGTGAGCGATGACGGCACCGGCATCCCGGACGACGTACTCGGCCGTATCTTCGATCCGTTCTTCACGACCAAAGAGATCGGGCGAGGCACCGGTCAAGGCCTCGCCCTGGCGCACGCGGTAGTGGTAGACAAGCACCGGGGTACACTGGATGTTGAATCCGAGGTGGGTGTCGGCACAAAGTTTGTGCTTTCGCTGCCCATCACGCCCGCTCGAGGATCAGAAGCCGCCTGACGGCGCGTCGCGGTCGAACCCATGCCACGCGTTGTCACCACGCCCGGGAGCCGTTCGAGGCGCCGGCCCATAGGAGAACCGGATGAAACGCGTGATGTTCGTCGATGACGAACCGCACATCCTCGCAGGTTTGCGCCAACTGCTTCGCAAGCAACGCAAGGTCTGGGACATGCACTTCGCTCCCGGTGGCGAAGAGGCCATCGAGGCCCTCGCGGCGGGTGACTTCGACGTGATCGTCTCGGACATGCGGATGCCGAGGATCGACGGCGCCGCCTTGTTGACCCACGTCAAAGATCACTACCCAGACATGGTGCGCATTGTGCTGTCCGGGTACTCGGAGCAAGAGGCGGCACTTCGCGTCGTGCCCATCGCCCATCAGTTCTTGTGCAAGCCCTGCGATGCGAACACGCTTAAAGCGGTCATCGCTCGCGCCTGCAGTCTGCAAGCGTTGCTTTCCGACGAACGAGTGCGCCGGATCGTTGGCGGCATGTCAGCGCTTCCGTCGGCACCCGAGACCTACCGGCGGCTGGTCGATGCCCTCGCCGACCCCAACGTCTCGCTGGCGGCATTGGTCGGCATCATCGAACGAGACGCGGGGCTCGCGACCAAGGTACTTCAGATCGTCAACTCGGCGTTCTTCGGTCTCCCGAAGCGCACCAGCAGCATTGGCCAGGCTGTTAAGTACATCGGCAGCAGTATGCTCAAACACCTGGTGCTGGGGGTCGAAACATTCTCCTCCATGGAGGCGCACCCGGATCTCCCCCGGTTTTCGGCCGCCTCACTTCAGGCGCACTCGTTGCTGGTGGGGACGCTCGCGAAGTCTATGCTCGACACCGACGCGCAAGCGGCAGAGGACGCGATGCTGGCCGGCATGCTGCACGACGTCGGGAAGCTGGTGCTGGCCACCCATTTGCCCGACCGACTGGCGGAGGCGCAAGAGAGTGCCCACGCGTGCGGCCACCCACTCTATCAAGCGGAGTCCGCACTCTTCGGCATCACGCACGCCGAGATCGGAGCGTATCTACTCGGGATCTGGGGCTTGCCGTACTCAGTGGTCGAAGCGGTCGCATTTCATCACTCGCTCGACCGCATTCCGGATCTCGCGCTGGGCCCCGCGTTGGTCGTGCACACCGCCGACGCGCTGCTCGGCGAGGTGTCGCCTGAAGACCCGCCGCCGCCGCTGGACCTCGACCAGCTGGCGGCAGCCGGTGTCGCGGATCGGCTCGACAACTGGCGTCGTCTTCGAGACGCCGCGATGGCCTCCGACGAGGCCGCGTAGTCGCTCGCCCACGTCAGTAGAGATCGTTCGAGGCCGCGAAAGCGAACCTGTCACCCCCTGGCTTGGCTTGCAGGATGGCGATCGGGATGGTCGATGAGCGCGCCGCTACGCCGCGTCGCGCTCGTGTCCGGAGGTGACCAGTATCGGCTCTTGGATGTCGGCGTGGGAGATATGGTCGAGCCGTTCGAGCATGCCCACCGTAATCCTCTGCCCGCGCGCCATCAGCATCACGCCCTTGCGTGTCCGAAGGTCTGCGGCGAGGTACATGCCCACCTCGAGCTCGCCCACGCGAACGTTGCGGGTGTGCATGGGGCTGCGCCCAACGAAGAAGTCGCGATCGACGGCCGCCACGACCTCGGGATCGAGTTGCGGCGACGCGGCGAGGGCATCGATGCAGGCATCCGCGCTGAGCTGCGCGGTCTCAGCTTCGTCGAGGGCGATCGCCACCCGCAAGATCCTCGCCCCCATCGACAGCTCCTCCGCAACGGGCACCTCGACGCACGAGCAGCCGGGCACGCTCGCGATGATCTCACGAACAGCTTCGAGCCGCGGGATCGCCACCAACAGTTGCGCGGAGGTGGCCGGCGCACGAGCCACACGCGCCCGTTCGTTCGAATCGAGGGGTTCGGCCCGGTGCAGTTTCTCGAGTAGCTCCACCGGAAAGGTGACGTACGCCGCGTGCGATAGCATCGCCGCAACCTCGACCTCCCATTGGATCTGGGGGCAGACCCGCTGGGCCAGCGCGGACGCAGACGCTTTGAGCCGTTCGGCTCGTCCGAACGCCAGCGGACTGGCGAGGGCGAGCACCTGGACCACCGTCTCGATGCATCCTTTGACGGTCGTCTCCAGGACCTGCCGTTCGTCGAGGCGCTTGTTGTATTCAGCCACCGCCTCGAGACACGCCTGGCGCAGCTCCGGAGGAGGACAAGGTTTGGTCAAAAAACGAAACACGCCGCCTTTGTTGACCACGGCGACGGCCGATTCGGTGTCGGCAAAGCCGGTCAACAGGAGCCGGGTGGTGTCGGGTGCGATTTCTTTGGCCTTGGACAGCACCGCCGTCCCGTCCATGCCCGGCATCCGCATGTCGCACAAGATGGCGGCGAACGGACCGTCACGCCGCAATGTCTCCAGCGCTTCAGCGCCATTGTCGACACCCACCACGGTGAATTCCTTGCGCAGCGTCACCTTCATCCCGCCCAGCAAGGCACGCTGGTCGTCAACGCATAAGAGTCGCGGTTTGTCGCCCATCTGTCGGTCCCGTCGTCCCCGTGGCCGCAGCGATCGGCTCTCGTCCCGGGGAGCCCCTTGAAGGTTAGTTCGGCGCGCGGGAGCGGGGCTTGAGGCCCAACCCGTCCGAACCGGATCCACCGCGCCGCCCTCCCCCGACGCCCGATGAGGGCCCGGGCCCGACTCGGGCCGCCGCTCCCTCAAGGGTGCGTCGCAAGAGCGCGGATGCGAGCGCTCATTCCTACTCAATCCGTACGATCCGGCCCTGCAGGAAACCTCGGACCTCGGCCCCGGGCTCGGTGGCGTAGGCGTCGAACTGCAGCCGGGCGTCGATCAGCCTCGCCACCAAGTACGGCTTGTCATCACTCGGTCGGCGCCGCGATAGGCCGCCGCGCCAGCGGCCAGTGTAGTTCGGCGTCAACTCCGCACCCGGCGCTGGGTCCTCGCGTGGACCCACGGCGAACACGTGCAAGTCCTCTCCGGAACTCAGAGCCAGGTCGATCGACAACCGCGTGTTGCCCCCCTTGCGACCCACGGAGGCCCCGGCGCGGGCGCCCGCGAGCTGGTACCCCTCGACTGCGCCGTCGACGGTCGCCGAACCAATGGCGGCGGCCGGGCTGCCCAACGAATCCCACGTCGTCTCGAAGCGGATCGCCACCGACCCGAGTTCGACCAGCTCAGGCACGCGAGGTGGATTCGGATCGACGTCGAGCGGACCGTTGGCGAGCTGTTGCGCGATCACTTCTCGCCGCCGTCGAATGAAGTCTCGGGTGTGCTCAATCGCCTCCTCCACGTCCGAGATCTCGCGCGTAGGCACGTGCCGCGTCACCACCCCCGCCAGGCGCTCAAGCTCCGACGAGAGGGCGGACTCGTGCCAGACGTGGGCCAGGGCCCAGTCAAGCGTCTCGTAGTACCGGGCTCGGCCGGCGTCGTCGCGGTAGAGAAAGTGGCTGAGGTACGACTCGGTTCGCACCGCGGGCGAGTGGAGGTTCGACAGCACGTGGTCCACGCCCCACGGGGCAAAACGCAGCCGATCGGTCGACGGCTCGAGGTAGATAAAATAGTTGTTTTGGTTGCTGTGATACCCGTCCCACGCCGCCATCAGCACCTCGACCGCCCAAAAGCGGAGGGAGGAGTCGAGGTGAAAGTGCTCCCCCACCCGAGTCAGCGCCGGCCGAGACTCGTCCGCAAGCGCCCTGGAAGCTGCGACAAGCCGGGCCTCCGCTCCCCCCGGCCCCCGCTTGTGCTCGAAGTTGGGCAACCACCGCTCGTCAAAGTCGCTTAGCGTCCCTTCGTACAGATCTCCATCGGTTGACCCGAAACTTCGCCGGAGAAACTCGTTGTCGAGTCGCTCGACGTGCACATACAACTCGGGGTCGCCTCCGTTGACTCGAACCACGGCGAAGTTGCAACGCGACGCGGGCAACCCGGCCCGAGCGAAGACCCAAAGTCCCAGGCACTGGCGCACGTACGACGGATCTTGAACCGCATTGTTGAGGGTCAAACGCCGGATGCCCGGTTCCAGCCCGCTCGGCGCGTACTTATCGAACGCGAGTTTGAGGCCAGGCTTGTCCTGATCCTCGGATCCGCAGTACGCCTTTTTGCGCACGCCGGCTCGTTCGACACGGTGCCCGTCGAGCGTCACCGTAGCTGGCCGATAGCGGTAGCGAAAGGCGTGATTGAACGGATGGCACTCGGCCCCAAACGGCCCGAAGCCCTGGGGAGGATGTTCCGTCCGCAGGGCCTCCCAGTCGGCCGGCAACATCTCGATCTCGACGTGCAGCACGCGGTTGGGATCGAACAACTCTTCGCGGGTCAGCGAGACCCACGGCCCCCCGGGATCGATCGGGCCGTTCGGGCGTTCCGAGCCGGCCGGCGGAGGCTCCGAACCGCAACAGGCCGCGGCGAAAACGACGGCCGACACGCCGCAGTGCCGGGCGATGGCCGAAGCCCCGTCACCAAGTCGCTGCCTCATGCCGCGAGTGTATCAGTGCCACGAGCGCACGTTCCTCGACCTCGGCCGCAGCGTGACGCGCCGCGCCCGAGCAACACCAACTCTCACTCCGTGATCGGCCCGTTCGAGCCCCATGAGCGAGCACCCAACCGGTCGGCCTTACGCCGCGCCACGGGCTGGCTGAGCCTTCAGCCGGCCTGGGTCGCATCGACGCAGCCAAGCCCGGCCGATCGCCACCGCCCCGCCAAGTCCACCGGGTTCTTCCACTCGACGACCATCCGGCCGCCGACCGATGGGGCATCCGGCGACGCGCCACCCCTTGGACGCACACGCATCGACACGCGGCCGTAGCGAGGGTCCTCGATTGTCGCGTCCTGGTTCCAACCTGATCATCGTCGCGAAACGAAGCTCACCGGACGTACAAGAATCTGGTGCTAGCGTGTCTTGGTTATGCGTGTTGTTACTCGTTGCTGCTTCCTTCGACGGCCACTGGTCAGCGTGGCCGCGCTCAGTTGCCTCACGTGCGCGGCTGAAGACCGCAATGTACCCGCCGATGGTTCGGGCGTCGCCATTCCGACCACGGCGGACGATGACGATGACGACGACGACGACGATGACAACGATGACGACGACAACAGCGGAGAAGACGAGCGATGGGATCTCGGCGAGTCGACCGACGAGCCGAAGCCGGTGACGTTCTCATACATCTGGATCGCCAACTCCCCGGAGGGGACCGTGTCAAAAATCGACACGACCACGCTCGTTGAACACGCGCGCTATCAGGTCAACCCCCACCCATCCCACCAGGCATCCGCGGGTCCGTCCCGCACCTCGGTGAACCTCGACGGCGACATGGTGGTCATCGACCGCGACGGGGGGCTCACGAAAATCTGGGCCATCCCGCAGCGTTGCCCCGATAGCAACGGCACCCCGGGACTGCAGACCTCCACCGACGCGAACTTCCTGGGATGGACGGGCGAGGAACCCGACGACGAGTGTATCGCTTGGCGTATCGACGACGCCCTGCCCAAAGGCCGCGCCGTGGCCTGGACCGCTCCCGGCGCGGACCCGGAGGGGAACTCGTTGTCACCCGAAATCTGGGCCGCATACCCCCTCCAAGACGGAGACGCCGAAGTCTTGCTGGTGGATACCGATGGGGCCGTGCTCGACCGGATCCCCGTCCCCGGGTGCAACTGCCCCGTGTACGGACCGTACGGCGGCGCGGTGGATCGCGCGAACAACTTTTGGTTCGTGACCCGCGACGGCTCACCCCACGGCGGGGTCGGGCCCCTGTATCGCGTAGACTACGCCTCGCACGAGCTATCGTCCTTCGAGCGACCGGCGGGCACTCGCGTGTATGGCATCGCCATCGACCGCCGCGGGCACGTGTGGCTGGCCGGCGACGACTCGTCGATGGTGCGTTACGACCCTGATCTTGACGAGTTCGAGCAACTGCCGCTGCCCGGCCTCGACCCGACCTATGTGTTTCGGGGTCTGATGCAGCACGGCAACGGGGACATCTTCGTCGCGGCGATGTCCGGCTGGGATCTGCCGGCCACTCCCGAAAGTGGCCTGCTCCGGCTCGACGGCGAAACCGGTGAGGTGGTCGACTTCATCGGTCGCACCGATATTCCCGGGATCCTCAAGCCCGCTGGCGTCGGGGTCGACCTTCAAGGCTACGTCTGGTTGGTCGACACCGACGCGAGCAGCGCTTTTCGCATCGACGCCGACGCCCGCACCTACGAGACGTTCGATCAGCTCGTCCAACCGTACACCTACAGCGACATGACCGGGTACGGCCTCGGCAACCAACACCCCCCGAGCTAGATCCAACAACCAGATCGCCGCGCGGCCACGGCCGGTCGATCGCACTGGACTGGCGACAACGCGGACTCAGAGCTCTAGTGCCAGAGCCTGTCAGTGACACTCGAACAAGTTGGTCGCTCCTGTAACGTCGTGGTTGCATGCTGGTGTCTGATCGAGCCGGCCGCCGCTCGTTCTTCGCACGTAGCCTCGATTTCGCTCCAACCCCGCGCGAACGGCCCCCGAACGCCATCGCGCCGGGTTCGCGTCGCGTCGGGTTTCTGCGCTCCTTCGCACGCGATTCCCACCGTTCGGGCCACGCGGCGAACGACCAGCTGGCATCGAACGAAGCGACGCGCTACATACCGGGGCCAGATCATGTGCGGCATCATTGGTTACAGCGGAGCACGCGAGGCAGCCCCCATCCTCGTCGAGGGATTGCGCAAGCTCGAGTATCGGGGCTACGACTCGGCCGGGATCGCCGTCCTTGATCCCACGCGCCAGCCAAGCACTCAGCTTACCCGCTGTGTGGGCAAAATCGCGGCGCTAGCGGAGTGTGTCGACAACGACAAGATCTCGGGCACCAGCGGCATCGGCCACACGCGCTGGGCCACCCACGGGGTGCCGTCCGAAGCCAACGCCCACCCGCAACGGGTGGGCCACATCTGCGTGGTCCACAACGGGATCATTGAGAACCACCAGCTGCTTCGCGACCGACTCATCGCAGACGGCCGCGAGTTTCGCAGCGACACGGACACGGAGACGATCGCCCACTTGGTGGATCGGGCCTACGCGAAGTCGGGAGACTTGCACCAAGCGGTGCGAACGACGGTGGCCGAACTCGAAGGAGCCTGGGCGATCTGCGTCACCCACGACGAGCATCCGCTCGACATTGTGGTCGCGCGCCATCTGTCACCGCTGTTGATCGGCCTGGCCGACTCGACGCATCCCAACCGGACGGATCAGCCCGAGATCTTCGTCGCGTCTGACGTTGCCCCCCTGCTCGCCTACACCCGGGTCGTTGTCGACCTCGAAGATGGTGACACCGCGTATCTCAACGCCGAGCACTACGAGATCCTCGACATCGACGGAAAAGAGGGACGCCGACCGAAACGCCAGATCGACTGGTCGCCCCTCGCGGCCGAAAAACAGGGATTTAAGCACTTCATGCTCAAAGAGATCTTTGAGCAGCCGCGCTCGATTCGCGACACGTTGATGGGGCGACTCCCCGCCGGCTCCGAAACGATCGACCTCAACGGCCTCGAGCCCGCCATGGCCGCAGCTTCACGGATCACCCTGCTCGCCTGCGGGACGTCGTGGCACGCCGGACTTGCCGGCAAGTATCTCATCGAGCAGCTGGCCAAGGTGCCGGTCGAGGTCGACTTGGCGAGTGAGTTTCGCTACCGCAATCCCATCGTCCGTCCCGGCGATGTCGCCATTGCCATCAGTCAGTCGGGTGAGACCGTCGACACACTGGCCGCCATGACCGAGGCGAAGCGGCTCGGGGCCAACTCCGTGGCGGTGTGCAACGTGATCGGTTCCACGATCGCACGTTCGGCCGACCACGTGCTGTACACCCACGCGGGGCCGGAGATCTCGGTCGCCTCGACCAAGGCTTTCACCTCGCAGCTGACCATGCTCACATTGCTCGCCACGCGCTTGGGCGAGGTGACCGGGGCGTTGACCGCAGACCGAGTCACGGCCCTGGTCGAGGGACTGCGTGCGTTGCCGGTCGTGATCGACTCCGTGCTCGACCAGCGAGCCGCGCTCAAGACGATCGCGCGCCGGTACCTGCACGCGCGGGACTTTCTCTACCTCGGTCGCGGTCTTGGCTTTCCGGTCGCGCTTGAGGGCGCGCTCAAGCTCAAAGAGATCAGCTACGTGCACGCCGAAGGCTACGCAGCCGGCGAGATGAAGCACGGGCCGATCGCCCTAATCGATGAACACGTACCGGTCGTGCTCATGGCCCTGCGCGGCGGCACGTACGAAAAGGCGATCAGCAATCTCGAGGTCGTGCGCAGCCGAGGCGGCCGGGTGATCGCCGTGGCCACCGCGGGTGACGACCAAATCGGAGATCTCGCCGACGACGTGATCTTGGTGCCGGACGTCGACGAGATGCTGCAGCCCATCGTGGCCAGCGTGCCGCTGCAGTTGCTCGCCTACTACATCGCCGACTTGCGCGGGACGGACGTGGACCAACCGCGAAACCTCGCCAAGTCAGTGACCGTCGAGTAGCTCGCCGTTCCGACACCAGATCCACCGCGGTCCCGAGTCGAACCCACCACGCCGGACGCCGCCACGCGCGGGACGTCGTTGCGCTGCTCACGCCGACGCGAGCCGGCGGGGGCGGCGATGCATCGCGGGACTGCGGTACCATGGTCGGCTCGTACGCCCGCACGGCGGTGAGCCGCGCCAAGACGTTTGCTCGAGGAGTTTTCGATCGATGTTCCTGCTTCGACCTCGCCCGTTTCCCGCCCGCCCCGTATCCGTGTCAGCCTGTGCGCTATTTGCGCTGATCACCGCGAGCATGTGCAGTGCGGACGGGCCGCCGCCTGCGAAGACAGCGGCTTCTGCGTCCCCGTCGCCGGCTAAGCCCGCCAGCAGCGAACCAAGTCCCGCCGGCGCCGCGAAACCCGCGTCGCCGACCGCCGCGGGCACCGCCCAGCCTCCTACCGCGGCCACGAACGCACCCGCCGCCGCGAATGCACCCGCCACCGCGAACGCACCCGCCACCGCAAAGCCGGGCCAAGCAAACCCGCCGCCGGCGTCTCCCGTCGCGCCCGCGGCCTCGGGCACCCCCACCGGCGCGACCCAAGCGAAGGCGGGCAAACCCGCCGCCCCGGCGCGCGCCGGGACCGATCCCGCTGGCGGCACGCGGGTCACCGATCCGAACAAACAGGTGCCGTACGAGACCGACCCCAAGCGCGGTCGGCCCCAGTGCAAAAACGTCGGGACCCGATCCGAGCAATGGGCCTGGCCCGATGGGGCGCGGATCGATTGGTTCCAAGGCTGCGAGAAGATCACCCCCCAGTGCAAAAACGTCGGCTCGAAGTCCGAAGGGTGGTACGCCGGCGACAAGCTCATCGTGTTCGTACGGTGCAGCGAAGCGGGGACCGGCCGCTAGTCCACCGACGGCCCCGACGCGGAGGATCCGCCGATCGGCGTTGTGGCCGGGTCGCGACGCACAAGTGCCAGCGCGATCCGTCCGAACCGACGCGCAGCAACACCTTGCGAGTCGTGTTCTCAAGCGCTTTGCTTGAAACCATGTCGAGTCCATCGCTCTACGACATCGGTGTCGAGACCATTCGAGGCGAACAGCAAACCCTGGCCGGGCTACGCGGCCGCGTCCTGCTCATCGTCAACACGGCTAGCCGTTGAGGGTTCACGCCCCAGCTCGGTGAGCTGCAACAACTCCACGACCGCTACCACGAGGCGGGCCTGTCGGTGCTCGGCTTTCCCTGCAACCAGTTCGCCAGCCAAGACCCCGGAACCGAATCAGAGATCGCCGACTTTTGCCAGGTCAACTACGGCGTATCGTTCCCGATGTTCGCCAAAATCGAGGTGAACGGGAGCGACGCCCATCCACTGTTCGTGCATCTCAAGCGCGCCGCCCCGGGGTTGTTGGGCACCACGGTCATTAAGTGGAACTTCACCAAGTTCCTCGTCGATCGCCAAGGCCAAGTGCAGCGTCGGTTCGCTCCGAAGACCACCCCGCTCCAGCTCGCGGACGACGTCGAGCGTCTCCTCCACGCGACGGTGGGCCCGACCGCCGGGTAAACTTACCGCGGCAGAGCCCAGCTCCCGCCCGCCAGCGCCATCGGACCGCGGTCCGGCTGCGCGACGCGCTGCGACTCAACGATTGTCCGCTCACGGCGGGACGAGGTCGATGGACCGCCCTTGGGCGCTGCCCAAGACCTCGTGGCGCTGCCGGAGGTGACGTCGCTGCGCGCCCATTCCGCGACCCGCAGCCCGACCCCCGTCGCACCAGACGAGCTGTCGTTATGCCGGATCGGCCGAGTTCGGGGCCGGACGCACCCATGTGCCGGATTTTCCCCCCGACTTGCGCACGAGCCAAACTCGCTCGATCTCCATGCCTCGGTCCACGGCCTTGCACATGTCGTAGATCGTGAGCGCGGCCACCGACGCCGCGGTCATGGCCTCCATCTCGGGTCCGGTCCGGTCGATCGCAGCGACCTCCGCCTGCACCGCGAAACCCGGCAGGTCGGGCTGCGGTTCGAACGACACGTCCACCGCCACCAATCGTACGGGGTGACACAATGGCACCAGCGAGGCCGTCTGCTTCGCCGCACCGATCCCCGCGAGCCGAGCCACGCCGAGCACGTCTCCCTTTTCGATGCCACCCGCGTGGATCCGGTCGAACGTGGCTTGGTGCATGCGAACGGTCGCCTGCGCGACAGCGGTTCGCGGCGTTTCCGGTTTCGTCGCGATCGAAACCATCCGGGCTGCCCCGGAATCGTCGAAGTGCGTCAGCGAGTCGGACATCCGACGAATCATACCGAGACGCGGACTCGACCACGGCTCCGACCCGGCGGCCCGCGCTCGGAGCGAGACCACGTGCGCAGCGAGCTTCGCCGCGCATCAGACTGCACCACCCGCGAAGCCGCCCGCCATCCCTCTGAGACGCCGCCACACCAACTTTGCGAGCGCCGGCCGACTCCGCCGTGGCTGTCGCTTCCGCCATCGTCACGCCCGCGTGACGACGCCCCGCCGGTGACCCAGCCGGGTTGGGACACTGAGCTCATGAAACGCTGGGTTGCGGCTTCGCCGGACTCCGGTCGTTTCGGACAGCTACCCGCCGGCAGATCCGAGCGGTTGCCTGGACAAAGCGCGGGCTCGCCGAAGCTCGACATGCAAAACGTTCGTGCGATGCCGCCGGCCAATATCGAGAACGGCGAGCCCGTGATATTCCTTCGCACCGCTGACCCCCCACCCCGTCGCGCTGCGACTCCCGCTCTACCTCTTCGCATGAGAACGCTATGAAAGTCGGCATCGTAAAGGAGATCCACCCCGGCGAACGCCGCGTGGCCGCAACCCCCGATACGGTCAAGCGCCTGAAGAAATTCGGCTTCGACGTGATGATCGAAACGAACGCCGGTCTCCTGGCCACGTTCTCGGACGACGCCTACCGGGCAGAAGGTGCGGACATCGCACCCTCCGCGGCGCACGTCTGGTCGGAAGCGGACATCGTCATCAAAGTCCGCGAGCCGGAGATGAACAGCAAGACGTTTCGCCACGAGGCCGACATGCTTCGCGAAGGCGGCACGTTGATCAGTTTCATCTGGCCGGCCCAAAACGAGGAGCTGCTCAACAAGCTCGCAGCCCGCAAGGCCACCGTCATCGCCATGGACTGCGTGCCCCGCATCTCGCGGGCCCAAAAGCTCGACGCGCTTTCCTCGATGGCGAACATCGGCGGCTACCGGGCGGTCGTGGAGGCGGCGAATCGTTTCGGCCGCTTCTTCACCGGGCAAATCACCGCCGCCGGCAAAGTGCCGCCCGCCAAGGTCTTGGTGATCGGAGCCGGCGTGGCCGGCCTCGCCGCCATCGGGGCCGCGCGAGGGCTCGGCGCCATCGTGCGCTCGTTCGACACCCGCCCGGCGGTCAAAGAACAAGTCGAGAGCATGGGCGCAGAGTTCCTGTTCTTGGACTTTGAAGAGGACGGTGAAGGGCAAGGCGGCTACGCCAAGGTCATGAGCAAAGAGTTCATCGAAGCCGAGATGAAGCTGTTTGCTCAGCAGGCCAAAGAGGTCGACATTATCATCACCACCGCCCTGATCCCGGGCAAGCCGGCCCCTCGCCTCATCTTGAAAGAGGCGGTCGAGCTGATGAAGCCGGGTTCGGTCATCGTCGACATGGCCGCCGAGCGCGGAGGCAACTGCGAGGTCACGAAGCCCGGTGAGTGCATCGTGCACAACGGGGTCACCGTCATCGGCTTCACCGACTTGGCGAGCCGCATGGCCGACGTGTCGAGCAACCTCTACGGCAGCAACATCTGCCACATGCTCGACGACATGGGCCGCGCCGAGAACTACAAGGTCGACATGGACGACGAAGTCGTCCGCGGCGCGCTGGTGTTGCGAGAGGGCGAGGTGACTTGGCCGCCACCCAAGCCCGCCGCGCCCCCTCCCGCCGCGCCGAAGCCGGCCGCGGCCGCGCCCCCCCCCGCCGCACAAGCTCCCGCCGCCGAAGAAAAGAAAGGCGGCAGTGGGCTTTGGCTGGCGATCGCCGGAGCGTTGCTCATCGCCGTCGGCTGGGGCGGAAACGCCGATTTTCTGTCTCACTTCACCGTCTTCGTACTCGCGTGCTTCGTCGGCTGGCAGGTCATTTGGAACGTCAGCCCCGCCCTGCACACGCCGCTGATGAGCGTGACCAATGCCATCAGCGGCATCATCATCGTCGGCGGCATGCTGCAAATCGGCGGCCCGGCGAGCTCGCCAGCGGCGATTCTCGGGGCCATCGCGATCTGCGTCGCCACGATCAACATCGCGGGCGGCTTTCTCGTCACCCAACGCATGCTCAAGATGTTCCGCCGCTAGGGCAAGGAGACCTGTCATGCCTGCTGGACTTCTCACTGTCGCTTACATCACTTCGAGCATTCTGTTCATTTTGAGCCTGTCGGGACTCTCCAACCAAGAGACCGCTCGCAAGGGCAACCTGTACGGCATCATCGGCATGCTCTTGGCCGTGCTCGCCACGACGGCCTACGCCGCGGGTGCATTTGAAGGCCAAGCCCCCATCGATCTCAGCCAGGGTGGCTACACGCTGTTGGCCGGAGCCATGATTCCGGGGGCACTGATCGGGGGCATGATGGCGTCGCGCGTCGCCATGACCTCGATGCCCGAGCTCGTGGCGGTACTACACAGCTTCGTGGGTCTCGCCGCGGTGCTGGTCGGTATTTCAAGCTATATGGCGCCCGGCATTCCCGTTCCCGCCGGTGAAGCCACCATCCACGAGATCGAGATTTTCCTCGACGTCTTCATCGGCGCGATCACGTTCACGGGTTCTGTGATCGCCTACGGCAAGCTGCGCGGCAGCATCTCCGGCAAGCCGCTAACCCTTCCGGGGCGCCATCTTCTCAACCTGGCCATGGTCTTGGCTTGCCTCTACCTCGGCTACGCGTTCATCGGGCAGCCGGACCACGGCGGCATTCGTGAGCTGGTCATCATGACCGTCATCGCGGGCGTCATCGGTGTGCACATGGTGGTTGCGATCGGCGGCGCGGACATGCCGGTGGTCGTCTCGATGCTCAACAGCTACTCGGGCTGGGCCGCCGCCGCCGCCGGATTCATGCTCAAAAACGACTTGCTCATCGTCACCGGGGCGCTCGTCGGCAGTTCTGGCGCGATCCTCTCGTACATCATGTGCGCGGCGATGAACCGCTCGTTCATCAGCGTCATCTTGGGCGGGTTCGGAACCGGGGGCGGTGGCAGCAGCAGTAGCGCGGCCGCGACAGTCGAGGGCTCGGTCACCGAGTTTTCCGTAGAGGACACCTCCGAACTGCTCACCGAGGCGAAAAGCGTGGTGATCGTCCCGGGCTACGGTATGGCCGTGGCCCAGGCTCAGCACTCGCTGGCCAGTGTGGTCAAGCTTCTGCGTGACAAGAAGATCGAAGTGCGTTTCGCCATCCACCCGGTCGCGGGTCGCTTGCCCGGGCACATGAACGTGCTGTTGGCCGAGGCCAACGTGCCGTACGACATCGTCCTCGAAATGGACGAGATCAACGACGACTTCCCCGACACCGACGCCGTGCTGGTTATCGGCGCCAATGACATCGTCAATCCGTCGGCCCTGGACGATCCGAGTAGCCCGATCGCCGGCATGCCGGTGCTCGAGGTGTGGAAATCGAAGACGGTAGTCGTCATGAAACGCGGCATGTCCAGCGGCTACGCCGGCGTCGAAAACCCGCTGTTCTTCCGCGACAACACGCGCATGCTGTTCGGGGATGCCAAAAAGAACGTTGACGCGATCTTGGGCAAGCTCAACGGCTAGTCGACCCCCGCCCGCCATCGCGGCAACCCGCGAACACGAACGAGCCGGTCACGGATCTCCGCGGCCGGCTCGTCAGCGCGTGGCGAAGCGAACCGGCTCGCGGCCGCCCGCGCCACGCTGGCGGTCACAACCGCCGTCGGCCGGTTGCGCCGGTACCCGGCCGCATCGCCGGGGATTAACAGCGGGACGCCGGGGATTGACAGCGGGACGACTCACTCCCGAACGCTACTCGTCGTCGTCGTCGTCGTCGTCCCCGTCCGCGTTCCACTCGCCCACCCCGTGTTCGCAGCTCGAGATATCGGCGTAGCCGGGCGCGAGCTTGCCGGCGGAGTAGATCTTGCCGCATCCGCCCTCGCCCACGGGCGCCTCTGGATCGCAGGGGACGCACACCGGGGTCGACCCCACCGCACCGCAAACCCAGTCCTCACTGCAGAAGAAGGAACGACAGAACTGGTCGCTGATGTCCCGTCCTTTGAGCTCGTCGCTCGCTTCCCTCGCGGCCTCGCCGTCGGGACCGGGGCACACCCCGTCTTGTGGCGATTGGTCGTCGTTGCATTCCCCGTCCTTGGGCGGGCAGCTCGGCTCACCAGCGGTGTCGTCCGAGCACCCGGGGAGCGCGTCCCCCTCCATGGCGGCCTTCACATCCCGCTGCAAATCGAGGTTGCGAGCGTTGTCCCCGCAGGTCTCGGACTTGTAGTCCTCCCAGCACACGCGCGGCGAGGATTGATCCTGGCTCGGCCCCCAGTTGCACACCGCTTCGAGATCGCCGCGACTCGGCGCGGGACACTCTTGTACGTTTTGGCAGCGGACGACGCCATCTTGCTCGTCACCCGGCACGGTGAGCGAACAGGCAAGGGAGCCCAAGGACAGCGAGAGAACGGAGAACAAAGCGGCGGCGCGGGACATAGAACTCGGTGCAGCGACGAGGGTCGCCTAGCTAGAGAGGGGGCCGGAGGATACGGAGCGCTCGGGGCGATCGCAAGCGGAGAGCTCGACCTCGAACTGGGTGCCGGACGGGCCAGACGCGAGGACCCCGACGCGGCCGCCGTGGTCTTGCACGATCTCGTGGACCATCGGCAGGCCCAAGCCGGTGCCGTGCGGTTTCTGAGTAAAAAATGCCTCGAAAACCCGGTCCCACTCGCCCGCTGGCAGGGCAATACCCGCGCCATTGTCCGCGACCACGACGAGCACCGAGTCGCCCTTACGCTGAAGGCGAACCTCAATGCGGGGCTGCCGCGAAGCCGCCGGGTCGGCCACAACCGCCTCGAGCACCGCTTCCTGCGCATTTCGCAACAGGTTGAGGAACACCTGGCGCAACTGATCGGGATCACCGAGAACCCACGCGCCATCGGACGGCAACAAGTACCCGATGTCGACACCGGCTTCGGCGTGCTCGCTGGCAAGGAACGCTTCGAGGTCGCGCAGCTCATCGCACAGATCGAGGGGGACCAACGCCGGCTTCGGTCGTCGTGCCAAGCGCAGGTAGTCTTCGGTGACCGTCGCGAGGCGATCAACTTCGTCGACAATGCGCGTCAGCAGCTGCCGGGCCTCCGGGCTGGATGCGCCCATTTCGTCCGCCAAAAGCTCCGCGTTGAGGGCCACGCTCGAGAGCGGATTGCGGATCTCGTGGGTGATCTGGGAGGCGAGCTGGCCGACCGCAGCCAAGCGCTCGGTGCGGATCAATCGCCGCTCGCGCTCGCTCAGCGCCGCGGCCATCATATCGAACTCGCGGGCGAGCCGGCTCACCTCGTCATCGCGCTCCAGGCTTCCGCCGGGCTCGATGGGCTCGTCCCAATGACCCGCGCCGAGACGCCGCGCCCGTTCACTCAACCGACGCAGCGGTCGCATCGTCCAAAAGGCGCCGAGCACCGCCAGCAAGCCAAACGCAGCGGCGGCGAATGAGACGACCACGACCAGTTGCTCGGCGCGCTCACGGGCGTGCGCCACCTCCGTGCGCTGAGCGATCACGGCGGCCCGCCCCTTGTCCTGCAGCGAGCGCAACTTGCGGTCGATCGCGTGCTGCCGGCGAACCAGAGCCGAGGTCCGGGTGACCGCGCCGAGCTCATCGTCCTCCACGTTCTCTGCCCCCGCCCCCACATCGAGGTCGTCTCCGACGAGATCGCTTTCGGCGTCGGCGCGCACCAGCTGTTCGAGCTCGGCGAGTTCGGTGGCGAGATCCTGCAGGCGCGCGCGATGAGCTTCGTCCATCGCACGAGAACCGACGAACGCGGGCTCGATCAGCTCTCGTGCGTGGACCACCAGCTCGGTTCGACGCCGCATCGCTTCGACGAAGTTGAGCAGATCGCCACCGCGGAACGACGCCACGTCTTCTCGGCTCACCTGGGCCCGAATGCGGGCGGCTTGGACGTGAGCCGCGGTCAACCGTTCCTGCAATGGGACGTACACGCCGGTCAACAAGTCGTCGCTTGCCGTCAATGTACGCGACTGCGCCACCATCACCGCCGCGGCCCCAAGGGTCGCCAGCATGAGCACGAACACGAATGCGACCACGCGCACCGGGAGGCTGTAGCGCAGACGCAGCGGCGGCAGATCGACCCCGGCTTCCGCCGCCGGTGAGGCCAGCTGCGGGGGCGCATCACGCTGGTCGTCATCGCTGCCTCCCGATCGGGCCACCGGCGAAGCCTAGCAAGGTCCGACGGCAAGCGGGGGCGGGAACCCGGCCCGCCGAACCGACTCACCTAGCGCGACCGCGGAGACGCGAGCCTCACCCGCCAAGTACCGTCCTCGAGCACGAGATCGAAGACGTGCACGACGTCGCCATCCCCTCGAACCTGCACCCGAGCCGATGCGTCGTATTCCTCGACCAACTCGATCGCTCGGACGCTGAACAGTACATCTACGCCGACGAGCTCGAACATTTGCGCCGCGTCGTAGCTTGCTCTCCCGCCGACTTGATCGCTCGCCTTGCTCGCCGCGGTTTCCAGCTCCTGGCGCAAACGGCCGGGTAGCAACGGCAGCACGCGCTGCGGATCGCGGCTTTGCACCGCCCCAATAAAGGCCCGCACGGCGGTGACCGGCGCGGGCTCTTCGGCCTTGCAGCCCGGTGAAAGCCACGACAGTGCCATCGCGAAAACAACCGGCGATCCGACCGAGCGCCACCAGCGGCTCGTGACCGCGCTCATGGTCGCGGGGCGGGCTCGCGCAACCCGAGGCGTTTGAGAAGTTCACGCAGATAGTAGCGAGTGATACCCGCCTCGGCCGCGGCGCGACTGAGGTTGCCACTCGTACGTGCCAACAACCGCGAGAAGTACTCGCGTTCGAATGCATCGATGACGATCTGTTTCGCATCTTTGAACGGCTCGGCGAAACGGGCCTCGTCGACGGCCGGTGCCGCGATTTGGCTGGGCGCAGTTGCCCCCCGAGTCGCGCTTGGGGATTGCTTGAGGCCGAGATGGAGATCGGAGGGCTCGATCGCTGTTTTGCGCGCCAGGTGGGCGGCGCGCTCGATGACGTTGCGCAACTGCCGAACGTTGCCCGCCCAAGTCTCGCTCATCAACGCCCGGCGGGAGGAGTCATCGAGCGTGAGTCGACGCCCGCCGGCCCGTGCGAACTCCTCGAGGAAGCGCTCGGCGAGGTACAGCACGTCTTCTCCGCGTTCCCGCAACGGCGGCATCACGACTTCCATCACCGACAAGCGAAAGTACAAGTCCTCGCGAAAATGTCCCTGTCCGACCATGTGACGTAGATCGCGGTGAGTCGCCGCGACGATGCGCACATCGACCCGCCGCGGTTGCGTCTCGCCGATCCGTGTGACCTCTTGTCGGTCGAGAGCACGGAGTAGTTTCGGCTGCAAATCAAGGGGAAGCTCACCGACCTCGTCGAGGAACAGCGTGCCGGAGCTCGCTTGTTCGAAGGCGCCCGCCCGGTCGTCGACCGCCCCCGTGAAGGAACCCTTTTTGTGCCCGAAGATGCTCGCCTCGGCGAGATCGCGAGGGATCGCCCCGCAGTCGAGCACCACGAACGGACGCTCGTTGCGTGGTGAAGCGTCGTGGATCGCTCGCGCCACCAGCTCTTTGCCCGTGCCAGTTTCGCCCCCGATCAACACCGTCATATCCGTGGGTGCCACGCGTTCGAGCACCGCGAAGACCTCCCGCATGCAAGCGCTTTGCCCATACAGAGCGCCGAACTGCTCGCGAGCCGAGAGCGGAACTTCGATTTCGTCGGCCGAAAGGAAAACGATCTCGGTCTTCCCCAAGCCAATGGTCATCCCCGGTTCGATCCACGCCTCCTTGATCTGGATCCCGTTGACCAATGTCCCGTTGGTGCTCCCATGATCCCGCAGCAAGATCTCTTTTTCTCCAAGGCCGATTTCGAGATGAGTGCCGCTGACCGCGGTGTCCGTGAGCACGAGATCGTTGACCGCACTGCGCCCAACGGTGACCCGCTGTCGCGCCACCTCGATCTGCAAGCCCTTGTCGGGGCCACTCTTGACGCGCAGCACAACCTGACGTACGCGCGTGTGATGGTTTTGTGCCGGGCGAAAGACGGTCGTCATCCCCGTCTCGGTGCGCTGATTCGTTTTATCGGCCACGCGAACAGATGCTAGTTGAGAAGATCATCCACGCTTCGCACAACTCGAAGGTGGGAACCTTGTGCCGAGCGAGCTTTGGAGCGGCCGACTGTGCCCGACTTCGGGCCGCGACGCCAGGGTTGGGTGGCGAACAACGCGGCCGAAAGCGCTGCAACAACCCCCGGGAGGATCGCCACGACCCCGTGCCCGCTGGCCACGGGGAGCACGAACAACAAGGCCAACACGAACCCCGCCAACACACGCCCCTGCACTGGCGCCGCGCCGAACAACGAGTAACGTTGGCGAGCGTAAACGATGGCGAACGCCGTCGTTGTAGCCGCGTCGAGGGGCAAAGCCCCCGTGAAAGTCACATTGCTGAACTGTGGCAGCCATAGACCCGCGGCGACACAGCTCAAGTAACCGAAGGTGCCGCTCGCCAACACCATGATCAGGTAGCGACGCGTGCTCCAAAAACCCTCGAGCGGACTGCCGAAGTACCACTGGATGAGCAAGGTCCCCACCAGGGCGGCGAGCCCGGATTCGGGCAACAAGAACAGGGCCGTCAGCGGCTGCCACCAGGTATGCTGGTGCCACACCGCATGCACATCCAAAGCGAGCACCGCCGCGGCCGTCGCTCGATCTCCCAGCAACAGGCTAACCAGAAACGTCGTCGCGAAGAGGGCGAACGCACCGCGTCGGAACCGTGGCATTTTGGCAGTTTAGCAGTCGTTGAGGCGGTGCACCCGCCTCCGCAACAACGGCGCGAGAGGCTAGCCCCGCTCGCCGTCGCCCCCGCCTTCGCGCGCTTCCTCGGCCGAGTCAGGTTCGTCGATCTCCGGGGCGTCGGGGATCTCCGGCTCGCCCGGGTTGAGCAGATAGGCCACCCCCACGCTGACGAAGAAGAGCACCACCATGGGCAGCGCCATCATCATCTGGCTGATGGGCTCGGGTGGGGTCAAAAATCCGGCCAACACGAAGATAATGACCACGGCGACCTTCCAGTAGCGAAGCAAGGTCTTGTGGGTGATGACCCCGAGCTTGGCGAGTACCGCGGCGAGCAGTGGCAACTGGAATACGGTGGCGAAGGCCAAGATGATCCGCGTCGCCCCCTTGATGTAGTTGGCCAGCTCGAGTTGGTACAACACCTCGCGGTGGCGCACGCCGTGCTCGACAAGCAGGCGATTGACCCACGAGCCTTCGTTGTAGCTCAGTAGCCAGGTGATGACGTGGGGCAGCACGTAGACGTACGCAAACGCGGCTCCAGCGGCAAACATCGTCATCGATCCGAGCACAAACGGCACGACAAACAGCTTCTCGCGCCGATAGAGCCCCGGCGCGACGAACTGCCACACCTGGTAGAAGATCACCGGGGTCGCCACAAAGATCCCACCCAAGATGGTCACTCGGATATCGACCATCAACACCCCCTGCATCTCGAGTACTTGCAGCTCGGGGGCCCCCGGCAACCCAGCGGTTTGCCAGGCCGAGCGTAGCGGATGCTTGAGCAGCTCGAGCAACTGTCGGTGCACGAACCACGCGACGACCAACCCGACCGCGAGGCCGCCGACAATGAACATCAGGCGACGTCGCAGTTCGGCAACGTGGTCCCAAAACGACATCGGGACATCGTCTTCGGGCCCCGCGTCGTCGAAGTCTTCGTCGTCGCCCGGGTCGCGGGCGGCGAGCTTGTCGTCGGTGTCGGCCATGCGATCGCCCCCCGGGACCTATACCGAAACGGGCCGGCTGGAGGTGGCGGATTCGTCCGCACTCGCGGGCTCCACCGGTCGGTTCGCGGCCGCGGCAGTAGCGGGGGTCGGCGGCTCATCCGTCCCAGCCGCACGTTCGCGGGCCTCGGCAGAGTTTGCCGCGGGGCTGTGGGGCGGCGCCGACCCGACCACCGACGGTCCCGACGAGTCCTCGGACGCCGACGTCGGCGACTCGGGCGAGGGGCTCGGCCGCTCTCCGCCCGCGACGGTTCCGGCCGGCCGTTTGCGCGGAGCGGTGGGATCCAACGCGGACTTCGCCGACGCGGAGGCCCGCGATAGATCCCGACGCGCCGCCTCCTCGGCCTGGCGCAGCTGCCAGCGGGTTTCTTGGTACGCGTTGCGGATCTCACGAACGGGCTCGTTTAGCTCGTCGTCTTGCAAGACCGTGTGGCGAAACTCGTCAGCGACTCGACGCACGCTTCCGTAGGCGCGGGCGAGTGACCGCGCCAATTTGGGGATCTCTGTCGGCGGGAAGAGCACCACCACAACCAGCGCCACGAGTGCGATCTCGAGGATGCCGAGGCCAAACACGCCGCCACCATAGCAGGGCTCTCGCCGACCGGCGACCTGCTCGAACGGCAGCCACCGCGACCCGAGTCTCGCGAGCGCGTCACGAAAGCGAAGCGCTACAGGCGCGAGGCATCACCTGTATTTGCGTACGGTTCTTGATCCGAGTCACGACCGTCGCTCGATTCGCGCGATGCCGGCGGGCCACCAACTGACGCGGTCCTCAGAATCGAGGAGCTTTGAGCCGATGCGGGTTCGGTCGCCAAAGGAGGTCTGGCTGGCGTCTGGCCGCCCAGATGGTGGTGCACGGACGCCGCCAAACACCCGCCTCGCGCCTCGCCACGCGCGCTCGAGGACACCGCCGATTTCGCCGGCTTCGTGCGACCAGACCGTTGCGGGGTCCAAGAGCCCCTGGACTGGCTCCTGCGCATCGAAGGTGCCTCGTGGCGCGGCCCGGGTCGGACTAGGCGGCCGCGTCGGACGTCATCAGCAGTCGCTCGACCAACGCGCACTGTTCCTCGTTGGCGTCACGAATCTGCTGCAGCTGTCGCAAGATTGCGTCCGCATTGTCGCGTTGACCCGCGTGAGCGTCGCTAAGCTGGGTGACCATCTCGCTGATCGCCTCAATGGCGCGCGTGATCTGGCGGCTACCACGGGTCTGCTCTTGCGTCGAGCGTTCCACGTGGCGGGTAATCGCCTTCATCTTCTCCGCCGAGCGCATGATCTGCTCGGCGCCTCGAGCTTGCTCGGCGGTGGCGGTGGCCACCTGCTGGACCGTGGTCGCGACCACGTTGATCGCGTCCGTCACCTGCTTCGAGCCTTTGGTCTGCTCCACCGTCGCACGTGCGATCTCTCGCACCATTTGCGTCGAGCGGCGGGCGGAGTCGGAAATGCGCTTGAGCGCGTCTTCTGCTTGGTGGCTGACCCGCACTCCGTCGTCGACGCTTTTGCTCGAACGCTGCACCGCTTCCACGGCATTGCGGCTCTCACGTTGAACGGCCTTGATGATCTCGGCGATCTCTTTCGTGGATCGACCCGAACGCTCGGCCAGGTCTTTGATCTCGTCGGCAACCACGGCGAACCCCTTGCCGTGTTCCCCGGCTTGAGCGGCAATGATCGCCGCATTGAGAGCGAGCAAGTTGGTCTGCTCGGCGACGTCGTCGATGACGCTCAGGATCCCGCCAATCTGTCCGATCCGGCCGCCAAGGCGTTGGATGACGCTGACCGCATCCGCCGAGTACGTCTTGATCAGATTGATGACGTCGATCGTTTGGTTGATCGCGTCCACGCCACCTTCGGCTGCCCACACGACCTCTTCTGACAACTGCGCGGTTTCGTTCGCATTGTTTTCGACCTGCTGAATCGAGATGTCCATCTCGTTCATGGCCGACGACGTATCCTCCGCCGTGGTGCTCAGTGCTTCGATGTTCTTCGCCACCTCTTTGACCGAGAAGGTCATCTCCTCGATCGAGATCGCCGTCTCCTGCACCGAGGCCGCGAGGTTAAACATGCTCTCGGCCACCTCGTCGTTGGCCGCGGCCATCTCGAGAATCGAGCTCGAGCTCTCCTCAGCGTTGGAGGCCAGCAGCTCGACATTCTCGGCGATGCCCTTGAGCCCTTCGGTCATGCTGGCCAACGACGACGCGCTGCCTTCGCTCGCCTCACGGCTCTCGTGCAGCTGTGCGCGGAGCTTCTCGAGAGCGGCTTTGGCCTTGGGGCCGAGCTGGATCTGCGCGAGGCGGGTCTCCAGCTCCTCGACCGCCTGCGTGGCCGTTGCCGCCTGCGCCTGTGCGCCGGCTAAGCTAGCCCGAAGCTGCTCGAGTTCCTCGGCCGCCGCGGCGTCTTGTTGGTCCGCCACGCGCAACTCACTGCCTTTGCGCTTGGAACCGCCGGAACCGCGGCGCGTGGAAGTCTTTTTTGCGGACGCTGGCATTGAAAAGTTCGTCAGCTCGCTCTCGCGGCGACCAAAACTGTGGTCATGGTAGCTTGCGTGGGTTCGTCGGGCCAAAAGCGCAACCGGAACGCGGCGGTCGATTACGGCACCCTTGACCCGCTCGCGATGCCCAAAGCAGCGCCGCGGGACAAACCCGGCGGCGGCAACGTCAGCGGCTGCGGCTCTCGTCTCGGGCAATGCAGTCCAGTGACGCTCAGAACAACCCCAGTTGCGTACTGGTGGGCTCGACGTGAACAGACGCGCCCAGCCGTCGCAACCACGCCGCCCCTTCCGCGGTCCAGCTCGGCTCACCACGAACGAGGATCTTCGGACGACCGCAGGCGCGCCAGAACCGTTCCAGTCCCTTGCGAGTCAGTCGATTCGGCTCGCATGCGGACGCAACGGTCACATTCGCACGAGCTTCGGCCCACTCCGACACCGCTCGGGTTTCGCTCTCCCCGAGCTCGAGGGGGATCGCCGTCCCGAACTCGAAGCGCGCGAGCGCGGAGCTGTCGAGGGCATCCGCCGGCCACAACACCAACGGGGCGTCCGGCTGCGATGACTCCACGTAGGGAGCGAAGCGAGCGTGGGCGGTCACATCCAGCTGGCCTTGCACCAGATCCGCCACAAGTCGGGCGCTGACGGCGGTCTCGACCACCACGAGCACCTTGCCCGCCAGCTCGAACAACGTGGACAGTCCCGTCGCGGACAGTGTCTTGAATGGCTTGTCGAGGGCCCACCCCGGTCTCGCTCGCAAGACCAACCAGTCGCACGCCACGGCCGTGGGGGATGGTCCCAGCCCCCACGTGTACAAGCACGTCACCTCACTCGTGCGGCTGCGCAGCCACACGGACGAACCACCGAGCGGCAGTCCAGACGGATGCGCCGTCAACTCGAGCCGACCGACACCGAACGTGTGACCGTATTCCACAAGTACGGCGCGAGCGAGCGACGCCCGCTGCTGAGGATGAAGGTTCGCCAGCGCCATGGCACGCAACAGGTCGCGGTGGCCGATCCACGGCCCGGGGACGAGTTTCGGTACGGCCCCCACGTGGCTGAGGAAGGTCGTGCGACCCGATTCGCACGCGTCGATCGCCAGCCGGCCGCGCCGCAGCATGGCGAGCACCTCGAGCGTCTCGTCTGGAGCCATGGTCACGATGCGGAAGATCCCTTCTTCGCGGCCGGTTCGGCGATCGAGCGGGAACGATCATCCTGACCGAAATCGCGCACGCTCCGTTGGATGGTGGCTCGCCGCTGTCGCCAGCCGCGAGAGTCGCCGCGACGACGCGCCTGTGCAAAAAAATCTCGCAACAAAGCCGCGCAGTCGGATGCCAACACGCCGCCGCGAACGTCGAGCCGGTGGTTCAATCGCGGATCGTCGCAGATTTCGAACAAGCTGGTGACGGCTCCGCCTTTCGGATCGGTCGCGCCGTAGACCAACCGCGCGACGCGGGCGTTGACCAGGGCCCCCGCACACATCGGGCAGGGCTCGAGGGTGACAAACAAGGTCGCGCCATCGAGTCGCCAGCGCCGAGCCTGCCGACAAGCATCGCGTAAGGCCACCACTTCCGCGTGCCCCGACGGATCATCGTCGCGTTCGCGGGTGTTGAAACCCACGCCGATGATCGCGTCGCTGCGCACAACGATGGCTCCGACCGGCACGTCTCCGCGCGCGCCCGCTCGCCTGGCCACGCGCAACGCCTCGCCCATCCACATCTCATCGGTCGGCACGCGAGGCCAGCTTGCGCGCGTCGGTGGGTCAATACAAGCGACGCATACGGCGGCGATTCCGCTGGGCTCGAGGCGCGTCGTGAGCCGCGAACGAGTATGATGCCGTCGCGTAGCGAACCGCGAGCTGCGTCCACGAAGGGAACCTCGACATGTCCAAAGTCGGCGTCGTCTTATCAGGCTGTGGATTCCGCGACGGCGCGGAGATCCAAGAGGCCGTGCTCACCCTCTACTTTCTCGAACGCGCCGGTATCGAGTTTCGGTGTTACGCCCCTGACCAGTCGCAAAGCAGCGTGGTCAACCACCTCACGGGCGAGCCCACCGACGAACAACGCAACGTGCTCGTGGAATCAGCCCGCATCGCGCGAGGAGAAATCGATGCACTCGAGCGCGCCGACATGGCTGAACTCGACGCATTGGTGTTGCCGGGGGGTTTCGGCGCTGCCCTCAACCTGAGTGACTTCTCGAGCCGCGGCGCGAACGCGACCGTCCAACCGGATCTGGCTCGACTTGTGGTGGACGCGGCCAACGCCCGCAAGCCGATCGTCGCCATCTGCATCAGCCCCGCTGTGCTTGCGGTCGCGCTGAGTCAGGCCGGCCTGACAACGACGCTAACAATCGGCAACGACGCTGACACAGCCGCGGCCATCACGCAATCCGGTTCGACGCACGAGACGTGCCCGGTCGACGGCGTGGTTGTCGACGAGGTGCGACGGATCGTTTCCACGCCGGCGTACATGCTCGGGCCCGGTCCAAAGCGGGTGGGTGCCGGCATCGAAGCCGCTGTGGCCAAGCTGGCGGACTGGCTCGCGACTTAGCGGCGTCATTCCGAGCCGCGTCAGCGAGCACGTGCGACACCGCAGGCTTGCAGGAAGGCCGGTCACGAGCGGGCGGAAACGAGGGCCGCGAGGCACGCCACCGCGCCACCGCACGAAACGACGGGATCACGTGCTCGGCTTGGCCCTCGCCTCGGGCCATGCGACGGGCGGGGGAACGTGTCCTGACCCGATTCGCCCGCCGTCTCGAACAACCCCTCGGCGCCGCCGACTACGTGCGAGCGGGGTGGCGGCACGGCTTTCCCCACGACGACTGGCGGCGACTCGCGCCGAACCTCGGAGCGATCTCGCCGAAACGGATACTGGAACTGCTCGAGCCCCTAGATGCCCGCCAGGGCTAGGTGATCGCCGTGGTCGGACACCGCCGCCGACTCGCTTCCCAGCTGACCAAGCTCGGTTCGATCGTCTTCTGCGACGAGTTGTAGACGCTCGCGATCCGACCCGCGGCGCCGTCTAGTCGGCGCTGGAGCCCCGCCCCTGCGACGGATCGTCGCTTTCGACCACCGCAAATCGCTCACCGTCGCGACGCACCCGTCCATCGACCACTAGCTTATGGAGGTGGGCCCGCAAGGATTTGTCCGCCAGCCCCCGCCGGTCGGAGGCCACGTCCCCGTAGCTGGTCGTGAGCAGCTGCGACGCGTCTGCTGCCCCTTGCTGGAGCGCCGCCACGATCTTGGCTTCGCGACCGCGACGATGCTGGACATAGCGATCGATCACGGCGATCGGATCGGTCAACGGCGGACCGTGCGAGGGGATCACGGTGAGCGGACCGGCGGCCCCCTCGCGCGGTCGCAACCGTGCCTTGAGTCGAGCGAGGGACGCCAGGTACGCCGCCATGTCTCCCCCATCGTCCGGATCGATGAGGACGGTGCCTTGCCCCGCGACCAAGTCCCCTAGGTAGAACAAACCAGCGGTCGGCTCGATGAAGACGACATGACCGGGAGCATGCCCCGGGGTGAACGCCGCTTCGAGCCGACGGCCACCATCGAGTTCACAGACCCACTCGTCGTCCACCGCCTGGTCCACCGTGAATGCCAGTCGCGCTGCAGTCTTGGGGTGAGCGCAGATCGGCGCTTCGAATCGCTCGCGGAGGGCCTCCGCCGCGCCCACGTGGTCCGGATGGTGATGCGTCAAGCACAACGCGACGATATCTGCGCCGGCTTCGACCCGACGGCTCAGCGCGAGCTCCAGCCGCGCCAGCTCGTCCGCATACGGCGTCGCGGGCTCGATCACCGCAAGGCGACGCGACCCGACGATCACGGTATTCGTCTCGGCCGCCGGTGGGAGGGTGGGCGTCCGCAGTGGCCACAATTCGTCGCCAAAGGGGAGATGAGCGACTCGACCGCGGGAGAACACCTGGGCCCGGCATACCACGTCAACAAGATCCGGGCCGGCGCGGCCGCGCCGACCGGGGCCCCGAAACCGTCTCGGCTTCTGGGAGCGTCCTCGCCAACGGCCGCCACGACATCGCGCGGGGTCCGGTGCGCGTGCTATGGTCGTTTCTGATGGGGGCACGCAGATCCCGGCTGCTCACGGGCACTCCGCCCGAGCTGCTGATTCACGACGAGTCTACGCGTTGCCCGTATCTGGAGGACAAGACGTCCCGCCTGCCCATGCGGTTGCCCGTGCGGCCGCTGAGCGATCAAGAGTTCGACCAACGGCTGCAGTCTGGCGACCGGCGACAAGGTCTGCTGCTGTATCGCACCGCCTGCCCGGGCTGCAACGCCTGCGAGCCCATTCGCATCGATACTCGCGAGTATCAGCTCAGCAAAACGCAGCGTCGAATCCGACGGGCTGGTGACAAGCGGTTTCGAGTTCAAGTGGAACGACCCCACTTCACGCCCGAAAAGCTCGCTTTGTACAACAAGCACAAAGTCGGCCGGGGATTACTCGGACGCAGTGACCCGATCGATCGCGCCGGCTACACCGCGTTCTTGGTCGACTCGTGCGCGGACAGCTACGAGCTGCAGTACTTCGACGGCGACCGACTCGTCGGCGTTGCGATCGTCGATCGGAGCTGCAACTCGCTTTCGGCGGTCTACACCTACTACGATCCTCAGTACAACCGCGACAGCGTCGGGGTGTACTCGATCCTTCGGCAGCTCCAGCTGTGCCTCGACTGGGGGCTACGACATCTATACTTGGGTCTGTACATCGAGCAGTGCGAGTCGATGGCGTACAAGGCCCGCTATCTGCCGCACGAGCGCCGTCTCGACGGCCAGTGGGTGCGCTTCGACAAGCCACCCAAGGCAACGGCCCGCTAACAGCCGGCCCGGAACCCAGCGCTCAGGCAATCGGCGACGGCAGGCACGACCCCTACCGCTCGACAGGGCACGCTTCACCTGGCGCGAGGTTCAAAATAGCGACATCCCCGAGCACGTACTGGTTTGGCCCGTGGTTGTGCACGTGAAACCAGATCGGAGTGCCCGCCGGGATGTCCGCCGTGGCCAGCCAGTATTCGTACCTCGAGTTTGCCGCCGAGGGAATGGGGAGGTTCCGTTCCCAGAACGGATCGCTGCCAAAGAGCAGCGCCACGTGGGAGAGGCCCCCTTCCGGAGAGATCAGATCGCCGTGGAGAAACGGGATCTCGATGCAGTCCCCCCGGCGGATATCAGCGAGCGTCGGTTGCCGCGACATGAAGTACGAGCAACGGTCCATGATCACGTCGAACGTGCCGCTTTCGTGGATCAACGTACCGTCCTCATGACAGTAGGCATCGGGCGGTCGATGGTCGGCCAGCGGATCCTCCGCGGCCTCGACTGCCTCCCAGGCCGTCTGGTCGATCAACACAATCGTCGTCGAGTCGGGCGGCTCGACGTCTGGAGGCAACCCGCTGTCGTCGTCCCCCATCGGCGACGGCGGGCGGGTCTCGCCGCACGACGCCAAGATGCAACCCAGCGCACCGAACACGGTTGGGACCAGGCCCTTGAGCATCCTCATGACGGTTCTCCGGGGGTTGAGCCCGTGTGGACGTCAAGCCCACGTCGCACCGCCTGCTCACGAAGAGAGCGCGCCCAGGACTCGAGATTCGCCAGGGTGGTTTGTAGATGCTCCGGCGACGCCGCCAACTCGGTCAGTTTCTCTTGAAGCAGCTCCTTCGCGCGACGGATCCGACCTCGCACGGTCCCCTCGGGAACCTCCAAAATCTCGGCCAGCTCGCGTCCGCTAAGGGACTCCCAGTAGTACAGCTCGAGCGTGATTTGGTGATCGAGTGGCAATGCCCGCAACGCACGAAGCAGCAGCTGTTGCTCGCGCTTCTCCGCCAACAACAGGCTCGGCCCCGGCGCGACGTCCTCGGCTGATATCTCTAGTCCGGCGAACCGCTCACGAAAGTAGCGTTTGTCCCGAAAATAGCGGCGCAGAACATTGCGAGCCACGCCGAACAGATACCCCCGAAATCCGGTATCTCCCCGCAGACGTTCGCGCCCTTCGACGCACCCCAGAAATGTCCGTTGGATCAGATCGTCGACGTCCTCGTGCACCTTGTTCGCGAAGAAGCGACACACCGCATCGAAATGGCGGTGAAACAGCTCGTTGCCGGCAGACAAGTCGCCTCCCCGCCAAGCCTCCAAAAGCTCAAGGTCGCTACGCTGCACGACGCGCCGATCCTACAGGGACCCGGCATCAGGCGCCAAATCTCGACCCAAGGCGCCGATCTCACCGGGATTGCTCCGCTCCACGGTGCTTGACAAGGCGCTGCCCTCGCCCTCGAGTCCCGTTTGCACTCACGGCCGAGGCCGATGGGCGCGCCCTAGGTCACCCGCCGCTGCCGCATGGTAGCCTTAGCGTGCCAGCCGCAGGCCGCCGCCACCATGACCTTGACTCGATCTGACCACTCACTCCGCGTTTTGGAGTCACTTGCCGCCCGCACGGGGTTTCTCGCGGCTCACCTGATCACGCTGGCGCTGCTGCTGAGCGGATCGTGCACCGGCGACGAGGAGGATATCGACACCGACGACGAGGTTGGCGACCACACCACGACGGGAACCGGTGACGACGATAGCGCGCCGGATTCTGGTGATGGTGACGGTGATGGTGATGGCGATGGCGATGGTGATGGCGATGGTGATGGCGACGGTGATGGTGATGCAGACGATGATGACGATGATGACGATGATGACGA
>QKPP01000165.1:3243-9523 GCA_006508105.1 Myxococcales bacterium FL481 | reverse complement strand
CGTCGTCGTCGTCGTCGTCATCGTCATCGTCATCGTCATCGTCATCATCGTCATCGTCATCGTCGTCATCGTCATCGTCATCGTCAGCACCCGTAGCGGTGCCCGAACCCGGCGTCGTACTCTCCGGGTCGTCGGAGGTATCCTCGGTGTCCGACGGCGGCTTTGGCTTGCAGACGCCGTTTTCGCGGCAGACGAGCCCGTCGTCGCAGGTTTCATTGGGGTAGCAAGGGCAGTTCAGTGCGCCCGGACGGCACTGCGGATCCAAACACACCTCGTCGCGGCACTCGAGATCCTCGTTACAGGTGCCGTTGCCGTAGCAGGAGCACCCGGCCGTGCCGTTGGGGCACGCCTCCTCGTCGCCCGTTGCCGTGGCGGGATTCGGTTGGTCCAACGGAGTCAACTCTCCGCGGCAGCCCGCCAGACTGACGAGCAACCCCAGGCTGAGCAACGCGCGTCGCATGGCTATTCTCTTAGCATGGCGTCGTGCGAACCCAACGGCGTTGGTTGGTGACGGGCCACGGGTCCAATCATCGCTCCGTTGTGGTCGCCGGCCGGTACCGAGTGTCGCCCATCGCTCCGGTTGGTGTCCCGAGGCGTGCCGTTCACGGCGTCCTCGAGCCCAGGGAGTTCATCTGCTCCGGTGCGAAGGAAACGTGATGACCGTCACGCCACCCTCGCCGCCCACGGCGTACGCCTTTGAACCATCTGGAGCAAAAGCGATGGCGTGAGCTTGCGGCCCGTCCGGGATTGGGCGCCACGAACGTCCGCTGTCGTACGACACGTCGGCTCCGCTGGGCCCCACCGACCAGATCTCTCCACCAACGGGGCCGGGCCGGGGCGCCACGGCCTCTCGAAAACCCGAGAGCCCGGGACCGGGCGACCGCGTCCACGTCAGTCCGCCGTCCGGACTGACCGCGAGGTTGTCGACCGCACGGTGGACTTGCTTGAAGTCGCCCCCGACGGCGATCCCGTGTTGGTCCGGCGTAAACGCCAAGGAGAACACCCCGCTTGTCGGCGAGGCGGCCATCGGCGTCGTCGATGGCGTCCACCTATTGCCGAAGTCCGTCGAGCGCCACACCCGGGCGATCGCACCGCCGGTGCCGAACCACGCGTGCGTCGGCGCGCCAGTGCACACGCAGGTCCCACTCGCGGCGAATCCTGCTTCTCCTTCGAGCGCCTGCGGCGGAGCGGTCGCGCTACGCCATGTCGTGCCGCCGTCTTCGGTTCGCAACACGACAAACGCTCCGTCGATCGGGTCGCCCACGATCACACCGTGCCGGTGGTCCCAAAACGCCATGCAGTTGAGGAAGATCTCAGGCCGGTCGTCGTGGTGGTGAAGCTGCCACGTCGCGCCGCCATCGGCCGTCTGGTAGATCCGAGCCGGCGAGCCCGCGCTCATGAGGAGCGCGTGATCGGCATCGAACGCGTGCACATCACGAAAGTCGAGGGCTTCCGCGCCCGCCACCACGCCGACTCGCCAGGTGCGCCCTCCGTCTTGCGACCGAACATAGGTGCCGGCGGTGCCGCTGGCCCACACGATGTCGATCCCCGGCACGCTCAACCCTCGCAAACTGGCCGTGGTCCCGCTGGCTCGGGTCTCCGTCGTCGTGGCCGCGCTGGCGTCTCCCGTCTCGCCCGATGTGGCGGGCGGCGACGGGGTCGGGTCCGTTCGGGGGGCTGTCGCGGCAGCGGGAGGCGGGCCCACCGGCGTAGCTCGGGAGCGGTCGCGGCAGCCAACGACCGTGCTCAGGCCGACGCCGAGCCACAGCCAGCGCAGGCGGCCCAGCGCGCCGGGTCGGGGGACGTCGCGGTGGATGCTCGCAAGGCCTAGTCTCACGCCGCGCCCAACCCCGCCCGTGCGGCGGCCAACCGAGTCGCATCGAGGGGCTACCACGACGGCTACCGTCCGATGTGCAGTTCGCCGCGGTGACGAGCAAGTCGGACTTGACGCGCTCGCTCGCGGCGTCCGGCTCGAACCGCCGCGGGCGTGCGATCGTGGCAGTGCACACAGCAAACGCCGTCCTCGTGCAGGGGTGACTGAGCCTCCTCGCGCGACACTGGTTCAAGGCAGCCGTAACAGAGCGAGTGATCACCGGGTTCGAGGCTGGGTTTCAAAGTGACGCGTCGGTCGAATACGAAGCACTCTCCGCGCCACTTGCTTGCCGCCTTCGTGGTGGTGGCGAAGTAGCGCAAAATCCCGCCCTCGAGGTGATAAACCCGGTGGAACCCGCGGCGGCGGAGCAGCGACGATGCTTTTTCGCAGCGAATGCCGCCGGTGCAAAACATCGCGATCGGGCGATCTTCGAAACCCCGCAGCGCTTGTTCGGCGAACGCGGGAAACTCGCGAAAGTGCTTGAGTCCGGGATCAATCGCGCGATCAAAGGTTCCGACGCGCACCTCGTAATCGTTGCGGGTGTCGAGCACCACCACGTTGGGATCGTCAACAAGCTCGTTCCACGCGGGCGCGTCAACGTACGTGCCCGCTTGCGTGCGCGGGTCGATGTCTGGATCACCCATCGTGACGATCTCGGGCTTGAGTCGAACTTTCAGGCGCAGAAACGGGGCCTGGTCACAGACGGAACGTTTGCAGTCGAGCTCCGCCATGCCGGGCAGGGCTCGCAGCTCAGTGAGCAGCGCGTCGATGTTGTGGGCTGTCCCCGCGACGGTGCCGTTGATACCCTCAGGCGCGACGATCAGCGTGCCCCCGAGTCCGAGTTCGTTGCAGCGCCGCTTCAACCGTCGCTGGAGGGACGCAGGATCGGCGAGGGGCGCGAAGCGGTAGAGCGCGGCGACGGTGAACTCGGGCATGCGCGGCGACTTTACGCGGGCCGTGCCGGCGCTGCCACCGGCACGGGCTCGACGCCGGCAAGAGGCTGTGATCCCGTCGCGTGCCGGGAGGTTGCGGTCGATCGTCCCCGTCGACGTGTCTTGCCATCGGCCGGCTGGGACTTAGTGTAGAGAAACGATGAAACACGCGTGGAGAATCGGTCGCATCGCGGGAATCGACACTTATGTGCACTTCAGCTTCGCGCTGTTGGTAGCTTGGGCGGCGATCGAGGCGTTCCAGCGCAGCGCGTCGGGCTGGGGGGCGTTGTTTGGCGTGTTGTTCCTGCTGGCGGTATTCGCGTCGGTCGTCGCGCACGAGTTGGGACATGCCCTGACGGCCCGCTGGTATGGCATCCGCACCGAGCGGATTGTGCTCTCGCCGCTGGGCGGTGTGGCGCAGATGGAGCGGATGCCTGCCGATCCAAGGCAAGAGATGGCCGTGGCCGCCGCGGGTCCGCTGGTGAGCATCGCTCTCGCGGGTGGGTTCGGGCTGGTGTCAGCGTGGGCAGGCGGCGGCTTGGGTGCATTCGTCGGGGCGTTGGCGGCCGCGAACCTCCTGCTCGCCGTTTTCAATCTCATTCCCATGTTCCCCAGCGACGGTGGTCGGATCTTCCGGGCCTGGTTGGCCTGGCGAACGCACTATGTCGACGCCACTGCCGTCGCAGTGAAGGTGGGACAGGCGGCGGCGATCGGGTTGGGTGCGTTCGGACTGTTGACCGGAAGTCTCATGCTGTCGGTGGTCGCCGCGTTTTTGTACTTCATGGCTTGGTCCGAACGGGCTCGCGCCGGGGTGCCGAATCCCACTTGGCGGCAGGTCTGGGCCGTGCTCAAGTCCGCGGTGCGTTCGCGGGGTCGCTCGGCGACCGACCGAAGCGCTCGATCTCGGCCCCGGGGGAGCGCACCGCGAACCCGCGTGGTCTACTCGCCCGACCGCGTCTCGCGTGGCTTCGCGACAGATCATGGATGGACCGAGGCCACCGAGCGCCAGACCGCCACTTGGCGCGACGACGAGGTGGTGCAACGCGTCGCAGACCCGTGGGCTCGCCCGCGGCGCGCCCACGAGCCAACGCGGGCGTGGGTCGTGGCCGGCGCTCCTCGGCTTGGTCCGCGCACGCGGGTGTGGTTGTGGTGGCGGTAGTCGGCTGAACGGGCGAACCCCACCACGCGCCGCGCCTTGTTCGGCCCGTCGTGGGCCGTCTCGGCGCCTGAGTTACGATGCCCGCCGTGGCTGCATCGACCGTCACCACCGCGACGGAGTACGAGATCGACAAGATCCTCAACTCTCGGTTCATTGGCTGGATCTCTCCCTGTCCGGATCGAGAGCGATTGCTCCAGCACCTCGACGCTCGCCGCGGCGTGTACCCGACGGCGAATCACCACTGCTGGGCGTGGATCGGTCGCAACGACGGGGTGGTGCGATCAAGCGATGACGGTGAGCCGCGGGGGAGCGCCGGCCGACGCATTCTCGACGTGCTGCTCGGGCGCGAACTGCGTGAGGCCGTGTTGGTCGTGACGCGGTACTTCGGCGGCACCAAGTTGGGCGTGGGCGGCCTCGGTCGAGCCTACGCCCAGGCCGCCCGCGAGGTCGTGGAGCGGGCTCACGTTGGGCCTTGGGTAGTGCGGCGCGAGGTGGTGGTCGAGTTGCCCTATGAAGCCATGGTGGCTTTCGACCGCTTGCTCGAGCGTTGGGCCGTAGCCGCCGGGGAGCGAAACTACGGCGCCGCGGTGCGGATCAAGCTCGCGGTGGACGAAGCGACCTGGGACGCGCGGGTCCACGAACTGGCGGGAGTCGGCGCGCGCGTGGTGACATCGACGCAGACCGGGCGGTAGCTTGGCAGACGAGCTCAGGTCGGTCACGAACTCGTCGTGTGGCACGCCCGCGCGACCAGCCAGTCTCTCGACGCGGTGGTATCCATCGCCGAGCGGCCGTCGTGCCAGGCGGGGAGCCAGGGACTCATCGCGTCGATGCAGGCCAACGCGGTTCGTTTGGCATCTGAGCGTGGGATCCAAGTGACGCCGGACGGGGCGTCGGACGGCGGGTCGCCGACACAGACCAGCGGCAGTCCCTGAGCGATCGCTTCCAGGGTCGCGGTCAGGGCGAGGGTGGCCGGATTGGTCCCCGCGTCGACGATGGCGACTTGGGTGACACGCCGCACACCCGCGCGTTGAGACGGCGGCAGGAGCGATTCGTCGAGGGGTTCGACGCGTAATCGCGGCGAGCTCAGGCGCGTGAGTTCGATCGCGAGCTGGGTCCGCAATTCATCGTCGAGGTCGGCCGACAAAGCGCATACGCAACCGCGGCCGGTGTCGAGCGAGTGGGGGACGGCGCCCCCAGCCCGGGGCAACAACGCTGCTTCGCTCGGATCGATCCACAAGCGCGTCGGCGTCGTGGGTAGCGTGCCCTTGGCCTCGGGTGTGGCGGCGCCCGCCGGATCGTAGTGGATCGGTCCCGGCCAGCTTTGCAACCGTGTCGCGTCGTACCGAGGCGAGCGCACCAGTTCGGGCCATGGCCCGTGCAAGTACAGTGGCGTGGCTTCGAGCACCTCGGGTCGAACGTACGGGATCAAGTTGAGTGCGAGCTCGAGAGGCATGCCGTGCACGTGGACCTCGTCCACTTGGTGCAAAATGCTCAGCACCTCGGGCAGCTCTCGCTCGCTGAGGGCCAGATCTGCGGTCGGGGCCCCAGGCGGGGCGAGGTACGCCTCGAGCACCCGGACGTGGTCGGCTTGCGGCTGGTGCGACACCGCCATCAGATGCTCAGGGCAGTGTGAGTCGGCCCGCGCGGTCGCGTGATGGGCTACCACATGGAGAACCGTGGCCACCCGCAGCCCGTCGCGTGCGCGACACCTCACCGCAACGGGCGAATTCGGTCGCGTCGGTGGGGGCGGGTCGCCGCCCGTCCCCACCGCAGCCGACCTAGCGCTCCGCTGGCGACTCGACTTGTGGCTTCGGAACCGGGTCGTGTTCCGCGGGGGCCCGGCGCAGTGGGTGGGTGAGCAGGGGCAGTCGCTCATGCTCGCCGCGTTCGACCAACAACTCGAAGCCCTCGATCAACAACGCGGGCGTGTCGACCGATGCGTCAACGGAGCCCAACAGCAAGGCATCGATCCCCAAGCCGGCGGCAAATCCGCCTTCTGGTCCCGGTGAGATTCGCAGCGGGACTTGCCGGCGCTCCTGACCCACGGCACGGACACGACGAAACACGCGCATCGACACGGGGCTAAACATCGCGCCGCGGACGAGCGTCTTGCGGCCGTCTGGCTCGACCCGAAACACGCGCGCGGGCAAGGGAATCGTCACCTTGCGGGCATCGCCGTAAAGTGTCGCTCCGTCGCGCGGCGGCGGGCCGAGCAAGTTCGCGTCGCGGAACTCCTCGACTACGTACGCGAACTCGTAGCCGTCCTCGCGGGCGCGGCGGAGCAGTTCGCGTTCGAGGGCCGCGGACGACAACCCG
>QKPP01000165.1:0-3233 GCA_006508105.1 Myxococcales bacterium FL481 | reverse complement strand
GCTTGCGGCTGACCAGCCGCAGGTTGCTGATGGCGGTGTCGACGTGCAATGACGCGGTTTGACGGGCGCGGCCGTTGCTGCGTGCGACGTACTCGTTGGGTCGGCGCAGCATCAACAACTCGGTCATGGTGCCGCGCTCGACCAACGTCAGCGGTTCGGCAAAAAAGCCCTGGGCGTCGTAGCGATAGGCCCCGAACCCCGAGCGCGGGTCGTCGACCAAATCGAGAAAGCTCGGCATCACCACCTTGCCCAGCCGGCTTTGCCAGTGGGGCTCGAACTTGGTCATCGGCCCGGTATCACCCAGGGGTGGGGGTGATCCCGATGCGTGCAAGGCCACCGTGGAGGCGAGCAACTGCGCCGCGGCCACGGGCGCGAACAAAATCGGCCCATCGTAGTCCTCGTCGAGCATGGGCGCGTCTTGCATCGCCGCGAGCTCGGTCAGCACCCGCTCGACGAGCTGCTCGCCGTCGGTTTCGAAGGTGGTCGGGTCGAGTTCGCTGCCTTGGTGGTGAATCGCACCGGCGTGGTCGAGCTGCATTCCGTCGGCCGCCCGCGTGTCGGCGAGCACCGTCAAACTCAGGCGCGTGGCATCGTGGCCGACGACGATGCCGTCGCTGTCGACGAGGACCTGCTGCGTGGCCATGCGCTGGAGAATCACATCGCCGTTGTCGATCGCCGGGTACGACGCGAACCGGGCGGAAAGACGGCGCACGATGTCTCGCAGCTGGTCGTCAAGCGCAGTGCTGGCCGGCGAGTCCACTCGTGCGGCCGGTAGTTGGCGAATCGGTGGGGGCGCGGGGCCGAGGTCGTCCGGGAGGTCTTCGTCCGCGAGCCGGCCGAGCACGCTTTGCTTGAGCGAGTACGCCGTACTGGCCTCGCGAAACGCGTGGTCCATGGCCAACCACAGCGCCCGCCGGGTCACGTCCGCGTGAGGTCGTAGCGGCAAGACGAACTCGTGTTCGCCGGTGGGCCCCATCAGTCCGGTATTGTCGAGTTCGGGGGAGCCGACACGAACGTCCACCCGCCCGCCCGCCCCCACGCTGGATTCGTCGGCGATCAGGCCGCCGTACGAGCCGTCGAGGGTGAACGATTGCAGGCGGATGAGACGAGCCTCGGCGAAGTAGGGGGCAGGGCCTTCGTCGAGGCGCAGCTGCGCGACGCCGCGGCGCAGCTCTCCTCCGACGGCGTTGATCTCGGCCTCCCACGGGGAACTCGCCGCGGGCTCGGCCGGCGCGAGCAGCCAAGCGACGATCACCGTCGCGGTCGCCGGGTTCACGGTCGCCTCCGCATCGGGCTGGCGCTGGTGCGACCCCAGCTCGCCTGCAATGCGGGGGGGGCCAGCAATGGTGGACGGTCGCGGTCGTGGACGGCCCGCTCGATCTCGAGTTTGCTCAGCAGCAAAGAAGGACTCACCGCGCTGACCGGGATCCATCCCGACTCCGCGTAGCACAACCCATTGAACACCCCGAGCCGGTCGCCGGTGCGCAGGATCGTCTCGAACGCGGCGAGCGGGGTGCCGACGATGTCAACCCCGCGGACGAGCTCATCGGGTCGGCCGTCGGTCCATACGCGATATACGATCAACGGCATGACCTTGAACGCCTGCGGGTTTTGCCGATCCGTCAGGGTTACTCCCCCCTGGATGTCGCGAAACCACAGCCCGTAGGGCTTGTTTTGTCGCTTGGCCTCGGCGACGAGCGCATCTCGGAGTTTGGCCTCGGGGATCGTGCGGCGCGACTGCACAATCAGGTTGCCCTGGCGGGCCACGACCGGATGACCCACTTCGCGGCGCCCGTGACCGTTGCTGCGGCGAAACGGCAGCACGGGCGAGCGGGCCAGCAAAAATCCCCGAAGCTTGCCGTTGTCGACCAAGCGGGCGGCCTTGGCGGGCACGGCCTCGTCGTCGACGAAGTAGTGACCGCTGAGTGCTTGGCCACCGAGCGTGCTGATCGTCGGATCGTCGATGACACTGAGAAAGCGCGGCAACACCGGCTGATTCAGCATCTTGGTGAAGGTCTGGCCCTCGAAGTCTTGTTTTTGCCGGTGGCCCTCCAGCCGATGACCGAAGATCTCGTGGAAGAACACGCCCGCGGCGTGTCCCTCGAGAACCGCCGGGCCGGTGTAGGGCTCCGCCACTGGGGCGACGCGAAGCGCCAACACTTCGTCGACCAAGCGGCCGGCCGCGGCCTGGAGCTCGGCTTCGCGGGGCAGTTGGTCCGGACGGTGGCCGTCGAACGTGGCAAACCGCTCAACTTGCATCCCGTCGTCGGCCTGTGCCGTCACCGAGAGGATGACGCGCAGGCGGGTACGACCGGACTGGACGCGACTACCTTCGGTGTTGACCAGCGTGTGGTTTTGGACCTCCGCTTCGAGCATGGCGCTGGCGTAGAGCACGTCGCGGTGGCTACCGAGCTCCGCGGAGACGCGCTCGACAATGGGGCGCCAGCGTTGGCCGAGGTTCTCCACGTCCAGTTCGGCGGCGGGCTCGAGATGAACAAGTGGCGGCTCCTGGCTAAAGTCGGGATGGACCGGGCTGCCCTCGTGGGTGACGAGCTGTTCGTGATTTTCGGCCTCCCGATAGGCCTCCTCGGCGTCACGGAACTGGATCTCCGTTTGCAGCCACAGGCTTTGGGCCAACGACAATGGGTCGTGGTCGAGACTGATCGACATCCCCGAGCCCAAACCGTTGGCGACGTAGTCGCCTTGCTGGTTGTGACTGTTGTCCAGCTGGTGGTTGCCGACCCGCACGTCGATGTCGAGCTGCCGCTGCTGGTTGATGTGATCGGCGACGAGCGCCCCGTGATGCGCTTCAAGCCACAAGTTGGACGAGTCGATGACGTCGTACGCGAGAAAGTACGCCGGTGTCTCCAGATCGTCGCCTTGGAGCCGGGCCAGGTTGCGGTCGAGCTCGGTCTCGAGGAGCTCAACGAGTGGGGATGGGGCCGCACCCACGGGGGCCTCGGCTCGTTCTGCGTGCAGGGGGGTTCCCGGCTCGTGACGCGAGGCCAGCCGCCCCGAAGACGCGCAGGTGCACAGCAAAAGTCCGAGCACGCCCGACCAACGGTGCGACGGCATAGATCTATCGTATCAGACAGCGGGCGATCGGCCCACGGAAACCCCGATACACCCCCGATCGGGACGGCGGCGCGAGGTGCCGCAACCAGGTGGGTTCGCAGCCACGCGGGTTCGCAGCCACGCGGGTTCGCAGCCACGCGGGTTCGCAGCCATGCGGG